>NZ_JARAMK010000005.1:0-264040 GCF_028807495.1 Roseovarius sp. SK2
CAAGATCGCCGAGGGCGACCCGGCGGCAGCGGGCGAGGCGTCGGACAAGCTGATCGACTATATCTCCGAGTTCACCCGCGCGACCCTTTGAGGCGCTGCGCGCCGAGCTGGCGGCGGTATTTCCCAACAAAGAGGTCGCGGCCCTTGGCAAGGCGTGTCAGCCTGTCGCCGGGGCCGCGCATGGTGCCGGCCAGCGCCAACGGGCCCGGCAGGGGCAGGTGGCTGGCGCCGAGGCGTGGGCCGACAGGCACGAGCATGGGGGCGTCGCGCCAGGGCCGGTAAGGAGTCAGCACATCGACACGTTTGCCCCCGGCCGCCGCGCGCAGGATCTTCGAAAGGTACGGGCCTTGCCGCAGGATGCCGACGATGGTCATCGCGTCGCCGGTTGCGGCCATGTCACCCCCCGTGAACAGCCCCGGCAGTGCGCCCGGCGCGGGCCGCAGGTATGGGTCGGTCATCACCCGGCCCGCGCTGTCGAGGCGCACCGAGGGCAGGGCGGAGAGAAGATCGGTGCAGGGCATCGCGCCGAGCGCGGGGAGCACGAGGTCTGCCGCGACGTCCTGCCCGTCCGAAAGACTCAGAGGGCCGTCCTGCGCATCCATGCCGGCAGCAATGCCGGGCGCGGAGCGATGCGTGATGACTTTGACTCCCAGCCTGTGCAGCCGGTTCATGAGTGCGCGACCCAGCCTGGCCGGCTGGTCGGGCATCGGAAGCGGGGCGGCGGCGATCAGGGTGACGTGCGCGTCGGGCCGGGCCGTCGCGATTTCGCCCGCGAGTTCGGTGCCGACCGGACCCGCACCGACAATGGCGATATGTCGGGCCTGTGCGATGCGCTCCGCGAGCGTTCTGTGCGCATCGAGGAAAACTTCGAGGTCTTCCGCTGAGGATTTGAAGGGCAGGTTGTAGGAGGAGCCAGTGGCGACAAGGGTGAAGTCGCTCGATATCTCCGTGCCATCCTCGAGGGTTGCGCCTTCGGAATGAAGGGCGGCGACGCGGCCCCGAACAACCCGCCCTTCGCGCAGCAGGCCGTCATAGGGGATCGTCGCGGCCGCCAGAAGGTCGGGTTCGACCAATGCGCGGATCATGGCGGGAGCGTGGAGGAAGGCCGGTTTCGGCTCGACCAGGGTGACGTCCATCACTCCGTCGAGCCGGCGGGCCACGTCGCAGCCGACGTAACCGCCGCCGACGACAAGGAGCTTTTGTCTAGAAGCCAAGGACTTTCTCCGGCAGCCAGAGCACCATCTGCGGGAAGGCCATCACCAACGCCAGCGTGAAGAGCTGAAGGATGATGAAGGGCACGACCCCCTTGAACATGTCGGGCATGGTGATCTCCGGCGGTGCGATGCCTCGCAGGTAGAAGATGGCCGGGGCCATCGGCGGCGACAGGTAGCTGGTTTGTATCACGATCAGGAAGAGGATGCAGAACCAGACCGGGTCGAAGCCGAGCTGCGTGACGATCGGAATGAAGACCGGAAGGAAAATCAAAAGGATCGAGATCCATTCCAGTGCGAAGCCGGCGATGAAGACGATGATCAGGAACACCGCCAGCGTGGCCCAGGGGCTGAGATCGGACGCGGCGATCAGTTCGGTCGTGACGCGTGTGCCGCCGGCACCGACGAAGACGCCCGAGAACATCGAGCCCGCCAGCAGGATCATCAGGATCATCGACGTGACCTTGACCGTGTTCAGCAGGGCAAGGCGCAGTGTTTTCCAGTTGAGCGTGCGGTAGACCGCCGCCAGGATCACGGCCCCGAAGGCGCCCATCGCCGCCGCCTCGGTCGGAGAGGCGAGGCCGAGCATGATCGAGCCCAGCACCGCGAAGATCATCAGCGCCGCCGGCAGGAAGGCCGTCAGCGTGATCCAGAGGCGCTCGCCCAGCGTCGGCAGATACTCGTCATCCGAAACCAGCGAGCCGTCCTGCGGACGCAGGTAGCAGCGGCCCATGATGTAGACGACGTAGAGCGTCGCCATGGTCAGGCCGGGGATGATCATGCCGATGAAGAGATCGCCGACCGAGACGTCCGCGATCGGCCCCATGATGATGACCACAACCGAGGGCGGGATGATGGTGCCCAGCGAGCCGCCGGCGCAGATCGTGCCCGAGATGAGCCCCTTGTTATAGCTGTGTTTCATCATGACCGGGATGGCCAGAAGTCCCACCACGGTTTCAGTCGCGCCAATCACGCCGGTTGAGGCGGCGAAGATCACGCACATGAAGATCGTGCCGACCCCCAGCCCGCCGGGCAGGCGGCGGGTCCAGATGTGGACCGCATCGAACAGGCGTTCGGCGATGCCGGATTTTTCCAGCATGGTGCCCATGAAGACGAAGAGCGGCACGGCGGCGAGCACGAAGTTTCCCGCGACCTCGTCGATCTTGTCGATGAACTGGTAAATGACGGTGTCGCCGAAGGTGATGTAGCCGAAAATGGTGGCCACGCCCATCAGCGAAAAGGCGATCGGAAACCCGGTCAGCAGGATCAGCAGCAGAACCGGAAACATCCAGAGTGCGAGATATTCCATGGCTCAGACCTCCTTCGCGTCGGGAGCAAACAGGACCTGGAGGCAGCCGAGCACCTCGGAGATGGCCTGTAGGACCATCGCCACAAAGGCCGTGAAGAACACCAGGTGATAGGGCCAGACGACAGGGTTCCAGGCGCTTTCGCCGGAGCGTTCACCCCATTCGTAGGCCTCGATCGTGTAGTGGTAGAGAGCGAAGCTCAGCCAGATGCCGATCGGCAGGAACAAAAGCAGGTATCCCGCGAGATCGAGAATGGCCTTGAGACGCGGCGAGAAGCGGCAGGCGAGGACGTCGATGCGCACATGCTGGCCGTCGCGCAGGGCGTAGGCAGAGCCCAGCAGGAAGGATGCGCCCATTGCCATGTAGCCGATCTCGTAGGCCCAGATGGTTGGCTGGTTGAAGACGTAGCGCGAGACGACCTCGTAGACCGAGGCGAGGATCAGGGGGACGAGGATGAGGGCCGAGAAATAGCCCAGGACACCACTGATCGCTCCGATGAAGCGGCGAATGGATGTAATCATGTCAGAGTTTCCTGTGGACGGCGAGGCAGCCCCGGCCCCTCAGCGGGTCGGGGCTGCACCTGTCCGGTCGGGCGTTCAGTTGGACGAGCCGTCTTGCGGCGGCAGGGCCATCTTGCGATAGCTGTCGGCCTCCGACCAGGTGGACTCGAATTCGCGTTGGGAGGCGAGCACGCGCTCGAACCATTCATTGCCCTCGGCCTGGCGGTCGGCCCATTCCATGCCGAGGCGCTTGGCGGCGTCCTTGACCTCGTCTTCCAGGACGATGATCTCGTTGCCGTTGTCGCGGTAGAATTCCAACGCCTTGGCGTCCTCGTTTCCAAGGCGCATCCAGCTTTCGAACGTCACCAGTTCCGCGGCCAACCGGACCATTTCCTGGTCCTGTTCCGAGAGCGCTTCCCAAGCGGCGTCGTTGATCACCAGCTCATAAGGCGCGACGGGCTGGTGCACGCCGGGAACCACCACGTACTTGGCGATCTGGTAGAAGCCGGGCGATACGTTTTCATAGAGCGACCCCCACTCGGTGGCGTCGATGGTGCCGCGTTCAAGCGAAGTATAGACCTCGCCACCGGCCATGGTGACGGGCGAGGCGCCCAGCTCGCTGGAAATCTCCAGCCACGCCCCGGCGGTGCGCATCTTGAGGCCTTGCAGGTCCTCGAGCGTCGAGACGGGTTTCTTGGAATGCAGGAAAACCTCGGCGGGACGCATGAAGAGCGGCATGGAGACGATGCCAAAGCGATCCTGGCGGAATTCGGTCCAGAGTTCCTGGCCGCCGCCCTGATAGAGCCAGTGCAGCATGCGCTCGCTGTCCATCGACCCGGCAAAACCGCCGAAGAGCACGGTGGTCTTGTCCTTGCCCCAGTCGTACCCCATCCATGTGTGGCCGACCTCGGCCACGCCCCGTTTCACGGTGGTGGACACATCGAGCGCCTTGCCCAGCGTGCCGGCGGGAAACACCTCGATCTCTACGCGGCCTTCGGTCATTTGAGACACGCGCTCGGCGAAGGCTTCGGCGCCCAGTTCCATCAGCGGACCGCCGGTGACAGTGGTGGCCATTTTCCATTCGTGTTCGGCGGCGAGCGCGGCGCTGCTCATCAGAGCGCCGGTCATGCTGGCGGCCAGCGCAACGGTCGCGATGCCTTTCTTTAACGGTGACATTTGATCTCCTCCCTAGCTGGTTTGTTGCAGGCTCTTCCCTTCCAAACCGTCATTCTCCTTAGGAATAGTTGACGGAGATGGACGCTTGTCTGCGCCGGGGAGCTGCATCGAAGACTCGTAAACGACTTTTGATCGACGGTCAATATTCATGTAATAGGCGACTAATATGTCAGTTTAGGGATCACGTTGAAAGCGTCGCAAACTTGGCGAGGATCAAGCTTTTGTCAGTGTTGGCTCAAAACGCCAAGCGAAGCGACGGTTTTCGCTACCAATGTGACGGGGCATTGCGATTCCAACGTGAGGCCTTGCTTCCGATCGGTAATCAAGCCGTGACTGGACTTGTCGCCGAGATCGTATGCTTTGTTTGTCAGCTGAAGAGAGGAGTTGGAAGCGCCTTCGAGACAATTGGAGAAAGAGTAGCTCAGTGCTTCTGAGTTACCTGTAACGGGTCGTTGTTTGCACAACGAAAATCGACGCGTTGACCGCCGTCAATGAAGCTGTGTCCGGCTGTGTTGAACTGGGTGTCCATAGGAGGATTGGACATGACAAAGACATCTAAAACACCCGGCGCGAACGAGGCGCTAGAACGTATGGCCGAAATGGAAATGACCTTCATCAGGCCACTGGGCGCATTTGGGGCGGCGATGGCCGACGCGTGGCTGGATCTTTGCGATGAATGGACAGGGTTCGTGACCGGCCGCCTGCGGCAGGATCTGCGCACGGCGAACGATATGCTTCAATGCCGGAACCCGGCGGATTTGCCCAAGATCCAGTCCGCCTTTTTCCAGAAGGCGCTGGACGAATACCAGGAAGAGGCGAACCGCATGAATACCGTGATTCAGAAAGCCAGCCGCGACATTGCCAGCGGGAACGCGCAAGACGCGGCATGAAACCCGAACAGTTGCCTCAGCTGCATCGCGGCGCGCATGACGTGACGCCCGTCGATGCGCTGGACCGTGCGATGAGTGTCTCTATCGGACGTTTGACCATGGGGGTGTCGCCCATTGCACTCTGGTTGGCGTGGTTCGATTGGGTGGCTCACCTGGCGGCCTCTCCCGGTCGGCAGGTCGAATTGTGGGGAAAGGGCTTACGCAAGGCGCTGCGCCTTCAGTCTTTTCTTATGAACTGCGCCCGGTCGGAGGAGACCGAAGGCTGTATCGACCCGCTGCCGCAGGACCGACGTTTTGTCGGTGAGGCGTGGAAGCAATGGCCGTTCAACCTGTGGTCCCAATCATTTCTGCTGAGCCAGCAATGGTGGCATGCCGCCACGACCGGACCGCTGGGCGTGACGCCTGAAAACGAACGGCAGGTGCAATTCTTCGGTCGGCAGATCCTCGATATGATGGCGCCGACGAATTTCGCGTGGACCAACCCCGAAGTGCTGGAGCGTACCTGGGCGGAGGGGGGCGCGAACCTGTTGCGCGGGGCGACATACCTGGCCGACGATCTGCTTCGGAGCGCAACCGATGCCCCGCCTGCGGGCACCGAAGCCTTTCGACCGGGCCACGAGGTCGCGATCACCGAGGGGGATGTGGTCTATCGCAATCACCTGATCGAATTGATCCGCTATCGCCCCAGTACCGGCGAGGTTCGGCCCGAACCCGTGCTGGTCGTGCCGGCCTGGATCATGAAATACTATATTCTGGACCTGTCGCCAAAAAACTCGTTGATCCGGTGGCTGGTGGCGCAGGGATTCTCGGTGTTCGTCATTTCCTGGCGCAACCCGACGGAGCGGGACCGAGACCTGGCGCTTGACGACTACCGGACGCAGGGCGTGATGGCGGCGATGGATGTGGTCGCGCGGTGGTCCGGGCAGAAGGTGCACGCGACCGGCTATTGCCTGGGCGGGACGCTGCTGGCCATCGCGGCGGCGGCGATGGCGCGGGACGGGGATGACCGGCTGGCGACGCTGTCCTTGTTTGCCGCGCAGACCGATTTCACCGAAGCCGGCGAGATCCAGTTGTACCTGTCGGAGGCGCAGGTGGCCTTTCTGGAGGAAATCATGGCGGAGCGTGGCGTTCTGGAGGCCCGCCAGATGGCGGGGGCGTTCCGGATGTTGCGGTCGAACGACCTGTTGTGGTCGCGAATGGTGACGCATTACTTGCTGGGTCAGCCCGACCCGGTGACCGACTTGATGGCGTGGAATGCCGATGCGACGCGACTTCCCGCGCGGATGCATTCGGAGTATCTTCGCAAGCTCTACCTGAACAACGATCTTTCGGAGGGGCGCCTTAAGGTGGAGGGGCATCCGGTCGTTCTGTCGGACATCCGGGTTCCGATCTGCCTGGTGGGCACAGAGAGGGATCACGTCGCGCCCTGGCGCTCGGTCTACAAGGCGACGCTGGCGGCAGACAGCGAGACGACGTTTGTCCTGACGAATGGCGGGCATAATGCCGGGATCATTTCCGAGCCGAACCACCCGAACCGGCATTACCGCTGTGCCACGCGTCCTTCGATGGCCCGGTGGCGCGACCCCGAGAGGTGGTTCGAGGAAACACCGGTCGAGGACGGATCGTGGTGGCCGGCCTGGGCAAGATGGCTGGCAGCCCGTTCAGGCGCGCCCGTCGCCGTGTCGGCGGCGTCACGGGACCTGCCGGTGCTGGCGCCTGCGCCCGGTCGTTATGTTCTGGAAAGGTAAAGTCGCGGACGATTGATTGCCGTCATTGTGAGAAACTGGCTCCGGGCGAGACTGCACCAAGGCGCACGTTCATTCGGGAGGATCGACAAATGCCTGTGCTCTTGAGACCGCTCTTTTCGATAGTTCTTGGCGGCGCGTTGTGCGCGGCGTCTCCGGTGATGCCGGAGGTTAGGTTGAGCGCCGACGAGATGGCTGTGACGCCATCGCTGGCGCCAATCGTCGAGAGCGTCGCGCCCGGGGTGGTTTCCATATCCGTGTCATCGCAGGAGAGTCTGGAGAGCCCTGTCTTTACCGATCCTTTCTTCCGGCAGTTCTTCGACTTTCTGCCGCACGACGTGCCGCTTGAACGCTTCGTCGAGGCCAGCGGCTCGGGTGTGATCGTGGACGCCGAGGCGGGACTGGTGCTGACAAATGCGCATGTGCTGGAATACGCCAAGAGTATCACGGTTCACCTGTCCGATGGGCGCGACCTGCGTGCCGAGATCCGCGGGATAGATGAAGAGACGGATATCGCCGCGCTGAGCATCGACGCAGAGAACTTGGAGGGCCTGGTGATAGGGCGGTCGAGCGGTCTGCGCGTGGGCGATTATGTCCTGGCGGTGGGGAACCCGTTTGGTCTGGAAGGGACCGTTACGCTGGGGATCGTGAGCGCATTGGGTCGCACGGGACTTGGAATAGAGGGATACGAGGATTTCATCCAGGTCGATGCAGCAATCAACCCGGGCAATTCGGGCGGTGCGCTGGTGAACCTGCGTGGCGAGCTGGTGGGGATCAACACTGCCATCGCGGGGCCGACCGGGGGGAATGTCGGAATCGGATTTGCCATTCCCATCGACATGGCGATGCAGGTTGCGCTGCAACTGGTGGAGAACGGCCGCGTCGAGCGAGGCCAGATCGGGATCATGATACAGGATCTGGACCCTGACCTGGCGGAGGCCTTCGGGGTTGCGGACACGGGCGGCGTTCTGATCGCCGATATCGTTCCCGGATCACCGGCAGAGGTTGCCGGGCTGAAACCCGGGGACATCGTCGTGGCTGTCGATAATGATCAAGTTGCCGATGCGGCGGAGTTGCGGCTGGCGGTGAGCTTCAAACAACCGGGCGCTACAGTGCGGCTTGGACTGATCCGCGAGGGTAGGCCGCAGAGCATGCGTGTTACGCTTGGGCGCGCGGGCGGTTCCCAAGTCGAAGCGAACAGGGGCGGGCCTTCCGTGCCGGCGACCGGGCGTCTTGATGGCGCGACCCTGAGGTCCGTGCCAGTGGACGAGGGGTCGGGCGGCAGGCGGAGTGGCGTGCTGGTCGAGGATCTCGATGCCGCCAGCCCACTGAGCGCGGCGGGGGTGCGGCCCGGGGATGTCATTGTTGAGGCCGGGGGCAAACCGGTTCACAGCCCGCAAGAGCTGGACAGGCGGGCGCGTCAATCGGACGGGCCGCTGATCTTGCGGATCTATCGCGCGGGGCGCGCGTATTTCACCACTATTGGTTAGGGTTATCCCGTCGAGCCGTGATTGGTGAGCATTGGACCGGCTGTGCGGGAGACGCTCGTACCGATGGCGAGGCCTTCGTCGCCGTTGCCGGGCGCAGGGGCGGATGCCGACGTTCGGGAGATCGCCGGAAAATCCTGTGGCGTGATCGTCTCTTTCTCGCAGAGCAGGTCAGCGCCGGACAAGAGGTCTGCGCGGGCTTTTTCAAGCGCGGCGGTCGCCTTTTGGAACGCCGCATCGAGGGCCGCGCGAACGTCGAGGTCCACCTCCCGAGCCGTGGCCTGGGAAAAGTCGCGCGGGCCGGTATCGGCGTCCGGTAACCATCGCAGGCGTTTCTCTTCGAGCGTCACGGGGCCGATCGTCTGTCCCATGCCGAACCGCATGACCATCGAGCGCGCGATGTCGGTGGCCTTGGCCAGGTCGTCTTCCGCGCCGCTGGAAACCTGCCCGAGCACCAGCGCCTCGGCCGCGCGCCCGGCCAGCAGCACTGCCATCCGGTCGCGCAGTTCCCTTTCGGTGATCAGGAACCTGTCTTCTGTCGGGCGCTGCATGGTGTAGCCCAAAGCGCCGATGCTGCGGGGAATGATCGAAACCTTGTGCACCGGGTCGGCCCCCGGCAGGGCCGCGGCGACCAGCGCGTGACCCATTTCGTGAATCGCGACGCGCCATCGCTCGTCGGGGGTGAGCAGCCGGGAATGGCGTTCCGCCCCGGCCACGACCCTTTCAACGGCCTCGGTCATGTCCTGAAGGGTCACGGCCTGCCCGCCGCGCCGGGTGGCGACAATGGCGGCCTCGTTGACGAGGTTTGCGAGATCGGCACCGGTGAAGCCGGGCGTGAGGGCCGCGACGTCATCGAGGCTCAGAGCTGGGTCGACTGTGATCTTGCGAATATGCACCGCGAGGATGTCGCGCCGTCCCCTGCGCTCGGGGCGGTCGACGATGATCTGCCGGTCGAAGCGCCCGGCCCGGGTGAGGGCCGGATCGAGAATTTCCGGTCGGTTGGTCGCCGCCAGCAGGACGATGCCCACGGTCGGATCGAAACCATCCAGTTCGGACAGTAGCTGGTTTAACGTCTGTTCCTTTTCGTCGGCGCCGCCGAAGCCCGAGATCGCGCCGCGCGCCCGGCCAAGCGCGTCGAGCTCGTCTATGAAGATGATGCAGGGAGCGGCCTTGCGGGCCTGTTCGAACAGGTCGCGCACCCGGGCGGCGCCGACGCCGACGAACATTTCCACGAACTCGGAGCCAGAGATCGAGAAGAAAGGCACGCCTGCCTCTCCGGCCACGGCGCGGGCCAGCAGGGTCTTGCCCGTACCAGGCGGCCCGGTCAGCAGGATGCCGCGGGGCACGCGGGCGCCGAGGCGCGCGAAGCGGTCGCGATCGGTCAGGAACGAAACGATCTCCTGTAGCTCGGTCCTGGCCTCGTCAACGCCCGCCACGTCGGCGAAGGTCACGCCGGTGTTGCGCTCGACCCAGACCTTGGCCTTGGACTTACCAACATTGACCAGCCCACCCATGCCCTGCCGTTCGGCAAAGCGGCGGAACACGAAGGCCCAGAAGAATACGAGGATCACGGCCGGAGCGATCCAGGACGCAAGCGTCGTCAGCCAATTGGAATCGGATGCGCCGGCGATCTCTACCCCGTATGAGGCGAGCATTGAGGCGAAATCCGGATCGACGCGTGTTGTCACGAAGAGCGTCTTGCCACCCATGCTCTCGGTGAATGCGCCTTCGATCCGGGTTTCGGTCACGGTCACTCGGGCGATGCGGCTCTCTTCGAGGTAGGAAATGAATTGCGAGTAATCCAGTACGATTGTCTGGCTGACGGCGATCCAGGCCTGGAACGCGAAGACCGCGAAGAAGGCGAACAGGATGTAGCCAAGGTTCAGGGCGCGTTCAGACTTCACGGCTTCGTTCCTCCTGTCTTGTTCGCTCGAGGCCGTCGCGCAGGTCTGTCACGCGACTGTATGGAGATGCTGGATACTGTGCGGACGGTCATTTTCGAAGCCTAAGGTGCTTGCCACACAGACGGCGTGTCGTGGACGAAGCGCCGGGCCGCTGAGAGACATTGCCTGGCTTGTCGGGGCCATTTCTCGGGGGTACGGATATGGCGGTCGAGCAGATGATCGATTGCGAGACGGGCGCGGGTGAGCAGACGGTTCAGGCTGTAGGCATTCATCAGCGCCGGGCTGGGACGGTCGAGCCCCGAGTCCGCGAGCCAGTGCAGCAGTGCGTTACGGATCCAGTGCGTTCCCAGCAGGGAGCAGCCGAGTCCAAGATAGTTGAGTTCCTCGTAGGGATCCGCAAGCCGAAGCCCTCGGTCGAATTCAAGTCGGTCGAAAACGATCGGCGGGTCGCCGAGGTTCACATGTTCTGGCCGAAGGTCGCCGTGCCCTTCGACGATCAACCCGAGCGCCCCGCGTTTCATGATCTCGGCTCTGCAATTCTCGAGTGCCGAGATTGCCATCTCTGGCAGCGCGGGGTCGTAGGCCTCTCCAATCACGCTCTTTTGGTCAGCGAGGTGGCAGGCGTTGATGGAAGCCTCCCGCTGCCATCGAGCCATGTATTCTGTTCCGAATTCCGAGGATGGGCTGCTACGCAGGTAGAAGGCGGCCATGACATCGCAGACGCGATGAATCTCTTTCCTGGATGGAGCCGGGCCGTGCAAAAGGCGATAGTCGAGCATCTGAGCCGC
Organism: Roseovarius sp. SK2; assembly: GCF_028807495.1. Taxonomy (NCBI): domain Bacteria; kingdom Pseudomonadati; phylum Pseudomonadota; class Alphaproteobacteria; order Rhodobacterales; family Roseobacteraceae; genus Roseovarius; species Roseovarius sp. SK2. Next base: position 11,009 of record NZ_JARAMK010000005.1, read on the forward strand.
GGGAAGGCGGCGCATTTCCAACAGCCAGTCGACGATAGTGCCGCGTCCATCCAGGGCGAGCTTGCCGTCGACATGACGGGTGATTGGCCGCGTCCGGCGATACATGTCCCCGGCAAGTTCCTGGTTCAAGCGAAACTCCTCTTCGCACGAATGGTGGCGTGACGCGACAGACCGCAGATCGAGAGCGCCTATCCGGATCGATTTCTTCAGCTTCAGGACCGTGTCGCCGCCCATAAACACGAGCGATGCGTGGGTTTCGATGAACTCTGGAACCGTGCCGGTCGGCCAGTTGGCAGGATCCTGAAGGAAGGCGCTCAAGTCGTTGATCCGCGAACGCACAGAACTGCGACGTGGTGGGTGATGGGGCCGGGCAAAGGGCATGGCGTTCTGCATGAGAGCGTGATCAACCCCGAAAGACATGCGGGTCACCCGAGCGATGACCGGCCATTCGAGAATGTGAAACCAGGCAGGTGGTGGCATTGATGACGGTCAATGCTTTGCGATTGCGCATGGGAACCCTTGCGTCATGTTATTTTTCGCTCTCAACGGATCGCAAACCTTGGGCGCGCGGGTGGCCGCCGCCGGTGGCTATGCGGTTGCGGCGCACGAAGAACGCGACTTTCAGGGCGGCGAGCATAAGTCGAGGCCCCTTGTCAGTGTCCGGGGACGGGATGTGTTCGTGCTGCACTCGCTTCACGGCGATGGCGTCGCATCGGCGAACGACAAGCTGGTCCGCTTGTTGTTCTTCCTCGCAACCTGCCGGGAGCATGGGGCGGCGCGCATTACTGCAATCGTGCCGTACCTTGCCTATTCGCGGAAGGACCGGCAGACAAAGCCGCAGGACCCGGTAAGCAGCCGCTATGTCGCGCAGCTTCTGGAAGCGGTGGGTGTCGAACTGGTGATGACGTTTGAGGTTCACAACCTCGCGGCGTTCCAGAACGCTTTTCGTTGCCGGACGGTTCACCTGGCTACGCAGGATTTCTTTGCGGCGCATATCGCAGCGCAGAGTTTTGACGCGCGTTGGTGGTCGTGTCACCCGATGCCGGTGGCGTAAAGCGTGCCCAGCTTTTGCGTGAGGCGCTCGAAGCGCGCATCGACGGAGAGGTGTCGTTCGGATTCATGGAAAAGCGCCGCTCGGCCGGAATTGTGTCGGGATCGCTCTTTGCCGGAGAGGTCGAGGACCGCGTCGTACACATTGGCGATGACATGATTTGCGGCGGCGGAACCGTTTTGCGCGCGGCACGGGCCGTGCGGGATCACGGCGGCCGCAGTATTCATGTCCTTGCCCCTCACGGGCTACTGGAGGCGCAGACAGTTCAGGATTTCTGCGCCTCGGGCGTGATCGACAGCGTGACGGTGACTGACAGCGTGGCGCCGCTTGCCCATCTTCCTGCAGAGCCGCCGGACTGGTTCAGGATTCTGGGCTGCGCGCCCCTGATCGCCGATGCCATTGATGCCGTGAACCGGGGGCAAGAGATCTCTCTGTCGGTCGCCTGCGCGCCGGAGCTTGTTGATAACCATCAATGACCGGAAAACCGCAAGATGCGAAACAGGAAAGCGCACGAGAAACTTAGTCATTTGGAGGTTCAACGCATGGAGCGCAATTTGAAGACGCTTTTGTTCCTCGCGGGATTTGCGCTGCTGGTCGGATGCGAAAACCTGACGGAGCAACAACGGACCGTTGTCGGCGTGACCGCCGGGGCTGCGGCAGGTCTGATCACGGCGGACGCGCTTGGAGCCGATGACGACTGGCGGCTCATCTCGGCGCTGGCCGGAGCTGCGGCGGGCACTCTGGTGGCGCAGAACACGGAAACCGGTAACTGCGCCTACGCACGTGGAGATGGCACCTATTACAGGGCGCCCTGCCCATAGGGAGGTCGAAGAGCCAGAAGGTCAGAGGTCTATGCAGATTGACCCGATCATCAGTTATCGCAATCTCGATCCATCGCCGGCTGTGTCCGAGTTGGTGGGTCGCCGTATCACGGTGCTGGAGCGGATCAGCGACCGGGTCACCGGATGCGAGGTCACGCTGGATGCGCCGCAAAAGCGCAAGCCGCACGGGCGGGTGGTCAGGGTCCGTCTGAACCTGCACCTGCCCGGGCCCGATTTCGCGGTGTCGCGGCAAGTTGCGCAGGGCAGCGCGCGCGATGATCTTCTGCTGGCCGTGAACCGGGCTTTCTCGGCAGCCGAAAAGCACCTCAAGCGTCAGAAGAAGAAAATGGGTGGTGTCGAGGTCAAGCATCATGCGCCGGTCTTGCATGGCGAGATCACGTCTATAGAGCCGAAGCTGGGGTATGGCTATCTGCGCGGCGATGACGGGCGCGAGGTCTATTTCCAACGTGATGGTTTCACGTCGGATGTTTGGGATGACCTTGGGACAGGCGACCGCCTGCGGTTTCGTGAAGAGCAGGGTGACAAGGGTCCCTTCGCGGTCTCCCTCACAAGGTTGGAATGAGCGTACAATGACAGAGGATAAAGCCAAGGCGCATCGGGACTATTATTCCGAACAGATACGCCACGGCGGTATACTGTTATGGGTCAGGGTCAATGACGTGGAACGGGAAACTCTTGCCCGCAAGATCCTGGAGGCACATTCGGGACGTGACGTGCATGTTCACGACTGGAGCGCGTGATTCTGGGCCCTCGCGCGGAGTGCGGCTATCGGCATTGCAACGAGCGGGAGAAAACTGGTCCCCAATGCCAGCACCAAGCCCGCACCGCCTGGCGAGGGCAATTCAAGAACGTCCGAGAAGACTGGCACCCAAAGGGCCGTTGCCACGAGACCGAGACAGAGCGTGATCGCGCCCCAGACGAACGGGTTTCGCATGGCGCCACTGTCTACCGGTCCGCGCCTTGGGTCGCCCGCATTGATGACATTCCACAGCTGCGCCAAGGACAGGGTCAGAAATGCGACTGTGGTGGCCTGCGCCGGAGCGAGCGCCAACCAGAAAAGCGCAAGGCCGAACGCGCCTAGCGTCGCCACAGTGATGAGTGTCCCCAGCCATGCCACGCGGCGCCATTGGTACCGGCCCATGATCGATTCTTTGGCGTGGCGGGGGGGACGTTTCAGAATGTCGGGATCGCCGGGGCCGAGCCCGAGTGCGAAGGCTGGGAATACGTCCGTTACGAGGTTCAGGAAGAGGATCTGCAAAGGCGTCAGTGGGGCGGGCAAGCCTGCAGCCACGGCGATGCCGACGACGAGCACTTCGGACAGGTTGCACGACATCAGGTAGACGACGAATTTCCGGATGTTGTCGAAGATCGCACGGCCTTCGCGGACCGCGGTCACGATTGTGGCGAAAGAATCGTCGCGCAGGACCATCTCGGCGGCTTCACGGGCGACCTGGGTACCGCGATGGCCCATGGCGATGCCGATATCGGCCTTGCGCAGGGCCGGTGCATCGTTGACGCCATCCCCGGTCATAGCGACGATCTGGCCCGATTTCTGGAGGAACGTGGCGAGCGCCAGCTTGCCGGACGGTGAAACGCGGGCGAAGACGTTGGTCTGCAACAGACGTTGGGCAGTGGCCGGATCGACACGCGCAGGGTCGAGCGTGGCGAGGTCGAGGTCGTCCGGCATCGCGGCACGGCCCGGATCGATCCCGGCGTCGCGCGCAATGCGCAGGGCCGTGGCGGCGTGGTCGCCGGTGACCATGACGACGCGGATACCGGCCGTCTTGCAGGCCGCGATGGCGGCGGGTACCTCATGCCGCATCGGATCGGCAAACGCCACAATCGCGATCAGCATTAGATCGGCATAGGGGTGTTCGTTCGATGCGTCGCGGCTTTTCATGGCCAGGGCGAGGCAGCGCAGACCTTTGGCGGCGGCGGCGCAGCTCTTGTTCTGCCAGGCATGTCGCGCGGCGGCGTCCAGCGGAAGTGTCACAGAGTCTGACAGAACATGTGTGCATCTGGCGAGTACGGCTTCCGGGGCACCCTTGACCGAGAAAAGAAACCGCCCTTCGAATTCGTGAATCTGCGCCATCATGCGATGGTCAGGATCGAACGCGTGCTCCGCGACGACGCGATAACCTGCGAGGTCCAAATTGGCCCGGGCCGCAACGTCGAGAAGAGCTAGTTCCATCGGGTCTCCGGTGCCTTCGCTTTGCAGCGGGCCGCCGCGATCCGCGCTATTGCACAAGGCGCCAATCCGCAGGGCCCATAGAAGAGCTGGCGACTGGCCGGTGTCGAGCGGACCTTCGGCTGTGACTTCCTGCGTTTCGCCCGAGAGCAGGTAGCGGGTGACGCTCATGCGATTTTCGGTCAGTGTGCCGGTCTTGTCGGTCAGGATCACTGTTGTCGCGCCAAGGGTTTCCACGGACGACAGGCGCCGGATCAGGGCGTTGTGGGTCGCCATCCGCCACATACCGCGCGCAAGGCAGAGGGTCGCGACAACAGGCAAGCCCTCGGGTATCGCGGCGACCGCGAGCGCGATGCCGGTCTGGATGAGTTCTGTTGCCGGATATCCGCGTACGTAGCCGGCCCCGACGGTGACACCGCAGAGCGCGATCATCAGCGCGACAAGTTTCTGCCCGAGGCGGTTGAGCTGGCTTTCAAGCGGCGTAGATTCCGGTTCGGCCGCTTGAACCAAGGCGCTGATATGCCCTACCTCGGTCTGCATGCCGATGCCGGTGACCACGGCCTCGGCCAGGCCGCGGGTGACGGCACTGCCCTTGAAGAGCATACCGATGCGCTCGCCGAGAATGCTGTCGATTTCGACAGCCTCGGTGGATTTGGCGACTGCGATCGATTCACCCGTCAGGACGGATTCATCGCATTCCAGCCCAGTGGCTTTGATCACGCGCAGATCGGCAGTGATGACGTCGCCCGCCTCGATGATGACGATGTCGCCGGGGACGAGATCGCGGGCATCGGCCATGAAGACGTGGCCGTCGCGGCGGATGCGGGTGTGGGTGTCGGCGATATGTCTAAGCGCTTCCATCGATCGGGCGGCGCGCCGCTCGGTGAAGACGCCGATGAGGACGTTCAGAACCAGTACGATGAGGATCGCGGTAGCCTCGGCGGTGTCGCCGATCGAAAATGCGAAGGCGCTTGCGGCCACCAAAAGCCAGAAGATGAATCCGCGGACCTGGTGAAACAGGATGGAGAGCGTGCTGCGCGGTTTAATCTGGCGCAGGTGGTTAGGGCCGTAGCGAGCAAGCCGCTTTTGCGCCTCGTGGCAGCTTAGTCCCAGTTCGGCGTCGGTATCGAGCATTTGCAGGACTTCGGCGACCGAATGCGCATGCGGCACGTCGATGAACTCAGGCTTCAATTCCGGTCTCCTTCAGCAGCGGTCGGGAGCAGGTTAGGGGATTGGACTGGGCTGGTCTTGTTGACCGTCAATAGTGTGCCACGATGCCTGCCGCCCGTTGTCGGCGGTCAATGTGGCGGCATGGCGTGGACGTCATTCTTCTTCCATTGACACGGAATCAGTGTCGCATTCAGGAGAAAAGAAAATGAAGGACAAGGATCTCAGACAGGATGTCGTCGACGAACTGGAATTCGAGCCAAGCATTGACGCGGCCGACATCGGTGTTGCGGTGGAGGATGGAACGGTCACGCTGACCGGTCACGTGCCAAGCTATGCTCAAAAACGCATGGCGGAGAACATCGTGAAACGGGTCAAGGGCGTACGGGCCATCGCGCAAGAAATCGAGGTACGGCCAGTTGGGTCGCATATCACGGCCGACGACGAGATCGCGCATCGCGCGGCAAATTCGCTTCGCTGGAACAGTTCTGTCCCCAAGGATGCTGTGCAGGTGAAGGTCGAGAAAGGCCTCGTGACCCTGAGCGGCAAGGTGAAGTGGTATTTTGAAAAGCTTGCTGCGGAAAAGGCCGTTCGGGACCTGACCGGCGTCAAGAGCGTATCGAACCTGATACAGATTGCCCCGAGCGTCAGCCCGACCGACGTTCGTCAACGCATCGAGAACGCGTTGCGGCGAGATGCCGAGCTGGAGGCCAAGGGAATCAACGTGAAAGTCGATGACCGCAAGGTCACGCTGGACGGCAAGGTGCGCACTTGGTCGGAACGCGATGCGGCAGAAAGGGCGGCCTGGGCCGCACCGGGCGTGACCAGCGTTGTCGATCACATTTCAATCGGCGCCTGACAAGACCAGATGCCGGGCCGACGTTTCGGCCCGGTTCGCCAACCTTTTCTGAAAGGAGAACGAGATGCCGGAAGATATTCCGAAAACACAGAAAGCGACGGGCCTATCCTCCGAGGATCTGAGCGCTGATCTTCATGAATTTCGCGCCGCGGTACAGGATCTCGGGAAGTTGCTGAAGAAAGTCGGCAAGAAGCGGATGGGCGAGGTCGGTGAGGAGTTCGAACAGCAATCCGAGGAACTGATCCGCCAAGGACGGCAGGCGATACAGGTGCTGGAGCACCGTGTGGAGCAGCTGGAAAAAAGCGTCGAGCGCAGCGTGCGGGATCATCCGGGAGCGTGGGCCGGGGGTATCCTTGGCGTGATCGGTTTCGGTCTCATTCTCGGATTGCTGGCGCGTCGGCATAGTTGAGCGGCGCGTCGAATGCTGCCTCGCGACCGCATAGCAGCCGGCGCGCGTAGGGCCGCTCTGGCCGTTGTCATCGGTATTCTGGGCCTGACTTGCTGGGCCTGTCTGATCGCGGGCATCGTGATAATGGCAAGCCCCGCCCTTGGCTTGGGCGGTGCTTTCCTGGTGATGTCGGGGGCGCTGGCTGCGACGGCGCTGTTGATCGGCCTTGTTCTTCGTCTTGCGGTAGCCTCTGAAAAACAGCGGTCGAAGTCTTCCGATCCCTTGGCCGGGATCGCACTGGGCGTTCTCAAGGGCGGGGTGGCCGGGCTGTCGGAGCGGCAGACCTTGCGGCTCGCGCTACTGGCGGCGGCCGCAATATCGGCGGGCATCGCGTTGCTGTTGCCGCGCCGGAAATCCGAGGATCAGGAGTGAGGTCTATCGCGACAGGAGAACCGGAAGATTTGCCTTCTCAAGAAGGTGCCCCGTAACGGCGCCGATCATGAAATCGTAGAATTGCGAGTGCCCGAAGGCGCCCGCGACGAGAAGCGTGGCCTCGCAATCGTGCGCGGCGTTCAGCAGTTCCTGACCGCGATGATCGACCGTCGCCATCCTGTCGGTCGTCGTCGCCTTGAATCCACGGCGGTCGAGCGCAATTGCAAACTCATCCCGGCTGTCGAAGCCTGGTTTTTCATCGCTTGCGCGGGCGACCAGTGCGATTAGGTCTATCTGCGCGCCGGGCTTGGCAAGGTCGAGCGCATCATGCGCGGCGCGGGTGGCTTCGCGGGTTTCGCTCCAGCCGATGGCAATGGTGTCGAAGGGGGCTTTCACGTCTGCTTCGGGCGACAGAACCAGCACCGGACGACCGAGGTTCCGGATCAGCCGTTCTGCCGTGACCCGATCATCAGGCGCGCGTGTGCCTGAACCATTGCTTCCCATGACCACCAGATCGGCGGCGCGGGCGCCCGCCAGGAAAAATCTTTCGCTGCCGAAGAGCGCGTCCTGCCGGCGAAATTCAGTCCTCAGGTCGTTTTTGCGCGACGCCTCGTCGAACAGGTCGCGAATCTTGTCGGATTCCTTGATCTGCCAGTCCTGAAAGGTTGCATACACCATCGGTGCGGAACTCAGCCCATCGAAGAAGACGACCTGAGAGAAAGAATGCAGGCCAATCACGTGCGCATCGAGCGATAGGGCAAGTGTGAAGCATTTGTTGATAAGCCATTCTGCTTCGGCGGAGTCGAAAATGACCAATGCGATGGTTTTGACGGGCATTGGAATTATTCCTTTGAAATTCGTGAACTTAAAAATGGCCGTCCCGAAGGTTTCGGGGCGGCCTTTGCATTACTTGGACCCGGCCTGTTGTTGGGGCGCGGGTTTTGCCGGTTTCGCGGTCGACGGAGCAGGCTTGCTGCTCTGCTTGGCCGGTTTCGGCTTCGACTTCGGATCTGCCATTGGTACCTCCATGGTTGCGGGTTATTACCCGCGATCAGGAATCCATAGCTTTGGCTGATCATCATTGACGGCTGTCATCAGCCTGACTTTTCCGTGGCGTCTTTCCATTTCGGACCGGCTGGACTGCGCTGGTATCGGTTGTGTGCGAGCGGGTGTCTGCTGTCGGGCAATACAGAAGGGCTTTTGACTGTCCATTCTGGTGTCCGGAGCGTTCAGAACCTCGTGCACGCGGTCTTCACCACACCGCCCGAATAGCCGGAGCTTGGTCATGTCGACCACATCTATCTCTTCCGGGGTCAGCAAGCATATGGCGTTTCGATCGGCAAGCTGGTGCAGGCCTCGACATAGGGTTTCTACGGTCATGTCCAGCAGCGAAGCCAGATCGCGTCGGGTCAGCGGTATCCGGACGGTTGCCTTGGCGCCGTCGCGCGCGTCAGGCAATTGTTGCACGATCCAGAACGCTATGCGCTGAAGGGTATTGCGGCCACGCATGGAAGCAGCCCACAGCCGATGCTCTTCCAGTTGTTGTGCGGTGATAGCAAGGTATGCCCGGTAAATCTGCGGCTCATCCCGGATCAAAGCGTTCAGCGTCGCGCGGTTGACCCAGCAGATACGGGCCGATGTCGCGGCTTCCCAGGAAAACGCGTTCTCTGCCTTGCATGGATCCCCGACGATATGGCCGGGCTTGAGGAGCTGAAGGATGTGATGTTCGCCGTCCGCGGTCATCAGGACGACCTTCACCAGACCCGATGAGATGATCCCGATCCGGTCTGTAAGTTCTCCTTGTAAAGCCAGTTCGTCGCCTCTTTTGTATCGGGTCTGATGGCATCGTGGTGACAGCAAGCTTGAGCATGCGTCGCCCAGCATGCCACAAAGGCCGAAGTCGTGTGCCGCGCAAGATGCACAGATTTGAGCCGGCGCAATTTGCGCCGTCGTCGTCGAAGTATGCATTGGTCCCCCCAGTGTCCGGGCCATGACAGACGGCCGCATTGGTCCTTGCAACTTTCACATGGGGTCTTTCTATCGAATTGCAGCGGCGACGTGTGGGCGAGAATTGTGTAGAATTGTACGCGCAGGTTCCGCCTTTATTGCTTTAAGTATATGAAAATAGACCATGACAGACACGCCAAAGAGTGTTGAACAGACGGGGCCGGATGGGCTCGACACCCGTCTTGCGATGTTCGTGGAAGATGCCCCGGCGGCCGTGGCGATGTTTGACCGCAATATGCGATACGTCGCGTGGTCGCGGTTTTGGGCTGAGCGTTACGGACTTGTGGACAAAGACCTCAGGAGCGTGTGCCACTACGACATTTTTCCCAATCTGCCCGATCACATAAAACAGGCCCATCAGCGCGGTTTGGCCGGAGAAGGCCTGACGTCGCATGAGGATCGCCTGGTGCTGAATGACGGATGCGTCCGTTGGGAGCGCTGGCGCACAAAGCCGGTCCGCGATGCCCAGGACGTTGTTGTCGGGATCGCGGTTTTTACCGAGGACATTACCAAGCAGAAAGAAGCGGAGTTTCAGCTGCAAGAAAGCGAAACAAGGTTGCGGCTGTTGGTCGATGCGCTGGGGATCGGGACGATCGATTTGGATATCAGTACAGGAAAAATCGAAGTCAGCGACGCCTTTCTCGAGATGACAGATCTTGAAGACAAGGATCTGCCGGCCGATTTCGACGGCTGGATCGTGGCATTGAACCCGTTGGACGAAGCCGCGTTTCGCGAGTCGCGGGGACGCGCGTTCGATCCGGAGGGTGATGGGCTGTTTCGGGCCGAAGTCAGGCCCGGCGCACCGCAGAAAGGTCGCGAGTTGCAGCTTGTCGGGCGTGTCTTGTTCGAAGGCACCGACAACAAAAAGAAGGCGGCGCGGTTCGTCGGGATATTGATTGATCAAACCGAGAGGAACGAGTTGCAGATGTCGGTGGCCAGGTCGCAACGCCTGGAGGCGATCGGACGAATCGCCGGGATCATCGCGCATGATTCCAACAACCTGCTTTCCGTCATACTCGCGAATCTTGAGCTTGCTGCAATGCGTGTCTCCGATCCCGCGACTTACGAATACCTCCAGGTCGCAATGGACGCCGCTGAAATGGGGGGCGGATTCAACAAGAAGCTGCTGTCACTTTCCGGGGCGCGGAATTCGCAACCCACACTGATCCGTCTGGACGAACACATCCTGAAAACCTGGGCCATGTTGGAACGCCTGCTGAATGAGCACATTTCCTTGCGTTTCTCGGCTGGAGCGGATGATTATTCCGTCCGTATCGACCCAGCCGAACTGGACGGTGCAATCCTGAACCTTGTTGTGAATGCGCGAGATGCGCAGCCAAATAGTGGAGAGATCATTATCACCACGAAGGATGTCGAAATCGATGCGCAAGCCGCCAAGTCCTATGACAACGGCAAGCCCGGGCACTACCTGGAACTCAGCGTGTCGGACAATGGCGTCGGCATGACCCCAATAGAGGTCAAGCGCGCGAAAGAACCGTTTATCACCAGCAAATCGCCGGAGATGGGTACGGGTCTTGGACTGACCAGTGTGTTTGCTTCGGTCGAACGGGTGAACGGGTTCGTTTCGATCGTGTCCGAAAAAGGAGAAGGAACGACGGTGTCGATCTTTCTTCCGGTCGCGGATGGCATTGCTCATCGAGAGGAGCGGGAGGCCGAGATACCTATGGGCAATGGCGAGATGATCCTCGTCGTGGAGGACGATGCGCTGGTGCGGGAGGCGACCCTGAAGCGTCTTGAAGCATTGGGATATGCCGTGATCGAAGCCGCGGATGGAGAGACCGCCTTGCAGCTTTTGAGCGAGGGGGAAGTGGTCGACCTGGTTTTTTCCGATGTCATCTTGCCGGGTACGATCTCGGGATATGACATTGCGGAAACAGTTCGGGAGCAATACTCGCAAATTGCCGTTCTTTTGACCTCGGGACACGTGTCCGGCCGGCGACTGCCACGCCATCCGCGCGACCGTCTGCCGGAACTCCTCAAGAAACCATATCCGCTGACGGTGCTGGCGCAGGCGGTTGAACGGGCGCTCAGTCCTCGCGGGAAGGCTTGACGTCCCCGCTAAATACGTAGCCAACACCGCGAACCGATCGGATCAGAAGAGGAGACTCTCCCGGCGTTTCGATCTTTCTTCGAAGGCGCGCGACGTGACCATCGATGCTGCGGTCATAGGGCGACCATCCCCGTCCGTGCAGGGCGTGCGAAATCTCGTCTCGGCTGAGCACGCGGCCGGGGTGCCGCACGAACAGCTCCAGCAGTTTCAGTTCCATTTCCGTAAGATCAAGCGGCGACCCGTCGAGGTGCCGTGCAATATGGTGTTTCAGATCGAGTTCGCTGTGATCGAACAGAAGCTTGCCCGAAGGTTGAACGGTGTCTTGATATCTCTCCAATGTCTTTTGGACCCGCATTACGACTTCCTTGATATGGAAGGGTTTGACGATGTAATCGTCCGCGCCGCACTCCAGCCCCCGGACGCGGTCGTAGGGGTCGGATCGGCCAGATATCATTACGACGGGGATATTGCGCTTTGACCTCAGTTCCCGCGCAAGGTCCAGGCCGTCGTCGCCGCCGAGATTGAGATCCAGGGTGATGAGGGATACGTGGTTTTCACGCAAGTTGCTGAGCATCGTTGCCCGGTCGCTGGCTTCGTGCACGTTGTAGCCTTCGGACGAAAGGCCGTGGTTCAAGGCTTTTCTGATCTCTGGGTCGTCATCGACGACAAGGACGGTTGCTTTCGTCATGGCTGCCACGGCGGAAATTTCTTCGATTATAGCGGGTGCTGCAGAAAGCGCCAAACCATGCTTCGTCCAAAGGCGGAAATTGTCATCGCTTTCAGGCCTGTTCGCGGCGGAGACAGGAAAGCATGTCTGTAACCTGCTGGTCAGTGACCTGAGGGAAATCCCGGTATGCGCCACTGATCGAGTAGAGCCTGTCGGATCGGTGAGGGCAAATGACCCGGACGCCACTCATGGACAGGCGGTCAAGCGCGCCTTGCAGAGCGACGGGAACGGCCACGGCGATGGCGCGTGCGCCCTGACGCCGGACCATCGTCAGCGCCGCTTCAAGCGTTGTACCCGTCGCGGCGCCATCGTCCACGATCAGCACGTCGCGATCAATGAAAGGCAGGGGACTCCTGCCTTCCAGCCACATGCGCCGCCGTTTTTCCACCTCGCGGATCGGCTCCACGGCCAATGCCTGGATATCAACCTCCGACAAGTCGAGCATGTCCTGAAGGGTTCGGTTGATCGCAAGCTCGTCAGGGTCGGGCCCGGTGACGGCGGCGACGGCCAGTTCCGGATTATTCGGCAGACCCACCTTGCGCACGATCAATATATCGAAAGCGCCACCCAAGTGGCGTGCGATGTCCGCGGCAATGGGGACGCCGCCGCGCGGCAGTCCCAGAACCAGCCAGCGGCGGTCGATATCGGGCGGAAGTGCTGCGATCAGCTGGCGCGCCGCGTCCGCCCGATCCTTGAATAAAGGGCCGGACACCCGGCTATGCCGCCTTGACCGTGATCGTTTTCTCGGACGCCAGGGCCGCCTTGGATTTCGGCAGTTGGATGGTCAGCACGCCCTTGGAGAACTCTGCCTCGATCTTGTCGTGCTCGATGTTTTCGGGCATTCGGATCGTGCGCTGAAAACTGCCCCAGCGACGTTCGCTGAGATGATGGCTTTCATCCCCTTCTTTCTTCTCGTCGGATTTCTCGCCGCTTATTGTCAGCGTTCCGTTACTGATCTTCACGTGGATTCCGTCGGGGTCCAGTCCCGGCAACTCGGCGGTGATGGCATACCCTTTTTCGGTCTCGGTCAGGTCGACTGCCGGACAGAGGGGAAACCCGCGTGACGTCTCTGGAAGCGCGCGGTCGAACCACAGGCGCGGTTCAAAACTGTCGAACAAGCGCTCCATCTCGTCGCGCAAACTGCCAAAGCCGGTCCATGGGTTGATCGGCCGGTTGGTTGCGCGTGCTTCGCGTGTGACAGGGATATCCGTAGACTTATCAGCCATGTATCGCTCCTTTTGAGTTAATGCCGTTGGCCGAACTCACGGGATGCATCGCCCAGCCAACGGCAATTTCCGCGATTTCCGGGGACAGGCGGAAGTTCCACGCCTGCTTGGACAAAGGCGTAGTCGCGAATGGCTCAAAGATGTCCGAGTCGTTCCCCACTCTCATTGATGGTCATCAATACCACGTGCGCGGTGCAAACCCGGGCGTTGACGGTCGTCAATGATATCGAGCCGAACAGGCGCGACGCTCGGGCAGCAACTGGAGGATCAAGATATGAAAAAGTTCTTTTTGATGATGCCTTTCATTCTCGGGAGCGCGGCAATGGCCCAAGAGCATGATTGGGGCGCTCGTTTCTATGCAGAGAATTGCGCGGGATGCCACGGTGAAACCGCCAAGGGCGACGGGGTCCTGGCTGACTACCTGACGGTCGATGTGCCGGACCTGACCTCGCTCAGCGCGGAAAACGATGGTGTTTTTCCGATGCTGCGCGTCATCCAGATCATTGACGGACGTAGCGGGTTGCGCACACATGAAAAACCCATGCCGCTCTACGGCGCTATATTTCGCGAAGATCTTCAACCACCCATGGGAATGCCAGGTGCGTCGGAGCCGTTGGTTCGCGGACGCGTCCTCAGCATCGCGGAATACCTGCAGTCAATCCAGGAATAGCGCGACTTGTGAACGCTGCGGGCAGGTCTTTTGTCCCGAGTCGGAAGGGCCTGGCCAAAGCCTACGCGTGACTTTGTAGCCGCACTCAAGCATTCGCCTGACCGGGCCAAGCATTGCGGTGCCTATTCGTGTGAGACGAGGGCGCGAATGGCGGCGACGAGTTCGCGACCGGAAAACCGCACCAGGTTCTTGACGATCTCGCGACGCACGCAGTTCGCCAGACCTTCGGGTGCCTGAGCCCGCCATAGGCCGATGGTTTCGGCTGGAGCAATCAGAACCAGTTCCTCGAACGCCCCGATTTGCGCCTCTTTTTCGAGGAAAGCTTGAACATCGCGCATGAAGTTGCGTGCGTCTTCTTCCAGAGGGTCCGAACCGGGCGCGACCGCGGATCGCCGGCGCCCGCCCGCCGAAGCGAAGCTGCGGGTCGGGCGGTCGCGTTTGACCTCGCCCACGGAGCGTCTGTGGCCCTGCATCGTGATTTCGGTTGGCAATGGATCACGTATGCCGGGCAATTCGCGCAGGATACGCGCCCGGTGCGCGTTCATGACGATATACCATATCCGCGGGCGTTTCATCGCCACGGACCTATTTGTGATGATCGGCCACGGCGCGTGTCAGTTCGCCTGCCAACTGAAGTCCCGCTGCATGGGCGACATCACCGAGGCTGAGCATGCCTACCATTCGTTTGCCATCATCGAGCACGGGCAGACGACGGATCTTCTTCTGATCCATGAGGTGGATGGCGTCTTCGACCGTTTCCTCGGTGCGGCAGTAAACGATGCCCTTGGTCATGACCTCTTCGGCGGTAGTTTTATGCGCATCGAGCCCTTTGGCTATGACTCGGATTGCCAGGTCACGGTCCGTGATCATGCCGATCAGTTTGTCGTCCTTGCCGATGGGAACGGCACCGATGTCGTCCTTTGCCATGCGCGACGCGATTTCGCTGACAGGGGTGTCGGCTGTAACCCATTCGGCCGGTGCATGCATTGCCTCACTGACTTTCATGATGTCCTCCGTGGAATAACATTGATCGACAGTCGTGCTTTCCTGCAAGCCGGTCATTGACCACCGTCAAGCCCCCGCTGTGACGGTGATCAATGCGATTTGACCCGGACCCTTCAGAGTTCTGGACGGCAAGAACGGAGGATGGACATGAAACCCACCGGACATACCGCGATCGACCAGGCGCCACAGGTCGTCGCCGAATGGATCAACCTGCTATGCGACGATCTGGAGTGGCACGAGAAGGGGCGGGCATACCTGCTGTTGTCCGAGACGTTGCAGGCCATCCGCGATTACCTGGGCGTAGACGAGGCCGCTGACTTGGCGGCGCAACTGCCGCTGATCGTGCGGGGTATCTATTACACCGGATGGAACCCGTCCAAGACACCGGTGCAGCCGCGCGGCAAGTCGGAGTTCCTGGGCAGGGTGGCCGGGAAGTTCAGCAAGCAGCCGCTGGAGAACCCCGAACGCGCTGTCGCCGCGGTGTTCGATCTGTTGCGGCGCAAGATTTCGATGGGCGAGATCGACCAGGTCAGCAATGCCATGCCCGGTCCGCTGCGGGAGCTTTGGCAATGACGGAGGTTCGGCGAAGCGGTCGTTTTGATGACGCTGGGGCCCAGGCTGGAACGCCGGAGCGCAAGCGCAAGCCGGGCGCTGCCCCGATTGCGACCTACGACCCGGTTCTGGAAGCGGGGCTGGAGTCCTTTCCTTGTTCGGACCCGCCTGCGTGGGCCGGTTTCAAGGAACCTGCGTCCAGAAAGGCGACGCGGTCCGGGTCGCGCCGCAAGATACGCGGGCTCGATCCAGAGAGCCCGAACGGTGAAGACCTGCAGGTCCCGGTGCGCACCGTTTGCTATATTGCCGAGCGGGCCCATGACCTGATGGGAAAATCGGCGAGCACGGAGGCGGAGGACGCGCCGGACGAGGAGGACGCGGTGGCCGATATCCTGGAGGATCGTGGCCATGATGCCGTGGAAGAGGAACTGCGGTCGGTGATCGACGATCTGGATGAAATCGCCCAACGCGACCTGGTCGCACTTTTGTGGCTGGGCCGGGACGACGATGAATGGAATGTATTGCGGGACCTTGCCTGGCAGGAGCGCACGTCTTCGCCTGCGAGCTACCTGCTGGGGACGCCGTTGTTGGCGGATTATCTTTTTGCGGGGCTTGAAAAGCTGGGGCTGGAGTGCCCGACTTCGTGAAAAGCCCCGCTTCATTGACGGGCATCAATGGCCGCCAGAGTGGAATCGCGTAGTTTGAATTTATCGACGGGAGGAGTGGAACCGGAGCAAAATCTTGGCACGACGTCGCGAGACGCGAACCGAAAGATGGTGCAATGGCGAAGCATTGAGACCTGTTGATCGGGGGGCTGCCGGATGATGGCGATAGCGCCAGAGGCGACTTTGGAACCTAAGTCAGATCCCGGCGGCCCTTTGAATACTTGAAGTGATTTCGATATGTCCAAGCCCGGGCGGAGATAATCCGTCCGGGACATTAAGTCTTAGAGGGCCTTTTTCCGCGTGCCGACTGGCCGGCACCGACGCCATTGATCGCGATCAATGGCGAAGTGACGAGAGCCGGGCATGCTGTTTTCATCGACGGGAGGAGCGGAACCGGAGAGGGATCGTTGGAAAACGTTGCAAGGCGCGGACCGCGAGACATTATACCGGGAAGCCATGAGACCTGTCGATCCTGGATCGTCGGGCAAGGGATAGCGCACCTGGGGTGACCTTGGATGTGGAAGCCGGGCCTGACGGTCCCGCGGCGGACCGCCGGCCGCTTGGGAGCGGGATGCGAACCGGGGCGAAAGCGTTCGTCCCGGTTTCTTTTTTGCAGGTTACTTGTTCAGAAGATGTCTTTCATCCGCGGCTGGAGCAGTGCTGCAAGGGCCACCATGGCGATGACCGCGCCGCACAGTATCGCCAGCCAGGTCAGAACGAGTATCTCTTTGAAGCCCAAGACCCAGGGTGAAACCACCATCCAGAGACCGAGCACCAGCGTGAGCCATTCTTCCCATGCTTGGTGGTCATAGAGGGCTGCCGCCGCTATCGCGACGACGGCGATGCCCACGACCACGAAATTCAGCGTTACGGGGCGAAAGTTCATGCCCTCGGGTGGCGTGATTTTCAGGACAAAGAGGGCCGCGACGAGCACGAGGCCCGTCAGGAGCGTCACTGTGTCCTGCCAGTGTATCCGTTTCATGTTTTCCTCCATTGGCAAAAGGCGCGGTTTCGCGCCACGGACAGCCACAGGATGCCAATGTCGGACCGTGATGCATTGATGGCTATCAAGCACGTTTTCTGGAGCGCTTGGCGGGGCGCTTCTCAAGCGCGTGTTCGAGAACATCATCGACCGTTTCCAGCCAGATGAATTCAAGCCTTGAGCGGGCGGCTTCGGGGATGTCTTCGAAATCGTGCCGGTTGCGTGCGGGCAACATAACGCGCTTGAGGCCCGCGGTGGCCGCCGCGACGACCTTTTCGCGAATTCCGCCGACCGGCAGCACGAGCCCGCGCAGGGATATTTCGCCGGTCATGGCGGTATCGCTGCGCAGCTTGCGATCCAGCAGAAGCGAAGCGAGGGCTGCGAAGATCGCGGTGCCGGCGCTGGGCCCGTCCTTGGGCGTGGCGCCTGCGGGCACGTGAATGTGGATGTCGGTGTTTTCAAATGTCTTGGGGTCGATGGACAGCGCCTTGGCGCGCGCCTTTACCAGGGTCAGGGCGGCCTGCGCGCTTTCGCGCATGACGTCGCCCAGTTGCCCGGTCAGGGTGAGGCTACCCTTGCCGGGGGAGCGACTTGCCTCGATGAAGAGGATATCACCTCCGAACGCCGTCCAGGCGAGGCCCGTGGCCACCCCGGGCAGGCTGGTGCGCATGGCGACCTCGTTCTCGTAGCGCGGCGGGCCGAGGATTTCGGACAGGTCGGTTGCATTGACCTGGAAGGTTTTCGACTTTCCCTCGACGATATCCACGGCTGCGTGCCGCAGGACCGCGCCGATCTTGCGTTCGAGGCTTCGGACGCCTGCCTCCCGGGTGTAGTTGCGGATGATGGCATGCAGAGCGTCGTCGTCGATACTGACCTGCTCCGGCTTGAGGCCCGTCGCCTGCATCTGGGATTTCACCAGGTGGCGCTTGGCGATCTCCAGCTTTTCGTCCTCGACGTAGCCGGGCAGGGTGATGATCTCCATCCGGTCGAGCAGCGGAAACGGAATGGTGTCGAGCACGTTCGCCGTGGTCAGGAACACCACGTGGCCGAGATCGAAATCAACGCCAAGGTAGTTATCGCGGAAGGCGGTGTTCTGCGCAGGATCGAGGACCTCGAGCAGGGCCGAGGACGGATCGCCGCCGATCCCGCGCCCCAACTTGTCGATCTCGTCGAGCATGAGCACGCAGTTGCGGGTGCCGGCGCGGCGAATGGACTGGATCACCGTGCCGGGCATGGCGCCGATATAGGTGCGGCGGTGGCCGCGGATATCCGCTTCGTCATGCACGCCGCCCAAGCTGAGCCGTGCGAACTTGCGTTGCATGGCGCGGGCGATCGACTGGCCGAGGGAGGTCTTGCCAACACCGGGTGGCCCAACGAAACATAGGATCGGCGCCTTGCCGGTGGGGGCAAGCTGACGGACAGCCAGATGCTCGATGATCCGGGTCTTTATCTTGTCCAGGCCATAGTGATCGGCGTCGAGCACGCGGCGCGCTTCGGCGAGGTCGATCGGGGCCTCCTCGGGGAGTTGCCAGGGTAGGTCGACCATCCAGTCCAGCCAGGTACGCAACATTCCCGCCTCACCGGAGCTGTCGGACATGCGCGCGTAACGCCCCAGTTCCTTCAGGACGTATTTTCTGGTTTCTTCGGGCATTTCGGCCTCTGATATGGCCCTGGTCAGCTCGGCCACTTCCTCGGCGGTGCTGTCCGCGCCTTCGCCGAGTTCGCGTTGGATCGTTTCCAGCTGTTCGCGCAGCACGGCCTTTCGGTGCCTTTCATCGAAGGCCTCTCGGGTCTGTTCGCCGATTTCGCGGGTGATGCGCAGCACCTCGAGCCGGCGCGCCAGCAGGGTTGTCACCTTGGCGATGCGGGCGCCGATATCCAGCGATTCCAGCAGTTCCTGGCGATCCTGCAATGGAAAATCGGAATAGGCGGTGGCGAGATCGGCAAGCAGGCCCGGCTCTGTCATCTGACCGACGGATTCGGCCAAGCCGACCGGCGCAGCGGGCAGGGTTTCCAGCAGTTCGACCGCCAGTTCGCGTAGGTAAAGAAAGCGCGCCTCGGTTTCGGGCCGCTTGTCGGGCGCGTCGTTCAACTGTGTGACACGTGCGATCGGGAAGGGCGTGTTTTTCAGCAACTCGGTCACGCGGAACCTCCCGGTGCCCCGGCATATGAGGTGGTTGCCGCTGTCGGGGGACGAGACGTAGCGCAGAATGGTGGCCGTGCACCCGATCTTGTGCAGGTCTTCGGCATCCGGTTCGTCCTGCGAGGGATCGCGTTGCAGGATGACGCCGATCGGGCGCTCGCCGCGGACCGCCTGTTCGACAGCCATGACGGAGCGGGGTCGACCGACGGCAAGCGGAAACACGGTGCCGGGGAAACCCACGAAGTTGCGAACCGGCAGGAGGATCAACCCGTCGTCGGGAATGGGTACGAGGTCTTGCGGCTGCTCGGGCGCCGGAATGGTGTTCTGCTTTGTCATCCCTGGGCCTCCGACGCGGGTTTCTTGAGGTGGATCACGAGATAACCTTGGAACGACTGCCGCTTGACCAGCTGGCACCCGGCGGGGATGCGCACCCGGCGCTGAAACGGACCCCAGGGCAGTTCGACGCGAAGCAGCCCAGCCTCGCGCCATTCCGGCGGCCGTTGCCGTTCGCCGCACAGGATCAGCATGTCGTCCTGGGCGGTGACGGTGACATCGGCCGCCTCGACCCCGGGCAGTGCGACATAGGCCACGATCTCTGTGCGCGTCTCGATCAGGTCGAGCGGCGGTTCCCATTGGGCAGCCGTGCCGATGTCGAAGCTCAGTCGTCTGAGATCATCGACCTGCGCCAGAAGGCGCAGTGCCTGGGACAACATGAGGTTTTCTGCGGTGTTGGATGGCATCGGGAACCTCCGGAAATGTTCTATCCATCGATGCGATGTGTAGGGCGGGGGCGCATTGACCGCGGGCAATGCGCGTTTGTTCCATGAGGTCATGCTGGTTCCAGCAAACCGTTTCAGAGCCGCTGACATGGCAAATTCAGAGCGCACCCGTACCCCCGCCCGCGCGCACCTGCGCGAGAACGCGCAGATCGCCGCACGATTGCGGAGCTATGCGGACCTATTGGAAAAACAGGGCGACGACGGGTTTCGCGTGCGCGCCTATCATGCGGCGGCAGACCGGATCGAGGACATGAACCTGTCGTTGCGAGGAATCTACAATTCCGGCGGCATCAAGGCGCTCGTTGCCCTGCCGACGATTGGGGATGGCATTGCGGCCGCGATCGTGGAGATCCTGACGACGGGCCGGTGGACCCAGCTTGAAAGGCTGCGGGGAGAGACCACGCCGGAGCGGGTGTTTCAGACTGTTCCCGGCATCGGGCCGGTCCTTGCCGAAAGGTTTGCAACGCATCTGGATGCGCAGACGCTGGAAGAACTGGAAGCCTTGTTGCACGATCCGAAAATGTCCGTGCCCGGGCTTGGCCGGCGGCGGCGCCGGGCCATCCTTGCGGCGCTGGCGGACCGTTTGGACCCGATCCGCCTGGCGCGGCGCGGAACGCAGGCGCAGGACAATGCGCCGTCGGTATCGCTGCTGCTGGACGCCGATGCGCTGTTTCGAAAACAGGCGGCTGCGGGCAGTTTGCGCAAGATCGCTCCGCGCCGTTTCAATCCAGAGGGCAAGGCCTGGCTGCCGATCCTGCACCTGAGGCGAGGCGACTGGCACCTGACGCTGCTATATTCCAACACCGCCCGGGCACATGATCTTGGTATGACGAAGGACTGGGTCGTAGCATTCTATCACCAAAAGGACGCGCCGGAAGCGCAGTGCACAATTGTCACCCAGAAACGAGGGCCGCTGGACGGCAAGCGCGTGGTGCGGGGACGCGAGAATGAGTGCATGAGCCACTACGCCAAAGCGGGCGCAGCAGCGGATGCATCGGCGTAAAGTTTTTTTATCAAGGGCAGGTAGAGGGTCAGACGCCGGAGATTCGAATTCGGCGCTCCGTGCGGCTTCGCGGCATTCTGGTTTCTACGGCGAAGACGGTCCGTGTGGCATGAAGTCCGAACGGGCCGTCGTTTGAGCGCAGGGCTCATTCAGGTTTTGCAAGCGTTCCGGCATCCATAGCCACGGTCATTTCATCCTCGTCCAGGCTGCCATCCGCATTGGTGTCCATTGCGGTGAACTGTTCCTCGGTCACGTCGGTGTAGACTGCGGTAAGTTCTTCGTAGCTTGCCATGCCGTCTTCGTCCGTATCGACTTCCATCATTTGTGCGAAGGCGGTTGAGGACAGAAAAACGCTTGCGACGAGCACGGGGGCAAAGTGTTTCATTTCAAAACTCCATCTAAAGGTCGGCGCGGCAACAGGGCGCGTCGGTGGCGCCACGAAAACACGGTCCGGGCATACGGTCATTGTCGAAGATCAATGGCTGGTGCGTGACATGACAAGGCGGGGGAACATTGGCGGAGTCTTGCTTGGCCAGGACAGCCATTCCCCACTATTGACGTCCGTCAATGTAATACCGTCCGCGTCCGAGCATCTTGCCGCAATGCTGCAACGGAGGGAGAACAAATCATGCCGGCAGATCACCAAATCGAACACTCGCATCGTGATGAGTTTGTGCTGGCCCCCGAGAGTATCCCGTCGACCGTCTTCTGTGATCCAGGAAGCCTGCAGCAAAGCAATGCCGCGCATACCCCTGACCCGCTGGGACCTGACCCCAAGGCTTCGGTGGAAGTCTTTGCGGATCTCGGCTTGAGTTCGTCGGAGATCGCGCAGTATTTCGGTGTTCCGGAAGGTCGGATAACTCGATTGCGGAAAGTGTTGGGGCGCAAGGCAATGCCATGTTGACGAAGACTTTGCCTGGCCATTGCGCACAGACGACCGACCAGGAACAGTGAACAGAGCCGAATGTGCGAATTTGCAGTTTAAGGCACGTAGCGGGACGGCGGCGGTGACTGTATGCGTTCGAGATATTCGGCCACGGCGAGGAGCCGGGCGGGCGTGGGTTTGACGAGGCCGTTGCCGCTGTCGAAATCCACCATCGGTCCCTCGGTCAGTTCCGCGATGACCGGCATGTCCTCGCGCGGTTCTGTTCGCTTGGTATAGCCGTCGATGATCGACATCACCTCAAGCACTGGCCACACGCCGCCCCGGCGGCTGGCGATTTTCGTGAGGTCGGCCGGGCGCGTTGACAGACGCGCGGCCATCGGCCCGGTGCCGGTGCCGTCCACTCCGTGGCAGACAGCGCAGTTCCGGGCGAAAATCGCCTGTCCGTCCTCGCGGGACACTTCCGGTTCGGGTCCCGGCATGCAGCCCGCAAGGAGCAACCCCATGGGGATCAATACGTGTTTCATCATGACTCCTTTGATTGAAGCGGTCCGGGCTGGCCGGGCATTTCATACGCCATGGCCGTCGAGCGGCCCTGACAGCAGCAGGATCACCCGCCGGCGCTTTTCCATGCGCTCCTTGGCGCGCAGGAATTTCTGCCGGGCGGCCGCGAGCTGCACCAGTGCGCGTTGGCGCCGTTCGTAGATCTGGCGCAAGCGCGATTGCGGGCTGCCCATCGTCCAGCGATAGGGCTGGCTTTCCTCGGGGAACCATGCGCGTGCGGCGCGGCGTGCCCGGACCCAGCCGAGGTCGGCCTCTATGTAGCGCCGGTAGGTCATGGCGAGGAGCCGGCGGCTCTGGTTAAGATCCCTGTCCATGCGATCGTCCTTTCTTCCTGGCTCGTATCCTGTCCGTTCGGTCGTGGCGCTACTCCGGGTCTTCGTGAAGTGCGGCGTAGCGGGCAATGATCTGCTGCTGCACGGTGTCCGGCTGTCCTTCGAGTGCGCGCTGGAGGCATTGAAGCTCGCGGCGGGTCTGGTTCAGCCGGTCGATCAGCGACAAAACCAGCGGCAGGGCGTCGGCCGATATGGACATGTCGGTCTTCAGATCGCGCAGGAGGCAGATGCGGGCGACATCGACCTCGTCGAAGCGTGGGCCGGCCATTCCTTCCATCGGTTTGACCCAACCGTTGCGCACCCAGAGGCGCAGGTCCCGGAGCGTCAGCCGCTCGACACGCGTGACAACGGTGCGTTCGTCGTAGCTCATGTCGTCGTCCTACGTAGTTTCTGGCGCGGGTCGGTCTTGACGTGTTTGCGCCACTCCTTCGCGAGATCTTCCATCCGTGTGTCGATCTTGTCGGGCAGCACGATCCTGAGGCGCACGATCTGGTCGCCCTTATCGCCCTTTGTGATCGGCAGGCCGCGTCCTTTAAGCCGTAGCCTGTCACCGGACGACGTGCCTTTGGGCACGGTCATCGCGACGGTGCCAGAGATCGTGGGCACATCGACCTTCGTGCCCAGCACGGCCTCGTCGAACGTGATCGGCAGTTCGATTTCGACGTTGTCGCCTGCGCGGGTGAAGAGCGGATGGGGCAGGATGGTGACGGTCACCAGCGCGTCGCCGGGCGGGCCGTCTCCGAAGCCAGGCCCACCCTTGCCGCGCAGGCGCAACGTTTGGCCGTCGCGGCTGCCCGCAGGGATGGTCACCTCCAGCCGGTTGCCGTCGGGCATGGTGATGCGGCGTCGCGCGCCCTTGGCGGCGTCGAGGAAATCCACGTCGAGGTGATAGTGCGCATCGGCCCCCCGGGCGTGGAATTCCTGCCGAAAGCCGCCTTGGCCGCCACGCGCCCTTTGGCCGAAAAGATCCGAGAACAGGTCGGAAAAGTCCTCGGCGCCACCCGTCCCCGGCCCGGGATCGTAACGGCGTGCGCCCTGTTGGCCGGCATATTGGTGATAGAAGTCGCGCTCTGGGCGCTCGTGACCCTTGGCGTCGATTTCCCCGGCGTCGAAGCGGCTGCGTTTCTCGGCGTTGCCGAGAATCTCGTAGGCCGCCGACACGGCCTGGAATTCGGCCTTCTTGTCGGCATCGCCCGGGTGCAGGTCCGGGTGCAGCTTTTTCGCGAGCTTGCGATAGGCCTTCTTGATCTCGTCCTGCGATGCCTTTTTGGCGACGCCAAGAACCTTATAGGGGTCGTTACTCATTTTGCGGTTTCACACTCATGCTAATCCAGTTCATCCCACGTTGCTTTTCCCGGCGATGCGCTTGACCCATTCCGTTATCTTCCCGGCGGGCATTGCGCCGGCCTGGCGTCCAGCCTCGCCACCGGCGCGAAAGGCGATCAGCAGGGGGATGCCGCGTATGCCGTAGGTGCCGCTCGCTTGCGGGTTGGCCTCGGTGTCCAGCTTGGCGAAACGGGCCTGCCCGGAAAGCGTGGCGGCGGCGCTGGCAAATTCTGGCGCCATGGATCGGCACGGGCTGCACCACGCCGCCCAGAAATCGACGATCAACGGCAGTTCATCCACGCGGGCGGCTTTGCGCAGCACTTCGAAAGAAATGTCTTTCGGTGCCTTGTCGATCAGCCTTGCGCCGCAGGTGCCGCATTTCGGTCCGGCGGAAAGCCGGTCTTCGGGAACGCGGTTGGTTTGCCCGCAGGCGAGACAGGCCAGTTTCACAGCCACTGTGCCACTCCTTTCGTTTTGACCGATTCTATGCTGCCTGTCGGGCCTTGTGATTGACACGCATCAATTGGCGGTACGCCTTCGCGGCGAGCGGTTGGAGCGCTTTGTGTCATTCGGCCTGCCGCGGGATGATCGAGACGCCGTCGCGGATGCTGTCGTTGGGGTGTAGGATCACGGTGTCGCCCGCCTGGAGCCCGGAGAGGACCTGTGCCCGGTCCGGATTCATCTTTCCGGTTTCGATCATCCGCAGGCTGGCCGCGTCATTCACGGCCACGAACACCGCCCAGTCCGCGCCGCGCCGAAAGAGTGCGCTGAGCGGGACTTGCAGGATATCCTGACCTTCCCATTCCACAACGCGCAGGTAGACGGAAAAGCCGTGGCCAAGCGCCTGGCGGTCCTCTGCAGGGGTTGCGAGATCGAACACCACGTCGACGCGCTGTTCCTCGATCCCGAGGGCGGAGACCTTGGTGTAGGCGGAGGGCTCGATCCGGGAGATGGTGGCCTCGAGCGTCTTGTCTCCGCCCCAGCGCAGAACCTCTGCCCGGTCGCCGACCTTCAGCCGGACGGCGTCGGTCGACAGAACGTCAGCCACGATTTCGAGATCTTGCGGCTGCCCGATGGTCAGCAGGCGGGTTCCGGCGGCGACGGGGCGGGCGCTGATCGTGTCGATTTCCAGCACCTGTCCGTCCACGGGTGCCGTCAGGCTCATGCAGCAAGTCTTGGCGCTGGTGGCGTCTGCGGTTGCGTCGATGAGGGCGGCGCGGGCGCGGTCGAGCGCGCTTTGTGCGCGTTCGAGGTTCGACTCGGCTGCGCGCCGGGCGGCCTGACGCGCGGCGAGGGTTTGCTCGGCCGATTCCAGCCGGGCCAGCGAGGCGACGCCGCGATCCACCAGTTCGCGCGTGCGGTTGTGTTCACTGGTGGCGAGCTGCAGCTCCTCCTCGGCCTGGCGCAGCGTGCTTTGGGCCATGTGCAGACCGGCCTCTGCCTCGCGCGTGGCAGCTTCGGCCTCGACGCGACTGCGGGCATCGAGCGGATCGGATGCGGCCGGGTCGAGAATGGCAACCACGGTTTGGCCTGCAATGACCGGGTCGCCCACGCGCACCGGCGCGCGTCGCGCATTGCCACGGATCGGCGCGGCAACTTCGTAAAGCTCGGCGATGCGGGTTTCTCCTTCAACATCCACGGTCACCTGCATCGGGCCGCGCTGCACTTCCGCCAAGTCGACTGGTACCGGGTCCGTCCGGAAGGCCAGCACGGCGAGGGCGCCAAGGGCCAGGGCGCCGACGGAAATTGCGATCACGGTACTGGGTTTCATCGCTGTCCTCATTCACGTGTTTTCATGACCTGCACGAGGTCGAGAGTATCCAGGCGGCGGCGCACGACGAGTGCGGCCGCCAGCGCCGCGGCCAGCACCACGAGGCTGGCCTGCGCAAAACCTGCTGTCTCCAGCACCAGCGGGATTTCGTAGAGATCGCTCGAGGAGCCCCTTGCCAGCGCACCGGCAATCGCCGCCCCGAAGAGCCAGCCCAACGGCTGCGCCAGCGTGGCGATCAGCATGGTTTCCCCGATCAGGATGTAGGCGACCTCGCCCCGGCTGAAGCCGAGAATGCGCAGGCTGGCGAGTTCGCGGGCCCGTTCGGAAAGCTGGATGCGGGCCGAGTTGTAGCTGACGCCTGCGGTGATCAGCACGGCGACTGTCATGTAGATCGTGGTCATGATCATCAGGTTTTCGCGGATCGTCGCCTCGAAGCCGCGTTTCGCCTTGTCGAGCAGGACCAGCGCGGAGAGTTCCGGCGTTGCCTTGAGTACCTTGTGCAGGTCCGGCAGTGCGGCCGTGTCCAGTTGCAGGTTGGCGGCGGTGATACGGGGCGCTTGCCGCAAAAGCGTGTTGAGCGCGCCGAGATCCATGTAGGCGTCGAGGCCGATATACTGCGTGACGATCCCGGCGATGCGGATCTGATGGGACTCGTTGCGTCCACCGAGGAATTCCGCCTCGAGCACGTCTCCGGGCGCGGCCTCCAACTGCCGGGCCAGACGCTCCGACAGCAGGAGGCCCTGGCTCGGGGGTTCGATCACGCCGCCGTCCTGGGCGATGATGCGGGCAAGATCGGTTCCCGGGCGGCGGGATTCGATTGCGGTTTCCTTTTCGAGATGTCCGTGGCGCAGGACGACCGACTGGTAGTGCTGCCCCTCCGCGCGCAGCACTCCGGGAAGCCGGACCACGGCGGTCAGCGCGGTTTCGGGCACGTCCGGGTCGAACAGGAGCATGGCGTTCTGCCGGTTGGCGCGGTCGAACGTGGTGTCCATCAACGCGTCGAGCGCGGCGGAAAAGAAACCGGAGGCTACCAGCACGGCCACCGCGCAGGACATGCCCAAGAGCGTGATGCCTGAGCGCAGAGGCCAGCGCAGCAGGCTGCGGGCGATCATCATCGTGGGCTGCGACAGGCGCAGCGCGGCAATGGCGTGGTCCAGCAGGCCCTGTTTGAAGCGCGGCGGGGCGGGCGGCGCCATGGCGACCGCCGGTGGCAGGCGTGCCGCGCGCAGGGCGCTGCGGGCGGCGCCGAGCGCCGCGCTGGCAATCGCGAGCAGGCCCGACAACGCATAAGCGTCCAGACTGACGTGGTAGATCAGGAAGGGGAAGTCGAAGAACCCGGCATAGAGCCGCGCGAGGCCGCGCGCCAGCCAAGTGCCCGCGCCCCAGCCGATCAGCGTGCCGCCAAGGGCGATGAGCCCTGCCAGCATGAGGTAATGCAGGCAGATGCGCACGTTCGAGTAGCCAATGGCTTTGAGAAGACCGATCTCGCTGCGTTCCAGCGCGATGATCCGACTGATGACGGCACCAACGAGAAAGGCCGATATGGCGTAGAAAATCGGCGGCAGGATCATCGCGGCGACGCGCTGTTGCTGAAGCTCGCTGTCGATGAAGCTGTTGGAGAGGTGCCGGTCGCGCCCGTAAGCACCCAGACCGCCATAGGGCTCCAGCAGGTCGTCCAGCCGGTCGATCACAGGGGCCTCCGGCGTGCCAGGACCAAGCTTGAGAGTGACGTCGTTGAAGGCGCCGTCCATGTCGAACGCCGCCGCGACAGTGCGCTCGGGCATCCAGACGATCGCGAAAGTCTCGTTGTCGGGCATCAGGGCGCCCGGGCCAATGGTGTAGATGAATTCGGGTGACAGCAATGTGCCGGTGACGGTGATTTCTCGTTTCTGGCCGTTCAGATTGGCATGAAACCTGTCGCCGGGTTCCAGCCCGTTGGCTGCCGCGAAAGGCGCGTTGACGGCGGCCTCGTCCGTCCTTTCGGGGCGGGGCAAACGGCCCGTGCGCAGGATCGGCATGTTGAGCTGCGCCTGAGTGCCGTCGGGGGGCAATGACAAAAGATAGGCGGATACGGCTTCCTGCCGTCCCGGCACGTCGAGTATGACATAATTGGACACGCGTGCCTCGGCGGAACGAACGCCGTCTATGGCCCGGATGTCCTGCATCAGAGCCCGCGGCGCACGCACCGCATGCGCAAAGACATCGGCAAAGCGGTTGCGCTCGTAATAGGCCCGGCGGGTCTCGTCCAGTGCGCCATAGGTGCCGAAGGTTGCCAGGAGGATGGCCACGCCGCAGGCCAGGACCAGCGCGATCGCCAGCGCCTGTTCCCAGAGCCGGACGAAATCGCGTAGGAGCTTGCGGTCGAGTGCGTTCATGCCGGCCTCACCACGAGATCTCTGCCGGCGCGACGCGGGTGGCGTTTTCTTCGACGCGGTCGATGCGGCCATCGAGGAACCAGATCACCCGGTGCGCCATTTTCCGTATCCCCACGTTGTGGGTGATGACCACCGTGGAGGTGCCGAGATCCTCGTTCACTTCGCGCAGGGCCTCGAGCACCTGCACGCCGGTCTGGCTGTCCAGTGCACCGGTGGGTTCGTCGCAGAGCAGCACCTCGGGTCGCTTCGCGATGGCGCGGGCGATGGCGACGCGCTGTTGCTCGCCGCCCGACATCTCGGCCGGGAAGTGATGCAGGCGGTGCGAGAGCCCGACGCGCTCCAGCGCCTCTTCGGCGCGCATGGGCGTGCGGGCGACGTCGGTGACAAGCTGGACATTCTCGCAGGCGGTCAGGCTGGCGACGAGGTTGTAGAACTGGAAAACGAATCCGACATGGGCGCGCCGGTAGAGCGTGAGCTGTTTGTCGTTCATGCCCGTAAGCTCGGTATCGCGGAACCAGACGCGGCCATCGGTGGCGTGGTCGAGCCCGCCCAGGATGTTCAGAAGCGTTGATTTGCCGCTGCCCGACGGGCCCAGCAGAACGGCGATTTCCCCGCGGTAGAGTTCGAGGTCCACGACATCGAGGGCACGCACTTGCAGCGTGCCGGTGTCGTAGACCTTCGTCAGGCCTTCGGTCCGAAAAACGCTGTCCATCGCCATCCTTTCCGCGCCGCTTCCCAAACGAGCACTTGGGCTCTCAATGAAATGGACGAGGGCGAGCGATATGCATTGATCCTGATCAAGGCTCGTTCGAAGTAGCGCGGCAAATTTCCGGGTTGGCGAAGTCGAAGAGCGGCCGCGCTGTCGTCAAATACCAATCGAGTACTTCGTAGCCGCAATATTGGTCGTCTCACACGCTCAACATCATCGTTCAATACAGCCGAGAATGTCTGGCCATCCGCATGGATAGGAAGCTGAACTCAGGCAATGTCATCGATGCCCGGGTCCGCGATGAGTTCTTGAACGGTGAAGTCTTCTACAGCCTGCGAGAAGCCCAAATCCTGATCGAAGAATGGAGGAAACACTACAACACAAAACGCCCTCGCAGTGCTCTGGGCTAACGCCCACCGGCCCCGGAAACCATCGTCCAGATGGACCCAAGGCCAGTCATGCACTAACAATCAAATTGGATCACTCAAGTGAGGCTGATCAGTAAGGCATCACCATTGTTATCCGGAAACGACAGCTGATCCATGGTGCTGGCCAAAGCTCGCACCGGCTGTGTTTCTCCCCTTTCACAATTGATCCAGGCCGCGCGCCTCGAGACTGCGGGCCATATCGTCGGAAAGACGGATCGCTCTCACCCCGAGGGGCATCATGATGCGTCCGGGCGCATGAACGAAGTGGCGCGGTCGGACGTCGCGCAGGCGGGCGGGCCAAGTGCCGGTTAACCGGGCGACGAGGAGGATGTCCTTCATGTCACGCAATAGCAGGGGCCAAATCCGAAGGGCGAACAGGAGGATGAGCCGAAGTCTGAACGGCAGTACGCGCTCAAACAGCGTCAAGAGGTGGGTCGGGGCCGTCAGCCGATGCAGCCAGAAGATCGGCATGGCCGTCAGCATGAACCGGACCGAGATCTCCAGCGCCAAGGCCCAGTCGACCCTGCCGTTCACGATCAGCATGCCGAGCAGCAGAACAGGCGCATGCCACGCCAACGGCCGCGCGTCGCGAAGCGTGGCCCTTGGCCCCGCGGTTGCGATGAATAGTACGGTTGCGAGCAAACTCAGCAGGGGCAGCCAGGTCGCCGGTGCCAGAACGCCGAACAGTGCGATGGCAAGCGCGACCATCCAGAGAAACAGTGTGCGAGTCCAGACAGTGGCAGGCCCGCGCGTATCAGACATCGATGAGTTTCCCGTTCGACATGCGAAGGTGTCGATCGGCAAAGTCCGGAACAGGACCTTGCGGATCGTGAGTAACCGCAATGACCGTCAACCCTGTACGGTGCACGATCCGTCGAAGAGCAGAGAGTATTGATGCCATAGCGCTGGCATCCAGCCCGCAAAAGGCCTCGTCCAGCAAAAGAAGGCGGGGCATCGATGCAACCGCGCAGGCCAGAACCAGCGCCTGTTTCTGGCCGTGTGACAGGTTAAGGGCAGCCTGCTCGGCGAACTGCGAGAGACCGAAGATGCGAAGGCACGTCTCGGCGCCCGGTTTCGGAATGGCGCTGGCCACTTCGATCTCGCCGCGCACGGTGCGGCCGGTCAGGTGCAGTTCAGGATCTTGCAGAACAAGCGCGGTTTCCCGGGGCAGATTGCCCGCGCCTGCCATGTCGTGCCCCAGGATGCGCCGCGTGCCCGAGAGTGCCGGCATGTCGCCGGCGACCGCGCGCAGAAGTGTGGACTTGCCGCAGCCATTTGCACCGCTGACCACGGATATCGAGCCCGGCGGCAAGACAAGATCGATGTCGCGCAGAACCGCCGCCGTGTCTTCGTAACCTGCCGTGAAGGACAGTAGCTCAACTGCAGACCCTGTTGGGGTGTCGGGGGCGTGATCGGGCCACTTTTCGCAAAAGCCGGCCACAAGATCCGGCTCGGGTCGAAGGCCTGTCTCGGCATGGAGCAGGCGGGTCCGGCCAGAAGGCAACCCGCCCACCGTTTCCAGGGCCTCTGCCGCGCTGACGACGACCGCACGGCCTTGGCCCAGCCATTCGGTGATCGCAGCGTCGAGCCGCCTCCGCCCGCTGTCGTCCAACTGTGCGTAAGGCTCGTCGAGAAAAAGCGCATCGGGTTCCAGCGCGTGCAGCGCGCCGAGAAGTGTCCGACATTTCCAGCCCATAGAAAGTGCGTCGGTTCGGGCTTTGGCGCGGTCGTCCAGCCCGAAAGTCGCGAGAGCGCGGGCCGTGCGACGGGCGATTTCCGCATCCGGCATCTGGGCTGCGACCAATGCGAAGGCGACCTCTTCCTCTACGGTCTCGCCCACGAGCTGTGTCGCGGGATTCTGCCCAAGCAGAACAGCACCGGGCCAGCGTGCCGGGTGCGCCGCGCGCCAGTCGCGCAACGCTCTGGAAAGAAGCGTCGTCTTTCCGGTCCCGGTCGGTCCCGCGACCAAGGTCAACTCGCCCGGGACCGTCAGTTCGGCCGTCAATGGTTGCGCTTCGGCCAGGGCTTTGTCTCCCATCGTCCCGGCGCGGCCTCGTGGACCATCAGAACCGGGACGCCGCCGATCAGCACGGGGCGGAACTGATCCGGCACGATCACCCGGTCTTCATCCAGCGGCGGCGGCGCATCGCGCTCCATCACGGCCAGTCGCACGCCGCACTCGGCAAGGTCTGCGACCGAGTTGTCGAGCGGCCGCTCTTCCAGCGCCGTTACCTCGATGAAGCGTCCGCACCAGCCGTGGGCGGTAAGCCCGACCGCACCGAGCGCACCGATTATGCCACCATTGTCGCCGCCCAGGCCCTCGAGGATCAGGCCTTTGCCGGTGCGGATCGCGTCGGCCTGCGTCAGCACGCGGCGCCGGCAATCGACGCCATGTTCAATTACCCGGGGTGCAACGTCCCGCACGAGGCCAAGGCAGATGCCCGGATCGCTTCCGTTGGAGGCCAGGGCGCGGACATGGTCGCGGGTCGCCTCTGCGATCTCGGGCACGAGTGACGTATCGGACACGCGCACGATGGCGCAGGCCGGGCTGTTCCAGGAGGTGTAGGGAATCTCGGGAACCATCAAGAACTGATGCCGGACCACGCCGACCATTTCGGCGCCGGTCGGAAGGACGTCCTTCAGCCGCCGCGTGATCTTGCCGGTGCCAAGTTCGGCCCCTTCGACATCCGTATCCTCGACTCCGATCAGCAAAAGGCTCGGATCGAGAGGTGAGACGTGTTTCATGATACCCCCGGTGATAGTCCGCCACGTTCAAGCCGCCGTGCCACGAGAAAGGCCAGAACCCCGCCAAGCAAACCGAACATTGCCGCGGGGATCAGTTTCAGCCCCGCCGTGGTCAGTGCCAGATTCCAATCCATGCCAATCAGAAGGTTCTGTGCCAGTTGCGCAGGTCCGCGTCCCAGACCGGCGGCAAGCCCAAGCAGGGCCGCGCCCCAGAACTGCCTTGTCAACCCGAGGGCTGCCAGCGCGTCGACCATCAGTCCTGCCATGCCGGTCTGAA
Organism: Roseovarius sp. SK2; assembly: GCF_028807495.1. NCBI lineage: Bacteria > Pseudomonadati > Pseudomonadota > Alphaproteobacteria > Rhodobacterales > Roseobacteraceae > Roseovarius > Roseovarius sp. SK2. The sequence goes on from NZ_JARAMK010000005.1 coordinate 43,176, forward strand.
GCAGGACCAGCGGCCCGGTCTTGCCCAGCCCGAGTGCCATCATGGCCAGGCCGCCCAAAACGCCCACGAACGTCGCCGAAAGCCCGCGCGGCACCAGCGTGCGTCCGAGGACAAGGCAGAACGCGAGAAAGATCGCGCTGTGTCCCGGAATGCCCAGCTTCAGGCGGAAAAAGATCTTCGTGCTTACCAGCAAAACCGTACATAGCGTGAGGAACATCGCCTCTCGCAGTCGAAAGCCGCCGATGTATCCCTTGTCCGAATGCCCTGTCATGGCCGTCACTTTCTCAGAAGCGGATGCGCCCGCCGACCTGGAAGGTCCGCCCGGCCTGCACGAACCCGTAGCTGTCTTGGTAATCCTCGTCGAAGAGGTTGCGGACACGTCCATAGATTTCGGCGTTCTGTCCCTCGAACGCGTGCGTGACTCCGAGGTCGACCAGATGGAAGTCCCCCACGTTTCGAGATTGCGTTCCATTGCGGTTGAGCGTCAGGTTGTCCAGAACCGCGAGATATTGTGCATCAATGCGGGTCCCGCCGTTGAAGCGATAGCTGCCCGACAGCACGAACTTGTGCCTCGGCCGGTTCTGCAGATCTCTGGAAGGCGCGGCAACACTGCGGTTTTCGGCATCGAGAAATGTGTAGCCGAGACCCACCGTCACGGGTTCAATCGGCGAGGCGCGATAGTCGATTTCCAGCCCGCGCATCCGTAGCTTCTCGACGTTCTCGGACAGACCGCTCGGGCCGCGCTCGATATAGTCCTTGGCGTCGGTCTGAAAGAGGCTTGCGGACAGTGTCGCGTTCCAAAAGGCGAAGCTTCGGTCGATGCCGACCTCGTAATGCAGCGTCCGCTCCGGATCGAGGTTCGGGTTTCCACGATCCGCGGCGAAAAGGTCCCGCAAAGTCGGGAATCGGATTTCTCGGGCATGCTGGGCGCGAAGCGTGGTTTGGCTGTCGAGATCGTAGGTCGCAGCGATGCGGTAATAGGTGTCCCCATCTGTTTGGCCGTTCCTAGTTTGCTGAGCATAGCCGAGCCCGGCAACCAGGCCGAGCGGATCGACGGGGCGAAATTCGTATTCGATACCGGCGCTCAGTATTTCGGCAGAAGCGTTTGTGTTAATGGGCTGCTGCGTTACACCGCCTCCGCCGCCTCCGCCGCCTCCGCCGCCTCCGCCGCCTCCGCCGCCTCCGCCGCCTCCGCCGCCGGAGACTCGTTCAATCCCGCTGGCGGACCAATCCTGATGCTCATAGCCAAGCATGCCCGAAAGTTGACCTGCGCCGTTGAGGTCGGAGGTCACGAGCAACTGGCTTCCCCAGATCGTGCTGGTCGCGTCTTCGGTGAAAGACCCCGCGGCAGTTTGCGTGTCGAAGCCGGCGTCGTCGTAGCTCTTCGTGAATTCCTGCTCTTCTGAATAATAGAGGCGCGGCGTGAAGGTGAGAGTTCCGACCTGGTGCGTTCCGACGATCTGAAAGCCGCGTACCGAGTAATTCTCGACACGCTCGAACCGCGTACGACTTGCGAAATCGTCGACCGCACGGTCATAGATCGAAGGCGGCTTGCCGTATTCACCTTCGGAATAGGTCGCACTGAACCCGATTGATGTGTCACTGTTGAGCCGGTAGACGCCACTTGCCAAAAGCTTGGTCTCTTCTCGGTCACTGTTGATCCGGTCGCCATTCGGTTGAACCGGTGTCGCGGTGAAATCGTCCGAAAGCGGGTAGTCGTCGCGCCCGCTCCACGTTCCGCTGAAGCGAAGGTTGCCACGATCCGAGCCGTAAGCGATGGAGCCTTCAACCTGGTTTGTGCCCCCGGTGCCCGTCGCGACGCCGAAACTGCCGGAAAGGCCTGTGCCACCGTCCTTGGTGATCAGGTTCACGACGCCTGCGGATGCGCCTGGACCATACAGCACGGACGATGCCCCGCGGGTGATTTCGATCCTGTCCACGCCGCCGAGGGCGAAACGGTCAGGATCGAATTGCCCATCGATACTGGAACGTACCGGCACACCATCGACGAGAAGCAGGACCTGGCGGGTGCGAAGACCGCGAATATCGATGCGGCGCGTCCCGTCGCCGCCAAACCGCACGTTGATGCCGTTGGCAAGATCGAGCGCCTCGCCGAGCGTACGTGCGCCCTGCCGCTCGAACTCTTCGGAAGTTATGACCTGCTTCGTCGATGCAGCCTCGCTGATCGGGCCGGCCCCACCCGCAGGTGGCAAAACGATCTCGGGAAGCTCGAACGGCTCCTCTTGGGCCGATGCAAATGTCCCGACAGCGGCGACCGCCAGTGAGATCACCCAAGCTGATGTTTTCCTGATCCCGTTCCCCATTTACGCATTCCCCCGTCCCGAGATTTTGCAATTTTTACATTTAACTGCATTATTTCCGAATCTCTTGTGATAGAAAACAACATGAATGTCGAGCAAGTGAACAGCGCATCGATGTTCCGAACCGAGGTTGTCAGGCGCTGAATTGGAAACCGCTGCGTCTGAGACCCCCATTTCCGACGGTCTCAATGCTCAGATCCTATTCGCCACTACGGTTCCTGAAGCATCGGATGACTCCTGCGAGTGCGGGAAAGGGAGAGCCGGCTGCGCGTTCACGCGAGATTTGCTTGAGCAAATTTGTAGAGCTAACTTGGGTCGTATGAGACATTACTGTCCCCTCTCTTGCTGAACATCGAGGATCTGGTGTCGTTCCGATCTGGTCGGAAACCGGCCGAGTAGGGTAAGTTGAGACGGTTCCGAAATCGGCCAGACAGTTCGTACCTGGTGGGGCTCTGGTTCGGACGTGACGCGGGCGGCGTATGTTGCTACCCGGTAACAAGCGATCTTGGAATATCCAGGGAAACGGAGGAAAACCTCCGGGAATCACTTGAAAACCCTGCGAGTGGCTGCAAATTGAGGTATTAGCCAAGGATATGAAATCAAAGGTAAAATACGCATCCCGGCTTGCCGTGGCACCCATGATGGACTGGACCGATCGGCACTGCCGGTTCCTGCATCGGCAACTGTCGCGGAACGCCCTGCTTTATACCGAGATGGTGACCGCGCCGGCATTGGTGCGCGGTGGGGCGTTGCATCTTTTGGACCATGCGCCCGAGGAACATCCCGTGGCTTTGCAGTTGGGCGGATCGGCGCCCGGCGAATTGGCCGAGGCGGCGCGGCTGGGGGCCGTGGCGGGATATGACGAAATAAACCTCAACGTGGGCTGCCCCAGCGACCGGGTGCAGTCGGGGACCTTCGGTGCGGTGCTGATGAAGCAGCCTGACCTGGTAGCCGATTGCTGCGCCGCGATGATCGGCGCGGTGGACACCGAGGTAACGGTAAAATGCCGGATCGGCGTGGATGAACAGGTGGCCGAGACGGTTTTGCCCGACTTTCTGACGCGGGTCAGCGCGGCGGGTGTGCGGCGCTTTACAATCCATGCGCGAAAGGCTTGGTTGCAAGGGCTAAGCCCCAAGGAAAACAGGGATATTCCGCCCTTGGACTACGCTTTGGTGGCACGCATGAAAGAGCAGTTTCCGCGGCTTCACATCTCGCTCAACGGCGGGGTGGAGACGCTGGACGAAGCCGTGGGCCACCTGGAGGCCGGGTTAGACGGCGTGATGCTGGGGCGCGCGGCATACCATCGGCCCGTGGAGGTTTTGGGGGCGGCGGATCGGCGGGTCTTTGGCGACCAAGGCCCGGATCGAACGGGGGAGGATGCTGTGCATGCCATGCTGCCCTACATCGAAAACCATTTAATTTCAGGGGGTAAGCTGCACCAGGTGACGCGGCACATGCTCGGGCTCTTCGCCGGGCAGCCGGGGGCGCGGGCGTGGCGGCGGGTGCTGTCGGAAAACGCCACCAAACCGGGGGCCGGAACGGCGCTGGTGGAGGAGGCGCTGGCGCAGGTGACGGGGATCGCGGCGTGACGGATTTCCTTGAGAAAGGATGGGCGCGGTTCGGGTTTGATCCTTCCGTGGCGGCCTGGGCTGAGGCGGCGTTTTCCATTGCGAAAGAGAGGGTTAAGGCGCCCGAGGAACAGCGCTGGTTGTATTGCGACGGCACGTGGTTCGTGGGGGTCGATACGCTGCCGAACGCGCCCGACGGGACCGTGGGCGAGGCCGGCCCGCTGACGGGGGACGCATGGGAGGCTGTATCGGAGCTTTATGGCCGCCTGCCGCTGCATCGGGGGCAGGTGTCGGTCATGTATCCGGGCTATCCCAGGCCCAAGGACGGCGAGGGGGAAGCGGCCTTTGGCTACAGGCTGCGGCGGGACGCGGCGCATGTGGACGGGTTGCTCTTGGAAGGGCCGGACAGGCGGCGGTTTCTGAAGGAGCGGCACGCCTATATCCTGGGGTTGCCGTTGACGGAATGCGGGGCCGGGGCCAGCCCGTTAAGTGTCTGGGAAGGCAGTCATAAAGTGATGCGCACGGCCTTTTCTGAGGCATTGCAAGGCGTGCCGCCCGAGGCGTGGGGCAGGGTCGACCTGACGGATATCTACAAGGCCGCGCGTCGCGAGGTTTTCGACACCTGCGAGAGGGTTCTGCTGCCGGCGAAACCGGGGGAGGCCTATGTCGTTCACCGGCTGGCCTTGCATGGCGTGGCACCGTGGGAGGATGGCGCCGAGGCACCGGACGAGGGGCGGATGATCGTCTATTTCAGGCCCGAATGGCCGATCCTGGGGGATCAGTGGCTGACCGCGCCCTGAGAACTGGGCGACTCGAAGGTTAACACAGGGAAAACTGCAAAAAGCGTGTCGGTATCGCGTCGGTATCTCAGTGGTATCGCGACGGTGGCATGGGCCGAAAGGTGAAATGAACAGAGCGTTCGGTGCGTTTGCCGGGGCGCAGTCGTTGCGGCGGTATCCTGACGAGTTGCTTTGGGTGTGACGCCGGAGCGGGGCGCGGAATTTTGCAAAATTCCGGACCGAAAAATTGCAATTTTTCGGTGCGCTGAGGGGGACCGTCCGTGTGGCCCTTTCAGCCGCGCTTCAGCCGGGCGGCGCGGCCGCCACGGCGCTTGGTCAGGGTGGCGGCGCGGTCGGGCAGGTCGGCCATGACTTCGCGGCGTTCGTCGGGCGTCATCTTGGACCAGCGGCCGATCTCGTCGATGGTGCGATAACACCCCGTGCAGATCCGCGCCTCGGGATGAACGACGCAGATGCGCACGCAGGGGCTCTCGATCTCGTTGCGGTTCCAGACGGGGTTGTCGTTCATGTCTCGGCTTTCAGGTGGCGGATTCGGTCCAGCGCTCCTTGCAGGATATACGCGGCGGCGACGGCGTCGATCACCTCTGCGCGACGCTTTCGGGTCAAATCGGCCTCGATCAGTGCTCTTTCTGCCGCAACGGTGGACAGGCGCTCGTCCCAGAAGCCGATGGGCAGATCGGTGCGCGCCGCGAGGTTTCGGGCGAAAGCGCGGGTGGATTGGCAGCGCGGACCCTCGGAGCCGTCCATGTTGCGGGGCAGGCCGAGGATTACCCCGGCGGCGTTGCGGTCGGTGGCGATGGCCAGCAAACGATCAGCATCGGCGGTGAACTTGGTGCGCTTGATGGTCTCGACCGGGTTGGCGGATGAGAGGAGCGCGTCGGAGGCGGCGACGCCGATTGTCTTTGTGCCGAGGTCGAGGCCGAGAAGGGCGCGAAAGCCGGGCAGGGCGGCGGCGAAGGCGGCGAAATCCTCGACGATCATTCGGAGAAGCCGGCCTGCTTGGCGGCGTTGGTGATGGTGTCGATCACAGTGGGGTCGTCGAAGCGGTCCTGGGCGCGGGCGATGAGGTCGCGCACCGCATCGAAATCGCCCAAGACGGCGTAGGCGTTTGACAAGCGCACCCATTCGTCCGGGGTGCCGCCGGTTTCGTCGATGCGGGTGGCGAGGCGGTCGACCATGCCGCGGATCATGGCGGCGCGGTCCTGCGCGCTCATGTCGCCGGCGGCGTCGATGTCGCCCTGCGAGGGGCCGGGGGCGGCGTTTTCGGCGGGCGGCTCATAGCGGTTTATGCCGGCGCGCCAGGCCAGTTCCTCGATCCGGGGGCGGATGAGGGCGGTCCAGGGGGCATCTGCCGTACTTTCGCGCAAGAGGGTGTCCCAGGTGCGGAAGGCGATGTCCGGGCGATCGACCTGGATCATGTAGAGACCCATGTAGTAGCGCGCGCGCGGCTCTTTCGGGTTGCGGGCGAGGGCGGCGCGGATGGCCTCGGCGGCCTGGGCCGAGACGTAGCCGCCGGCGGCGGAGATCATCATGTCCGAGAGTTCCGCGTAGTCGGCGGCGGTGGCTGCGTCGCCCTTGAGCTCGATCACGCGCGTCTTGGCCTTGGCGGCGGCCGAGAGATTGCCGAGCGCGGCTTCGTTCCGCGCGAGCAGGACGTAGCCCTGGAGCTCGTCGGGGCGACTCTCGACGGCCTCGCGCAAGCGGTCCATCAGTTCGAGATATTGCGGATCGACCTCGCCCATGTCGGGGGTGACGGGCTGAGACGCCTCGAAACGGGCCTCGGCCTCGTCCTGCGGCAGGCGGTTGGCGCGGGCCGCTTCCGAGGCGGCGAGGCGTGCCGTGCGGGGCAGGTCGGTCTGACCGGGTGCGCCCATCTGCGCGTAGAGCAAGCCGGCGCCGCCGACGAGGCCGAGAAGGGCCAGCGAGGCGAACAGTTTACCCGGAAGCGCAGGTTGCGCGCCGGCCTGGCCGGTGGCCTGAAGCTGGGCATCGGCGGCGAGGATGCGGCGGGAGACCTCGGCGCGGGTGCGCTCGGCGTCCTCGGGGGTGATGACGCCGCGGGCGAGGTCGCGGTCGACCTCTTTCAGCTGGTCGCGATAGACCTGCAGGTCATAGGCGGCGGGCGGCGCGTCGCCCACGCGGCCACGCATCAGCACCTGCCCCAGGATGGCGGCGCAGATCAGGCCCAAGGCGATGGCGAGCACCCAGAATGTCATGTGATCTCCCTGTCTTCGGGGGTGATTTAACGATTGGGCGGGCAAACCGAAAGGGGCAAGTGGTCGCCCTTGGTGTCGCAGGGGCGGATCGGCGGCGGCATGTCGCAAATCAGGCCATTCGTGCCGCATGAGGTGTCGGCGTCAACGCCACATTGTTTCATACCGGGGCAATGACGCGGCGCGGGGGCGAATCCCCCGGGCCGGACCCTATCCATGCCATGAGCGAGACCCGCCTGATGAAACGTTATTCCGCCTTTGCCGTCGCGAAAGAAGCGCTGAAATATCACATGGGATGGGAGCGGGCCTGGGCCTCGCCGGAGCCCAAGAAGAAATACGACGCGATCATCATCGGCGCGGGCGGGCACGGCCTGGCGACGGCCTATTACCTGGGCAAGAACCATGGGATCCGGAACGTGGCGATCCTTGAGAAAGGCTGGCTGGGCGGGGGCAACACGGGCCGGAACACGACGATCATCCGCTCGAACTATCTGCAGGATGCGTCGGCCGCGATGTACGAGAAATCGCGCAGCCTCTATGAGACGCTGAGCCAGGATTTGAACTACAACATCATGTTCAGCCCGCGCGGCGTGATCATGCTGGCGCAGACCCAGCACGAGGTGCGGGGCTACGAGCGGACGGCGCATGCCAACGCATTGCAGGGGGTGAAGACCGAGTTCATCAGCCCCAGCCGCGTGAAAGAGCTGTGCCCGATCATCAACCTGGAGGGCCCGCGGTACCCTGTGCTGGGCGGGCTGTGGCAGGCGCGCGGCGGCACGGCGCGGCACGACGCGGTGGCCTGGGGCTATGCGCGGGCGTGTTCGGCCATGGGCATGGATGTGATCCAGAAATGCGAAGTCAACGGCATCCGCACCGAGGGCGGCAAGGTCACGGGGGTGAGCACCAACAAGGGTGACATCGCCTGCGACAAGCTGGGCATCGTGGTGGCGGGGCATTCGGGGCACCTGGCCGACATGGCCGGGTTCCGCCTGCCGATCGAATCCGTGGCGCTGCAGGCGCTGGTCAGCGAGCCGATCAAGCCCTGCATGGACGTGGTGGTGATGGCCAACACGGTGCACGGCTACATGAGCCAGTCGGACAAGGGCGAGATGGTGATCGGCGGCGGCGCGGACAATTACAACAACTACACGCAGCGGGGCAGTTTCCACCATATCGAGGAAACAGTGCGCGCTCTGATCGAGACCTTCCCGATGATTTCGCGGCTAAAGATGCTGCGGCAGTGGGGCGGGATCGTGGACATGACCGGGGACCGGTCGCCCATCCTGTCGAAGACGCCGGTGGACAACGTGTTCATCAACTGCGGCTGGGGCACCGGCGGGTTCAAGGCGATCCCGGGCTCGGGCTGGGGTTTTGCCGAGCTTATGGCGAAGGGATATTCGCCGCTGACCGACGAGTTCGGGCTGGACCGGTTCTACGAGGGTCGCTTCATCGACGAGAGCGTCGCCGCCGGGGTTGCGCACTGATGGGGAACCGCCTTGGCATATCGGGCGTTGGGGTGTCGGAATCCAAAAGGAACGGAGAACCGACATGTCCGATCATAACAACAATCATACCCCGCCGCCGCAGCAATCGGGCGGTGGAGGCGGCGGCGCAACCATGGCTTTCATCGTGGGCGGTCTTGTCGTGGCCGTGGGTCTCATCGCTTGGGTCATGTTCGGTGACAGCGGTGGCGGGGACACGGCCGGCGGGGGAGAATCGTCCGACGTCAACGTGTCGGTCGAGACCTCGGACGGGGCGGCCGATGATGTCGCTGACGCCGCGGAAGACACGGCTGACGCTGTCGAAGGCGCTGCGGACGACGTCGAAGGCGCTGCCCAAGACGTGGAAGACGCTGCCGAAAACGTCGAAGGCGAAACCCAGCAATAACGGTCGCGGGGCCGTAACCGGCGGCCTGTCTACGACCTGTTTGGATGCAGGGGCGTGTGACGCCCCTGTGTCGCTGCGTCCGCAGGTGGCGGAAAGCGGCCCATGCAATCGCGCAGAAGTTGCGGGAACCGGCCCAAACCCTGCGCGGGGTTTTGCCGGTCCTTCCGCGCAAGCTCGGACGGGCGCATGCTTGAACTCCTACCATGAGGAGTTCGAGAGATGTCTGACTACGAACGATGGCAGCAACGGCGCGGCTACGGCATGCCCGTCCATGACGCGGGCAGCGCGGGTCTCTTCTGGGTTCTCGTCGTCGTCGTCGCGCTGGGCGCGCTGGTCTTTGCCGGCTCGCTGGGCAACGGCACCGTGCCGGACCTGTCCGATGTGCCGCAAGGCTTCATCGTGCCGGACGAGCCGGCCGACGACGTGGCAAGCACGGCAGCTGTCGCAGAATAACGCGGTCCGCGCAGGCGGACGTGATCGCAACCTTATGGGCGGGTGCCACGCGGCGCCCGCCCTTGTCGTGCGTGATGCACGCGGAGTCAAAGTCGTGCGTGATGCACGCGGAATCGACGTCGTGCGGGATGCACGCAACATGGAAAGGTGGATGGCATGCTGATCCTGGAATGTCCCTATTGCGGGGTGAAGGGCGAGGAAACCGAGTTCGCGGGGGGCGGTGAAGCGCATTTGAAGCGGTTTGGGCCGGAATCCAGCGATGACGATTTTCACGCGTACCTCTTCAAGCGCGAAAACCCCAAGGGCGTGCACCTTGAGCGCTGGCGCCACACCAACGGCTGCGGCAAGTGGTTTCACGCCGCGCGCAACACGGTGACGCTGGAGGTGTACGGGACCTATTCCGCGCAGACCACCGAGCCGCCGAAGGACATCAAGGACAAGATCTCGGCCAAGGTGCCGGGCTGGAGCTGGAGAGAGTTTTCATGAGCACGCGTCTGGCGAATGGCGGGCGTCTTGTTAACAAGGCGAACGCGATGGAATTCACCTTCAACGGCAAGCGGTTGAAGGGGTACGAGGGCGACACGCTGGCGTCGGCGCTGCTGGCCAATGACCAGATGCTGGTGGGCCGGTCGTTCAAGTATCACCGCCCGCGCGGGATCGTGGCGTCGGGCGGCGAAGAGCCCAACGGCCTGGTCAACATGGGCCGGGGCGAGACGTTCGAGCCGAACCAGCGTGTCACGACGACCGAGCTGTTCGACGGGTTGGAGGCGACGAGCCAGAACCACTGGCCGAGCCTTGAGTTCGACGTGGGCGCGATCAACACCAAGTTCTCGCGGTTTTTGCCGGCGGGCTTTTACTACAAGATGTTCATCCATCCGCGCCCCTTGTGGAAGCACGTCTATGAGCCGTTCATCCGCCAGTCGGCGGGTCTGGGCAAGGCGCCCAAGGACAAGGATGGCGACAAGTACGAGCATCTTTACGCGTTCTATGACGTGGTGGTGATCGGCGGCGGTGTCGCGGGGCTGATGGCGGCCCGCGCGGCGGGCGCTGCGGGCGCCAAGGTGCTGCTGATGGAGCAGACCGCCGCCTGGGGCGGACGGACGCCTGTGGATGGTCCGCTTTACAATGCGACTGTCAATGATGGGCCTGTGGATAAGTTCGTGGATGAATTGGTCGCCGAGCTGGACGATATGCCCAATGTCGAGATGCGCCTGCGTATGATGGGCGCGGGCGTTTACGATCACGGCTACATCCTGGGGTACGAGCGGGTGAACGATCACAACCCTGGGGCACAAGGCCCGCGGCACCGTTTGTGGCGCATTCGCGCAGGCCAGATCGTGACCGCGACAGGCGCGATCGAACGCCCGCTGAGCTTTGCCGGGAACGATGTGCCCGGCGTGATGCTGGCCTCGGCGGTGCGCGATTACGTCGTAAATTATGGGGTTTCCGTCGGGGACCGTACGGTTGTCGTGACCAACAACGACGACGCCTACCTGACCGCGCTGGCGATGAAGGCGGCCGGTCTGGACGTGCCGGCGATCATCGATGCGCGGGCAGCGGGCGCGGGTGTGCTGGCCGAAAAGGCCAAGGCGGCGGGCATTCGCGTGGAAACCGGCAAGGGCATCGCAAAGGTCAAGGGCGGCAAGCGCGTGACCGGTGTGGGTATCTGTGCACAAGCCGGCGAAGGCTCGGTCCTGGAAGAGATCGCGTGCGACGCGGTTGCCATGTCCGGTGGCTGGTCGCCGGTGGTGCATTTGTGGTCGCATTGCGGTGGCAAGCTGATCTGGGACGAGCAGCAGGCGATGTTCCGGCCTGACCCGGACAAGGCACCCACAGGGGCGGCGGGAGAGGCCTATGTCTCGACCGCCGGGACGGCCAGCGGCGAACTGGAGTTGGGCGCGGTTCTGGCCGATGCCGAGGAGGCCGGTCGCGCGGCGGCCAAGGCCGTGGGTAAGACACCGAAGAAGGCGGAGAAACCGAAGGCCGAGGGCGTGCAGAGCAACCTCATTCAGCCGATCTGGATGATGCCGCAGGGCGCGAACGTAAAGCTGCGGATGAAGTCGTGGCTGGATTACCAGAACGACGTGAAGGTCAGCGACGTGCAACTGGCGGCGCGCGAAGGCTATGAAAGCGTCGAGCATGCCAAGCGTTATACCACGCTGGGCATGGCGACGGATCAGGGCAAGCTGAGCAATATCAACGGTCTGGCGATTCTGTCGGATGCTTTGAACCAGCCGATTCCGCAGACTGGGACGACCACGTTCCGCCCGCCCTATACGCCGATTTCCATGGCGTCGATCGCGGGCGAGGCGCGGGGCGAGATATTCCAGCCGCTGCGCAAGACGCCGATGCATGACTGGCACGAGGCGAACGGTGCCTATTGGGAGCCGGTGGGCCATTGGCGGCGTCCCTACACGTTCCGCCAGAGCCCGGGCGAGGAGATCGGTGCCGCGGTGAAGCGCGAGATCAACCAGACGCGCGGGAGCCTTGGGCTGCTGGATGCGTCCACGCTGGGCAAGCTGATCGTGAAGGGGCCGGATGCGGGGAAATTCCTCGATATGCTGTATACCAACATGATGAGCACGCTGAAGCCGGGGCGCTGCCGCTATGGCCTGATGTGCAACGAGAACGGATTCCTGATGGATGACGGCGTGGTGGCGCGGTTGGATGAGGACACGTTCCTGTGCCACACCACCACGGGCGGTGCGGACAGCATCCATGCGCATATGGAAGAGTGGCTGCAGACCGAGTGGTGGGACTGGAAAGTCTATGTCGCCAACGTGACCGAGCAGTATGCGCAGATCGGCGTCGTCGGGCCGAAAGCCCGCAAGACGCTGGAGAAGCTGACCGATGTGGACCTGAGCGCCGAGGCGCTGCCGTTCATGGCGTGGCAGGACATCGACTTTGGCGATGTGAAGGCGCGGGTGTTCCGCATCTCGTTCTCGGGCGAGCTGTCCTACGAGATCGCCGTGCCGGCCAGCCAGGGCCGGGCGTTCTGGGATCAGCTGCTGGAGGCCGGCAAGGAGTTCGGCGTGATGCCTTATGGCACCGAAGGGCTGCACGTGATGCGGGCCGAGAAGGGGTTCATCATGATCGGGGACGAGACGGATGGCACGGTGATTCCGCAGGACCTTGGCATGCAGTGGGCCATCTCGAAGAAGAAGGACGACTATATCGGCAAGCGGGCGCAACAGCGCAGTCATATGGCCGACCCCGAGCGGTGGCAGTTGGTGGGCTTGCAGACGGTCGACGGATCGGTCCTGCCCGATGGCGCCTATTGCGTGGCCGAGGGCGACAACGCCAACGGGCAGCGCAACGTGCAGGGGCGGGTGACCTCGACCTATTATTCGCCGACGCTGGATCGTGGCATTGCCATGGGCCTGGTGAAACACGGGACCGAGCGGATGGACGAGGTGATCGAGTTCGCCAAGGTCGACGGCACCACGGTGCCCACCCGGATCGTCAGCGCGGTCTTTTACGACCCTGAAGGGGAGAAGCAGAATGTCTAAGGCTGTCAGTGCTTTGCAAGGCGCAGTTTATCAAGGCTACGTCGAGGTTCGCGAGATGGGCCTGGTGGGCATGATCACGCTGCGCGGGGATCTGTCCTCGGCCAAGATGAAGAAAGCTGTCAAGGAGGCTTGCGGCGTGGACCTGCCGGGGCAGCGCGAGATCGCGGTGTCGGGCGACAAGGGCGCGGCGTGGATGTCGCCGGACGAGTTGTTGTTGATGGTGCCCTATGAGGGCGTCGGGGATGCGCTGGCGGCAGTCGAGAAGGCGCTGAGCGGCGAGCACTTCCTGGCCGTGAACGTGTCGGACGCGCGGGCTGTGTTCCAGCTGAAGGGCAAAGCGGCGCGCGAGATCATCGCCAAGCTGTGCCCGGTGGACATGACACCCGGCGCGTTCGAGCCGGGTATGATCCGGCGGACGCGCATGGCGCAGATCGCGGCGGCGTTCTGGATGCAGGATGCCGATACGATCCGGGTGGTCTGCTTCCGGTCGGTCGCGGAGTATGCGTTTAACCTGCTCAAGGACGCGGCGGAGCCGGGCGGCGAGACGGGGCTTTTCGCGTAAGCGGTCACGCGTCCCGGGTGACGGGGCGCGTGGGGTTTCCGAGGTTCGGTGTGGTGGGTTTAAAACCCACCCTACGCAGACTGCGCGTTCGCCAATCTGCGGTCTGGCACGTGCGCGGCGTGTGCACTTCTGCGCCGACGCACAGCCCATCCGCAGCGCAGGAACAAAACAACAGCCTTGACGTTGATCCCCTAACGCTACCATGTAGTCGCGAAATATCACCTCAAAGAAAAGGGGGCCCGAAATGGCTTTTGAACTTCCCGACCTTCCTTACGCACATGACGCGCTTGCCGGCAAAGGCATGTCGAAGGAGACGCTGGAATACCACCACGACATTCACCACAACGCCTATGTCAACAACGGCAACAAGGCGATCGAGGGAACCGAGTGGGACGGCAAGTCCATGGAAGAGATCATCAAGGGCACCTATGATCCCAAGGCCGTGGCGCAGTCGGGCATCTTCAACAACATCAGCCAGCTGTGGAATCACAACCAGTTCTGGGAAATGATGACCCCGAACGACAGCAAGATGCCGGGTGAGCTTGAGAAGGCGATCAACGACAGCTTTGGCTCGGTCGACAAGTTCAAGGACGAGTTCAAGGCCGCCGGTGGCGGTCAGTTCGGCTCGGGCTGGGCGTGGCTGGTCAAGGACACCGACGGCAGCCTGAAGGTCACCAAGACCGAGAACGGCGTGAACCCCGTTTGCTTCAATCAGACCGCGCTGCTGGGCTGTGATGTGTGGGAGCATTCCTACTACATCGACTTCCGCAACAAGCGCCCCGATTACCTGGCGAACTTCCTCGACAACCTCGTCAATTGGGAAAACGTCGCAAGCCGCATGTAAGCGCGGGCGACAAATGAAGTATCCTGATTTTAGCCCCCGGCCGGACGGCCGGGGGTTTTCTCGTCGGAGCCATCCCGCATGACCGAAACCGCCAAGGGCGTCGCCGCCATCATCCTGGCCTGCATGATCTGGGGGCTGTCGGGCCTGTTCTACAAGTTGCTGGCCGGGTTGCCGGTGCTGGACGTGCTGGCGCATCGCACGATCTGGGGCGCGGTTTTCTTCTTGTTGGTCCTGAGCGCGCAGGGCCGGGTGGCGGTGCCGTTTCGGGCGTTGCGTTCGGGGCGCACTCTGCGTGTGCTGGCGGCGGCGTCGCTGCTGATCGGGTTCAACTGGATGCTGTTCGTCTGGGCCATCAAATCGGACCAGGCGCTGGAGGCCTCGCTGGGTTATTACATCTTCCCGCTGGTCGTGGTGCTGTTCGGGCTGATGCTCTTTGGCGAACGGCTGGGCCGGGGCGAGACGCTGGCGGTGCTTCTGGTGGCGCTGGCGGTGATCGTGCTGACGGCCGGGCTTGGCGTGGCGCCGTGGATCTCGTTGGGCATCGCGCTGAGCTTCGGGGCCTATGGCGCGGTGAAGAAGCGGCTGGACATGGGGCCGGTGGTGTCAGTCACGGCGGAGTCGCTGTTGCTGGTGGCCCCGGCGCTGGCATGGCTGGCGTGGTCGGCAGCACAGAGCGGGGCGGTGATGGGCGGGTCATTGCCGCTGGCGCTGACACTGATGCTGGCGGGGCCGATGACGGCGACGCCGCTGATCCTGTTCAGCTATGGCGCGCGGCGCATCGACCTGGCGAGCGTGGGCGTGCTGTCCTACCTCAATCCCAGCCTGCAATTCGCCGTGGCGGTCGTGATATTTGCCGAGCCTTTCACAGGCTGGCACATGATTGCCTTTGCCATGATCTGGGCCGCACTGGCGCTTTACAGCCTGGCGCGCTGGCGTTACCGGCCCGTCGCGCCGAGGCCGTCCATCAGGTCCTGAACCGTGTCGACGACGTTCGTGTAGTCGCGCAGGGAGGCGTCGGCGAAACCCTCGTCGATGACATGGTCGATAAGTTGGATGAGCTTTGTCCAGTAGTCTTCTGTATTCAGTAGAAAAACCGGCTTTTCATGCAGGCCGATCTGGCGCCAGGTGAGAACCTCGAAATACTCGTCCAATGACCCTGCGCCACCCGGCAGGACCACCACGGCGTCGCAGTTCATGAACATGACTTTCTTGCGCTCGTGCATGGTCTCAGTGACGATATAGCGGGTGAGGTCGGTCTTGCCGACTTCCCATTTCACCAAGTGATCGGGGATGACGCCGAAGGTTTCGCCCCCCGCCGCCTGGGCCGCGCGCGCCACGGCGCCCATCAGGCCCACGTCGCCCGCGCCATAGACCAGCCGCATATCATGGTTCGCAAGTGCGGTGCCGAGGTCCGTAGCGGCGGCCTCGTAGGCCGGGCTGCGTCCCTTGCGTGAGCCACAAAAGACACAGACGGAACGCTTGGACATGAAATCACCAAAGGCTGAAGGGGCTTGTTTTGACCGTTCTAGCCCGTGTTGCTAAACTCTCGCAACCGCAGAGCTGTCGCGCGGTTGGGGGAAATGTACATGAGCAAGCTGTCTGGCATGACAGGGAGGCAAGGGATCTGGATCGCCGGGGCGGTCGGAGCGGCGGTCGTCGTGGGTGGGTTGATCGCGGCCGAGATGTTCGGCCCGGACGAGGATGCGCCGCAGCCGGCGGGCCTGAGCGCGCCCGAGGCGCAGCCCGACGGCCAGAGCGGCGAGACCGCAGAGGCCGCGCCGGAGACTGAGGCGGAACAGGTGACGACCGACGCTGGCGACGCAGAAAGCGAAGCGGTCACGGAAAAGGCCGAGACCCAACCCACTGAACCCGCACCCGAGATGCCGGGGCCGCCGAAGGTCAACACCTTCCGGCTGGACCCGGATGGCCAGATGCTGGTGGCCGGGCGGGCCGAGCCGGGCTGGGAGACCTCGATCCGGCTGGACCGCGATGTGCTGCGCAGTTTCGTGCCCGAGGGCAACGGCGAATTCGTGGAGTTCGTGACGGTTGATCCGAGCGAGGAGCCGCGTGTTCTGTCGCTGAGCATGCGTTCGCCCGAGACCGGCGAAGACGTTGAAAGCGAAGGGCAAATCATCATCGCACCGCTGCGCGCGGCAAAGCAGCCGGACGCGGCGGCGCCCGAGCCGACGTCGGGGGACACGGTCGCGGCGCTGGAGGCGCCGGCGTCGGGTGGTGCGGAAGACGTGAGCCTCGACGAAGAGGGGCAGCCCGCCGGTCCGACCGATACCGCGACGACGCAGGCAACGGAGTCGGACGAGACCGTTCAGCCGGCAGCGACAGTGGCGGAGGCCGCGTCGGAGGAGACGGCGCCCGGACTCGAGACGGCGATGTTGTCGGATCCGGCAGCACCCGATGGTGACGGTGGGACGCCGGAGGCGGCACCGGAGAGCGAGGCCGGGGACGGCACCGATGCGGTGCAGTCCGGGACGGTGCCCGAGACGGCGGCGGACAGTGCAGCTGGGGCAGGAACCAGGTCTGCCACCGCGACCGAAGGCGATGAGACGGCGACGACGGGCGAGACTGGAGCTGAGCGAGCGGGGGCCACCGGGAGCGAAGGCGATGACACGGCGACGACCGCGACGGCGGGCGAGGCCGGGACCGGGCAGGACGGAACCGGGCAGGGCGACGACACCGCCAACGGCGCGCAGTCCGTCAACAGCCCTGTCCGCGCCGGCACTGACGCGGACGAAAGCCGCGATCCCGCCCCGGGGGCGGCGGTGCTGATGTCCGACGCGGACGGCGTGCGGGTGATCCAGCCCGCGCCGGGAGACGCCAGCCCGGAGGTGATGTCTATCGTGGCGCTGGACGCGATCAGCTATTCGGACAGCGGCAAAGTGGAATTGTCGGGCCGGGGCACCAGCGACGGGTTCGTGCGCGTCTACCTGGACAACAAGCCGGTCACGACCTCGCGGATCGAGGCGGATGGAAGCTGGGGCACGGACCTGCCGGAGGTGGATACCGGCGTCTATACCCTGCGGATCGACGAGGTGGATGCGGAGGGCAATGTCACCAGCCGGGTCGAGACGCCCTTCAAGCGCGAGGACGAGACGCTGCTGGCCGAGGCCACCCAGGCGGGCAAGCTGGTGCAGGCGGTGACGGTGCAGCCGGGCTATACGCTGTGGGGGATTTCGCGGCGCAATTACGGCGAGGGGATCGAGTATGTGCGCATTTTCGAGGCCAATCGCGACCGGATCCGCGACCCCGACCTGATTTACCCGGGGCAGGTGTTTTCCATCCCCGACCAGGTGGTGGCGGAATAGCCCGGGCAAAGGAAAACCCCGACGCGGGATGCGCCGGGGCCTTGTAACTTTCCTTGGCAAGCGCCGTGATCAATGTTGGATCGGGGGATCACGCCGCCGCTCGAAAGAGGGCTCAATCGTTTTCTTCGGCCTCTTCCTCGATATCGTTACCGAGGTTGGACAGGTCGCGCCCGAACCCTTCGGTCGTCTCGCATGCGGCGAGGGCGAAAAGGGCGGTAAGTGCTGCGATGAAACGCATGTCTTTCTCCTGTTAGTCAGGCCCGTTGCCTGCTCTTACGCGGGTAACTCTGGCAGGGCGGGATTGGTTCCAAAGCAAACCCGGAAAACTGCGACACAACTGTGCGGTGGTGCGTCTGGCCTTGGCGGCGGGCTTGGCCTATGTCACCGGAGGGATGAAGGAGATCAGATGCGGCGCAGACCCACGACAGCGACGGAAATGCCGGAAAACGGCCTGCAAGTGATCCGGCGGGTGGCGCCATACCTGTGGCCGGAGGGACAGACCTGGGCCAAGCGCAAGGTGGTGCTGGCGATGATCGCGCTGGTGCTGGCCAAGGTCGTGGCCGTGGGGACGCCGTTTTTCTACAAGGCGGCGGTGGATCAGCTGGCCGGGGAAGGCCAGGAGGCGGCGTGGATGCTGGGCGCGGGCGCGATCGGGCTGACAGTGGCCTATGGCATGGCGCGGCTGATGAACGTCGGCTTCCAGCAGTTGCGCGACGCGATCTTTGCGCCCGTGGCGCAGCGGGGTCTGCGACGGCTGGCGCTGGAGACGTTTCAGCACATTCACCACATGTCGATGCGCTTTCACATGACGCGCAAGACCGGGGGGCTGAGTCGGATCATCGAGCGGGGCGTGAAAAGCGTGGAGTTCCTGCTGCGCTTTCTGCTCTTTTCCGTCGGGCCGCTGATCCTGGAACTTCTGATGATCGGCGTGGTACTGTGGACGCTGTTCGATTTCTCGTACCTTGCCGTGGTGGTAGGGGTGATCGCGGCCTACACGGTGTTTACCTTCAAAGTGACGGAGTGGCGGGTGAAGCTGCGCCGCCGGATGAACGAGCAGGACACCGACGCCAACCAGAAGGCGATCGACAGCCTGCTGAATTTCGAGACGGTGAAATATTTCGGCGCCGAGGGGCGCGAGGCGGCGCGATATGACCGGGCGATGGAAGGCTACGAGACGGCGGCGCTGCAGACATCGTATTCGCTGGCCTTTCTGAATGTCGGGCAAAGCTTTTTGATCACCGGCGGGCTGGTGGCGGTGATGGTGATGGCAGCAATGGGCGTGCAGAGCGGCGCGTTGACGGTGGGCGATTTCGTGATGGTCAACGCCTACATGATACAGATCACCATGCCGTTGAACTTTCTGGGCACCGTGTACCGCGAGATTCGCCAGAGCCTGGTTGATATGGCGGAAATGTTCGATTTGTTGGAGAAAAACCCGGATGTGACCGACGATAAGGACGCAAAAGGTCTGGAAGTTGAAGGTGGGTCGGTGCGGTTTCGGGACGTTTCCTTTGGGTATGACCCCGAGCGACCGATCCTGCACGGTATTTCGCTGACCGTGGCGGCGGGCGAGACCGTGGCGCTGGTGGGCCCGTCGGGGTCGGGCAAGTCCACCATCGGGCGGCTGCTGTTCCGGTTCTACGACGTGAGCGGCGGGGCGCTGGAAATCGACGGGCAGGACGTGCGCGGTGTGACGCAGGAGAGCCTGCACGCGGCCATCGGCGTGGTGCCGCAGGACACGGTGCTTTTCAACGACACGATCGGGTACAACATCGGCTATGGCCGCGACGGAGCCACTCAAGGCGAGATCGAGGCGGCGGCGAAGGCGGCGCAGATCCACGAGTTTATCGAGGGCTTGCCCAAGGGGTATGACACGCAGGTGGGGGAGCGCGGGCTGAAACTGTCGGGTGGCGAGAAGCAGCGCGTGGGTATCGCGCGTACGCTGTTGAAGGACCCGCCGATCCTGCTGCTGGACGAGGCCACGTCTGCGCTGGACACCGAGACCGAGCGCGAGATCCAGGATGCGCTGCGCCGGGCGGGCGAGGGCCGCACGGTGATCACCATCGCGCACCGTTTGTCGACGGTGGCCGATGCGGACCGGATCGTGGTTCTTGAAGACGGGCGGATCGTCGAGGAAGGCACCCATGCCGATCTGCTGGCGCGGGAGGGGCGCTATGCTGGCCTGTGGGCGCGGCAGGCCAGCGAGCGGGAGCGGGCGGCCTGAGGCCGGTTATGACCCCTTGGAGTTGATAAACCATGGTTCGGGGGGATTGGCCCGGCGTTGCTACCGGGCCGGTGAGACACGGCGCTAACGCTGAAACGGCCGGTCCAAGGTTTCAAAACCTTGGGGCGCACCTGCGCTATCTTGGAAATTTTTCCATTTTTCTCAAAGCCTTGACTTTGTCTTATTGATACGTCGCTTCACGCGGCTAATTTGCTCTTCACGTGGTTGGGGGACTGCGTTAGAGCGAGGCTTCTTGGCTCCTGTTTACAAGTTTCTTCTGGTTTTGGTGCGAAAGACCGACGCTAACGACGCGCAAAGCAAGAGGCGACATGTACCACGGGACAATTCTGTATTTTTCAGACGATGGAAGTGTCGCGCATATCTGGTGCGCGAAGGCCGGCAATCCCCTGGTCCGGGCGCGTGAGGCCGATTTTCCCGAGCTTTGGCCGGGGCTGCAGGTTGGCACGAATGTGGTCTTTCACGGCAAGACCGGGGACAGACAATGGGCCGAGACGCTCGACCTGGCGCCGGACGGCGACGCGTGAGCGCCGGGCACGAGGGACGCGGGGCGCGTGGGGTATCACCGACCCTACGCGGGCCTACTCGGCGGCGCGGAGGGATTTTTCTCTGGGCGGGGTGTCGTCATCCTCGTGGGCGCCGTCGGGGATGGTTTCGGTCCAGATGATCTCGGGCGCGCGGACGCGGCCGGCCTGACGCGACAGTGCCCAGTCGCGGGCGGCGCGGCTGGTGCGGCCGAATGACAGCTTGGCCAGAAGCTGCGCCCCCCAGAGGACGTAGGTCGTGGCCCAGATGCGCAGCGCCAGCATGGAGGGCGTGAAGACCAGCGTCAGAACGGTGGCGATGCCGAGGCCGAAGACGACCGCGGTGGCCAGCTGCTTCCACCACAGCGCGGTGGGACTGTTGAAGGTGTAGCCGCCGCCGAAGAAATCGAGGCTGAGGCCGAACATCATCGGTGCAAGGCCCGCCATCGTGGTGATGGTGGTCAGCAGGACGGGGCGGATGCGCGCCTCGGCCGTGCGCGTGATTGCCTCGATCCGCGGCATGTAGCGGGAATATTCCTGGTAGGTGTCGATCAGCACGATGTTGTTGTTCACCACGATGCCCGCGAGCGCCACGATGCCGGTGCCAGTCATGATGATCGAAAACGGCTGGTTCATTACCAGCATCCCGATGAGGACGCCGGTGGTGGACAGGATCACCGCCAGCAGCACGAGGACGGCGTTGTAGACCGAGTTGAACTGCGCCAGCAGGATGATGAACATCAGCCCGAGTGCCCCGAGAAAGGCCTGTTGCAGGAAGGCGCCGGATTCTTCCTGGTCCTCGGCGTCGCCGGTCCATTCATACGAAATGCTGCGCGGAATGTCCGATGAGTCCAGCCATTCGGTCAGGGTTGCAATCCGCTCGTTGGCGGTGAGGGGGACTTGCGTTTCCTCGCCGTTCTCGCCGGTCGTCGTCACGGTCAGGCCGTCCACCACGGCGGCCTTGACGTCGAAATAGCGGGTCTGGTCGACGCGGTCGATCTGGGCCAGTTTCGGCACAGGCCGGCGGGTGATGAAGTTCGACAGCGGCACGAGACCGTCATTGGTGCGGACCTTGAGCGTGTCGAGGGTGGACAGCACGCGGTCCTCGGCGGGCAGGCGGACGCGGATGTCGATTTCTTCGTCCGAGGAGGGCACGCGCATGGTGTCGAGCAGGATGCCGCGCGTCACCAACTGGACCATCGCGCCCACGGTGGCGACGTCCGCGCCGAAGCGGCCGGCCTTTTCCACGTCGACGTCGATCTGCCAGTCGATGCCGGGCAGGGGGAGCGTATCCTCGATCAGTTCGAGTCCGCGGGTCTCTTCGAATTTTTCGCGGGCACGGGCGGTGAAAGCCTGAAGCTCTTCCCAGTTGTCGCCCTTGAGGCGCAGGTGCACGGGCTTGGCCGAGGCGGGGCCCTGTTCCAGCGACAGGATCTCGACCTTCATGCCGGGGATCTGTTCCAGCTGCGCGGTCAGCTGGTCGATGGTGCGTTCGCCGCCGGCCGTGGGGTCGTTGACACGGCGCCGCACATCGTAGTCGAGGAAGGGGATGGTGAACCACGTCTCGTAAGTGGTCGGGCGGTCCTCCCACTTGACCAGCTCGAACTGGACCTGGCCGATCGTGTCGAGCGGGGGCTGCGCGCCACCGGTGTTGTTGTTGAGCCCGCCATCGCCGGCAAAGGAGAAGGCGCTGAGCACGTTGGGATGTTGCAACACGACCTCTTCGGCCTCGCGGACCAGGGCGTCTTTCTGCCCGATCGAGAGGTTGCCGCGGGCGCGGACATAGACGATGGCGTTCTCGGGCTCTGATTCCACGAAGAACTCGGTGCCGTTGTTGTTGTTGACGTAATACATCAGCACCGAGCCGACGAAGACGAAGATGGCGCAGAAGGCCACAAGCGGCATGATCGGGTTGGCGGCGATGGAATGGATGATCCACCCGAAGGGCGAGCGGCGATAGCCTGCGTCGATCCGCTGGGCGCGGTGCAGGCGGGTGTATTGCCGGATCGCGATGGCGGCGAAGACGATGAGCGCGAGGACGATGGCGGCGGCCCAGTCCAGCCCCAAGCCCCATGCGACGCCGATGGCCGCAGCCGCGAAGATCAGGCCACGGGCCACCGGGAAGGGCAGCTTGCGCGCCTGCCAGGTGTCGAGGCTGTCCCACAGCAGCGACAGGCGGCGGAAGAGCGCCAGCACGCACAGAAGCGCGGTCAGCGCGCCGGCGAGGGCCACGCCGCCCGCGATGACCATGCCGAGCCCGAGGCCGAAGGCGGTGAGCAGCGACGGGATGACCGAGCCGAGGATATCGCCGCCGTCCATGCCCGCAAACTGCGCGCCAGCCTGGGCGGCCAGCGGCGGTATGGCCTGCCCGGCCAGCAGCAGACCGCCGACCGCCAGCACCGCCAGTGCGATATGCAGGTACCATCGGGTGGTGGCGATGGATTCGATCCGCTGGGTGAACCAGCGCTCGATGCGGCCCGTGACGCCGCCCATGACGGGCAGGTAGACGAGCGCCACCAGCAGCGAGGCCGACAGCACGAAGATGAGCGTGACGGGCAGCATCATCATGAACTGTCCCGGCACGCCGGGCCAGAAGAGCATCGGCAGGAAGGCGCAGAGCGTGGTGGCGGTGGAACTGACCACCGGCCAGAACATGCGCTTGGCGGCGGCCACGTAGGCGTGCATCGG
The DNA here is from genome assembly GCF_028807495.1 of Roseovarius sp. SK2. Taxonomy (NCBI): domain Bacteria; kingdom Pseudomonadati; phylum Pseudomonadota; class Alphaproteobacteria; order Rhodobacterales; family Roseobacteraceae; genus Roseovarius; species Roseovarius sp. SK2. Next base: position 66,107 of record NZ_JARAMK010000005.1, read on the forward strand.
GCCTTCGCCCTCGGCGATCTGCTTGTCGGCGTATTCGACCACCACGATGGCGCCGTCCACCAGCATCCCCACGGCGAGGATCAGGCCGAACATGACGATGTTCGAGACCGGCACGCCCATCACGGCCAAGAGCGCGAAGCACAGCAGGAACGAGGTGGGGATGGCGAAGCCCACCAGCAGGGCGGGGCGGATGCCCAAGGCCGCCAGCGTGACGATCATCACCAGCGCGATGGCGGTCAGCACCGAGCCTTCGAGTTGCGAGACCATCGAGGCGATGATGCGGGATTGGTCGTTGGAGCTGTCGACCTGTACCGCGACCTGAAGTTCGGACGGCCAGTTGTTCTCGGCCTCGGCCACGACCTCGCGCACCAGCGCGGCCGTGTCGATGATGTTGAAGCCCTTGCGCTTGACCACCTGCAGGGCGATCGCCGTCTCGCCGTTGAAGCGCGCGGTGCCGACGCGGTCCTCGAAGGTGAGGTTGATGCGGGCCAGATCCCCCAGGGTGACCACGCGGTCCCCATTGGTCTTGATCGGCAGGTCGTAGATGTCGCCTGTATCGTCGAAGGACGAGGGTATCTTGACCGAGAAGGCGCCCTGGGCGCTGTCGACCTCGCCCGCCGCGATCAGCTGGTTGTTGTTCTGGACGACGGTCAGCAGCTCGTTCGCGGTGACGTTGTAGGCCTCGAGCCGCAGCGGGTCGATCACGACCTCGACCATTTCGTCGCGGTTGCCGGCTATGCCGGCCTCGAGCACGGGTTCCAGCCCTTCGAGCCGGTCCTGCAGGTCCTTGGCGATGCGGGCCAGCGTGCGTTCGGGCACGGGGCCGGAAAGCGACACGATGATGATGGGAAACTCGGAGAAGTTGATCTCGTTGATCGTGTACTGCTCGGCGCCTTCGGGAAAGTCGGCCTCGGCGGCGTTCATGGCGTCGCGCACGTCGGCCATGATCTGGGACTTGTCCCAGCCGAACTCGAACTCCAGCGCCACGCCGGCATAGTTTTCGGCCGCCGTGCCGGTCATTTCCTTCAAGCCGTCGAGATCCGACAGCTCGGTTTCCATGACCTTGACCAGCAGTTTCTCGGAATCCTCGGCCGAGATGCCGGGGAAGTTCACCGACACGAAGAGCGCCGGGATCTCGATATCCGGCTCGCCTTCCTTGGGCAGGGAGATATAGGCGGTGGTGCCTGCGACGATCGACAGGATGATGAAGGCGATCACCATCCGGGCGCGTTGCGAGGCCCAGTCGACGATGCCCGTCATTGGATCGTCTCCCTGTAGGTGGGCTTGACGGGCACGCCGTCGGCCACGAATTCCTGACCGATGATGATGACGTTCTCGGTGTCGGCGAGGCCGGTGACGAAAACGCCCGTGGGGCTGTCGCGCAGTAGGGTCACGGGCTTGAACTGTGCCGTCTTGCCGGGGGTCACGATGCGGACCCCGAGCGCGCCGTCATCGTCGAGCGTGAGGGCGGACTGCGGCAAAAGATGCGCTTGCAGCCCTTCGGAGTCGATGTTGATCTCGGCGGTCTGGCCGTCGCGCAGGGCGAGATCCTCGTTCGGGACGCGGATGTCGACGCGGAAGGTGCGGGTGGTGGGGTCGGCAGCGCGGGAGATGAAGGTGACTTCGCCTTCGACGGTGCCGCCCGAGGCGAGCCGCGCGGTGGCGGGCGCGCCGAGGGAGACCTTGGCGATCTCGGTTTCGGGGATGAAGCCCACCAGCATGATCGGATCGAGCTGGATCACCGTGGCGCAGAGCGTGCCGGCCTGAAGGAAGCTGCCAAGCTCGGCTGTATCCGATTCCAGCAGGCCCGAGAAGGGCGCCTTGATGGTCAGCCGGTCGATATCCTTGCGGGCCGAGGCCACGGCGGCCTCGGCGCTTTGCACGCCGGAGCGTGCCGCCTCGATGCCCGCGGCGGCGGTTTCCTCGCCCGATTGGGCGGCCTTGAGCGCGGCCTCGGCGCTGGTGATCTGGGCCTTGGCGCCTTCGACGGCGGCGCGGGTTTGCGCGACGCGGGTTTGCGAGGCGAAGCCGTCGGTCGAGAGTGTTTCAGCGGCGTTGGCGTTGATCTCGGCCTCGTTGAGCACCGCGCGGGCCTCGACCAGGCGGGCGCGGCTCTCCTGGATGCGGGCCTCGGCCTCGGGCACGGCGGCCTCGGCCTCGGGGATGCGGGACTTGGCCTCGGCCAGGCGGGCCAGCGCCTCGGCCAGGTTGGCCTCGCGCGTGCCGGGGTCCAATTGGCAGAGGGTTTGCCCCTGTTCGACGAAGGCGCCCTTGCGGATCGGGTCCGAAACGATCTGTCCGGCGGTTTCGGCGCGCAGCTCGACCTGGCGGTCGGCCTCGGTCTGGCCCCTTACTGTGACGGCGCTGTCGATGGTGCGGGCGGTGGATTTCAAGGCCACGACACCCACGGTGCCGTCGCGCTCTTGCCCGGTTTCGGTCAGAGGGTCGCCCGCTTCGGTCTCTTGCGCGACCGCCGGAGCCGGCTGGGAGTCCTCGACCGGGGCGAGCAGGGCGGACATGCGGTCACGCTCCATCACGAGGGCATAGATTGCCGCGCTGACGAGGATGGCGGCGAGGATGGGGAAAAGTCGCATGAAAAGGCTTTCCGGACGTTGTCTAATTTAGTTTACAGGGACGTGACCTGGGAGGCCATGCATCTTTGTGGTGTAATACGCTGAACTATCCGGTTCAGATTAGTCCTTTTGCGCGAACTGTTCAACCCGCCGTGATGCGCCGGGTGGCGCACGGCCGAGGGATGTGGCGGGGATGTATCCGCGCGCCCCTTGGCAGCGCCGGGACGACGCGGTAAGAGGGGCGAACTTTTGGAGAAGGGCAGTGCGCAGTGAGCCAGTCTGACAGTTTCATCGACGAGGTGACCGAGGAAGTCCGCCGCGACCGTCTGTACCGCAATTTCAGGCGCTATGGCTGGATCGGCATCCTGGCGGTGCTGCTGTTGGTGGGGGGCGCGGCCTATAACGAGTGGCGCAAGGCGCAGGAGCGCGCCGAGGCGCAGGCGCTGGGCGATGCGATCATCGCCGCGCTGGGCGAGGAAGAGCGTGCGGCCCGCAATGCGGCGCTTGACGCGATCCAGACAGAGACCGGCGGCGCGCGGGCGATTGTCGGCCTGCTGGCGGCGGGCGAGGGCGGTGCGGAGATGGCGCCCGAGACGGCCGAACAGCTGTTGAGCCTGGCCGATTCCGCCGAGGTCCCGCTGGTTTACCGCCAGATTGCGACCCTGAAGGCGGTGGCGCTGCCGGGCTCCGGCCTGAGCGCCGAGGATAAGCGCAGCCGGCTGGAGGGCATGGCCGCGAGCAGCGGAATCGTGCGCTTGCTGGCCGAGGAGCAGCTGGCGCTGGTCGACCTGGAAACGGGCGACCGGGATGCCGCGCTGGAGCGTTTGCGGGGTATTTACGAAAGCGCGGAAGCCACAGCGGGCTTGCGTCGACGCGCCGAGCAGTTGATTGTTGCGCTGGACGGTGACATTGAAGAAGAGCCGGGCGGCACGGCCGACGGCAACTAAGGTTTGCGGCACCCCTGAGGGGGCGACGCCTGAGGACAGTACGGGGGCGACAGCGGTGAAGACGTTAGCGGGAGTGATTGGCCTGAGTGCGCTGTGCCTTGTTGCGGCCTGTGCCAAGAAGGAAAACATCCTGACCGGCGAACGGCTGGAGGTCAGCGAGATCCTGCAGACCGAGCAGGGCGAACCGGACCTGGCCCCGCAGACAGTGTCGGGCAGCGTGCCGCGGCTTGCCCTTCCGGCGGCGCGCAGCAACGCCAGCTGGACCCAGAGCATTTCCAACGCCCGCACCCGCGTGGCGCACCCGGCCCTGCGCGGCACGCCCCAGCTGGCCTGGACGGCGAATATCGGCCAGGGTGACGGGCGCAAGTCGCGCATTACCGCCGATCCGGTCGTGGGCGGCGGCATGGTCTACACGCTGGATGCACGAGCGCAGGTGTCGGCCTTTACCACGGCGGGTCAGCAGGTCTGGACCCGTGACCTGGTGCCCGAGAACGACAACAGCATCGACGGCAGCGGCGGCGGTCTGGCCTATGATAACGGGCAGCTTTTCGTCTCGTCGGGCTTTGGCCTTCTGACCGCGCTGGACGCCTCGACCGGCGCCGAGCAGTGGCAGCAGAACCTGCGCGCCACCGGATCAGGCAGCCCCACCGTGGCGGGGGACCTGGTCTATGTGGTGGCGGGCGACGAACTGGCTTGGGCGCTGGACCGCACCGACGGGCGCATCGCTTGGCAGTTGGAGGCGCGACCCGACATCCAGAACGTGCTGGGCGCGCCGTCGCCGGCGATCTCGGACAAGTACGTGGTCTTCGGCTTTGGTTCGGGCGAGGTTCAGGGCGCGTTCCTGAAAGGCGGGCTGCGGCGCTGGACCACCCAGATCGCGGGTAGGCGGCAGGGCTATTCCAGTGGCCAGATCGCGGACACGACCGGCGAGCCGGTGATCGACGGCAACACGATATTCGCGGGCAATCACACCGGGCGCACCGTGGCGCTGAACCTTGGCAATGGCGAGCGTCTGTGGACCGCCGCCGACGGGCCGCTGAACCGGGTGTGGCCGGCGGGTGATTCCATCTTCATGGTGTCTGATCGGAACGAACTGCTGCGGCTGGCCAAGTCCGACGGGCGCCGCCTGTGGGACGTGAAGTTGCCGTTCTTCACCAAGTCGAAGCCTAGGAAACAGGCGCGGATCTTTGCCCATTACGGGCCGATCATTGCCGGGGGCCGCCTGATCATCGCGTCAAGCGACGGTTTGATGCGGTTCTATGACCCCACGAATGGCGCATCGCTGGGACAGGTGCAGATGCCGGGCGGGGCGACGACCAACCCGGTGGTGGCCGGAGGCACGCTTTATGTCGTGTCGTCCAAGGGCCAGTTGATGGCTTTCCGTTAAGCCGGACATGGTGTAACAGGGCGCTTTCGTGGCGGCCCTGATACGCAGGGTCCGCGCGGTTCATCCGATCCGGAGCCTGACAAGATGAGTTTCACACTGGCAATCGTGGGCCGCCCCAACGTGGGCAAATCCACGCTGTTCAACCGGCTTGTGGGCAAGCGGCTGGCGCTGGTCGACGACCAGCCGGGCGTGACGCGCGACCTGCGGGAAGGCGATGCGCGGCTGGCCGACCTGCGATTCACGGTGATCGACACCGCGGGGCTGGAGGATGCCACCGACGACAGCCTCGAGGGCCGGATGCGCAAGCTGACCGAGCGGGCGGTGGACATGGCCGATGTGTGCCTGTTCCTGATCGACGCGCGGGCCGGGGTGACGGCGCTTGACGAAATGTTCGCCGAGATCCTGCGCAAGCGGGCGGATCACGTCTTTGTCGCCGCCAACAAGTCCGAGGGCAGTGCTGCCGATGCCGGGGTGCTGGAGGCCTATTCGCTGGGGCTCGGCGAGCCGATCCGCATGTCGGCCGAACATGGCGAGGGGATGCACGACCTTTACACGGCGCTGTTGCCGCTGGCCGACGGCTATGCCGAGAGGGCCGAGGCGGAAGCGCCAGAGGTGGACGTGATCGTTGACGAGGACGGCGAGGCGGACCCCGAGGGCGTGCGCAAGCCCACCAAGGCGCGGCCCCTGCAGGTGGCCGTGGTAGGGCGGCCCAATGCGGGCAAGTCCACGCTGATCAACAAGATCCTGGGCGAGGATCGGCTGTTGACCGGACCCGAGGCGGGGATCACGCGCGATGCCATTTCGGTCCAGATGGACTGGGACGGGCTGCCCGTGCGGATTTTCGACACGGCGGGGATGCGCAAGAAGGCCAAGGTGCAGGCGAAGCTGGAAAAACTGTCGGTGAGCGACGGCCTGCGGGCGGTGAAGTTCGCCGAGGTCGTGGTGGTGCTATTGGACGCGGCGATTCCGTTCGAGCAGCAGGACCTGCGCATCGCGGACCTGGCCGAGCGCGAGGGGCGTGCGGTGGTGGTCGCGGTGAACAAGTGGGACATCGAGGACGACAAGCAGGGCAAGCTGCGCGACCTGCGCGAGGCGTTCGAGCGGCTGTTGCCGCAGCTGCGCGGCGCGCCGCTGGTCACGGTTTCGGCCAAGACGGGCAAGGGGCTGGACCGGCTGCACGGCGCCGTCGAGAAGGCCTATGACGTGTGGAACCGGCGGGTCAGCACCGCGCGGCTCAACCGCTGGCTGACAGGGGTGCTGGAGGCGCATCCGCCCCCCGCGCCGGGCGGGCGGCGGATCAAGCTGCGCTACATGACGCAGGCCAAGACGCGGCCGCCGGGTTTCGTGGTAATGTGCAGCCATCCCGACAAGATGCCGGCGAGCTATTCGCGCTATCTTGTCAACGGGTTGCGGGACGATTTCGACATGCCGGGCACGCCCATTCGCCTGACCCTGCGGTCGCAATCGGACAAGAACCCGTACAAGGCGAAGAAGAAAGCCGGTCCGTCGAAGCTGCGCAAGCACATCAAGGGGCGCGGGTCTAGCTGAGGCGGTCGGGCCGCTTGCGCAGGGCGAGGATCGCGAGGGCCACGACCCCCGCGCCGCAGAGGACCAGCACCGGCGAGTTGACGGGATCGGCATTGGCGAAAGCGATGCCGACCAGTGCCCAGATGACAGCGGCGGCGTATTCCGGTGTGTCGGGGCGCAGCGTCAGCAGGGCGGCCGCGAGGATGAGAGCCAGCACGATCATGGCGATGGCCGCGGTCTGTTCCGAGACATAGCCGTAGCCTGCCAGCAGCAGGCCGAGCGCCACGCAGGACGCCGCCGTCAGCCAGCCGGTATAGAGCGCGATCGGCGTGCGCAGCCAGATCCGGTCGCGTCGCCCCATGCGCAGGAAAGCCAGAGCGGCGCTGGCCCACATGATCCAGATGAGAACGGTTGCCCAGGCGGGATTGATATTGGCCACCGGAATCCACGCGGCCCCTATGACGAGGCTGGTGATATAGGGCCAGCGCATCGCGTCCCAGGCTGGGTCGTCGTAGCGGTTGAGAAGCCCGAACAGCGCTCCGGCCAGAAGCCAGATATAGATCAGTCCCCAGATCGAGAACGCAAAGCCCGCCGGCTGTACCGGGGGATTGTCCTGCGGGATCGGGAATTGCCCGGCGCTGAACCCGTTGAAGCCGGAACTGTAGACCGGGGACAGCGCGAAGAGGATGGCGGCAACGAGTGCGAAGACGGCCTTGACCTTGTGCATGGGGGCCCTTTCGGCGATTTCGGGAACACGATGTGTCGGCTGTCATGTTGTTCTTGCAAACGACTGAAATAGTTCCAAATTAGAGACGTCAATGGTAGTATTGCGTGCGTTCGTTCAAGATGTTTTCGGCCTGTGGGGGCGCTGGACCATGACCATCCGCGATTATCTGAAAGACTATACCGGCAAGTCCGACGCCATGGGCGCGCTGAGCCTTGGCGCCACATTCGCGGTTTACTTCGCGGCACTTGGGCTGGGGGCCCGGGCCTGGCCCGCGTGGTGGGCGGTGCTGCCTTGCGTGGTCGTGCTCGCCTTCGCATCTGTGCGGCTCTACGTGCTGCAGCATGATTGCGGGCATTATTCGCTGTTTGCCACCCGGCGGTGGAACGACGTGGCGGGGCATGTCCTGTCGGTGTTTTCGCTGACGCCTTACCGGGTGATGCAGTTCAATCACAACCAGCATCATGCCTATCTCGGCAACCTGGAGCATCGCGAGACCACCGAGGTTTACACGATGACATTACAGGAGTGGAACGCGGCAGGACGGGCGACGCGGACCTGGTACCGGATCTATCGCAACCCGGTCGTGATGCTGAGCCTGGGCGGGATCTATGCCTATTTCATTGTCTATCGCTGGCCGGCGAACACGCGGCGGGTCGGTCCGTGGGGCGTGGTGGCGCATAACATCGCCGTCGCGGCCTATGTCGCCATTGTCTGGGCGCTTTTGGGCGTGCCGGGACTGGTGGTGCTGGGCGCAAGTGCGGTGCTGGCGGGTGTGATCGGCGTGTTCCTGGTCTATTTGCAGCACAATTTCGAGGACACCTACTGGGACCGCAAGCCGGACCTGGATTTCCGCAAGGCGACGCTGAAAGGCTCGTCGAGCCTGGATTTGGGACATTGGTGGGATATCGGGACGGGCAACATCGCCTATCACGATCTGCATCACTACAACCCGCAGATCCCGTCCTATAACCTGCGCCGGGCGCAGAAGAACCTGCCCGACGGGTTGCGGGTGCATGACGAGATCCGCTGGCCCGAGGCGCTGGCCAGTTTCCGGCGGAAGCTGTGGGATGAAGAGAGCGGCAAGCTTGTGCCGTTTCCGCGCCGGCGCAGCCTGCGTCGTGCAGCGGCGGGGGCCTGAAATTCTTCCTACGAAGAATTTCAGGTGAGATTATTCGTACGAATAATCTGGTGCGTCAGACCTTTTCGACGGTGACGTCGTCGGAGGAATAGAAGGCGAGGTGGTCCTTGATGCGGGCCACGTCGGACTTGGGCTCTTCATAGCTCCAGGCCGCGTTTTCCAGGGTCTTGCTCTTGGTGACGATCGAGAAGTAGCTGGCCTCGCCCTTGTGCGGGCAGGTGGTGCGGTGATCGCTTTCGTCGAGGAACGCCATGGCGATGTCTTCGCGCGGGAAATAGATCACATCGTTCAGGCCTTCCTCGGCCAGAACCAGCGCGTTCCTGCTTTCGACCAGTACCGCGCCGCCTGCGCGGACCGTCCATGTGCCGTCTGCCTTGTGGATCGTGATCTTTGCCATTTTTCTTGTCCTTCCCTCGTGCAATGTCATAGGCACCGGGACGCCGCCCGGTGTCAACCCGTTGACATGTCCTTCTGTGGCCCGTCCGTGTGACAGGATCGTGTCAGAGCGGCGCGGTCGCCGTGTCCAGCCAGTCGCGCGTCGCATCGTCGAGCCGCGGGCCGATCCGGTCGCGGCAGGTGGCGTGGTAGTCGTTCAGCCAGTCGCGTTCGTCGCCGGTGAGCGCGGTCGCGTCGATCAGGCGGCGGTCGATGGGCACGTAATTGAGCGTGGTGAAATGCAGCATTTGGCGCGTGTCGTCGCCGTCGGGCAGGGTGGGGGCGGGGGTGACCACCACGAGGTTCTCAATGCGGATACCGAAGGCGCCCTCGCGGTAGTATCCCGGTTCGTTCGACAGGATCATGCCGGGTTGCAAAGGCTCGGTCGAGGCGCGCGACAGTCGCTGCGGGCCTTCGTGGACGCAGAGATGCACGCCGACGCCATGGCCGGTGCCGTGATCGTAATCCTGCCCGGCACGCCAGAGGGGCATGCGCGCGATGGCGTCGAGGTCGCGCCCCGCAAGCCCCTTGGGCCAGCGGGCGCGGCTCATGGCGATCATGCCTTGCAAGACGCGGGTGAAGGCGGCGCGCTCGGTGTCGCCGGGCGTGCCCACGGGCAGGGTACGTGTGATGTCTGTGGTGCCGTCCTGATATTGTCCGCCGCTGTCGAGGACGAGCAAGTCGCCGTCCTGAAGCGTGCGATTGGTCGCCTCCGAGACGCGGTAATGCGGCAGGGCGCCGTGCGGGCCGGACCCGGCGATGGTGTCGAAGGAGATATCGAGCAGCGCGCCGGTGTCGCGGCGGCAGGCCTCTAGCTTTTTCACCACGTCGATCTCGGTGATCGTGCCGGGGGCTTGGGCGTCGAACCACGCAAGGAAGGCGCACATGGCGGCGGCATCGCGCAGATGCGCCTCGGTGGTGGCGGCGATCTCGGCGTCGGTCTTGCAGGCCTTGGGCAGGATGCAGGGGTCGCCGGCATAGGCGATATCGGTGCCGGCGTCTTCAAGCAGGCTGACGATGCGCAGTGGCACTGATCCGCGGTCGAGCCGGACCGGGCCGGCAAGGGCGCTGATGGCCGGGGTGAAATCCTGCGGCATGGCGAGGGTGACATCGTCGCCCAGATGGGTGCGCACGGCGTCATCGAGCTTGGCGGGGTCGATGTAGAGGTCGACTTTCGCGTCGTCGTGCAGGATGGCGAACGCGTGCGGGATCGGGTTGCGGGGGATGTCGCTGCCGCGGATGTTCAGAAGCCACGCGATGGAATCGGGCAGGGTGAGGATGGCGGCGCGATGGCCGTCCTCTCGCAGGGTTGCGGCAAGCTCGCGGCGCTTGTCGGCGTGGGATTTGCCCGCCAGATCGTCGGGATAGACGCGCACGGCGCCCGTGGGCGGGGCGGGACGGTCGGGCCAGGTGCGGTCGACGAGGTTGTCGGTGGCCTTCAGCGTGATCCGGGTGCCCTTGAGGCCGTCCTCGATCGCCGCGATCTGCTCGGGCGTGTAGAGCCACGGGTCATAGGCCACTGTGCCGCCCGTAGGCAGGTGGGTTTTCAGCCAGCCTGCGGGGCGCGTGGCTGGCCAGTCGACGGGGGTGAAGTGGTCAGTGTCGACCTGGGCGCGGACCTGGCCGCGGTAGCGGCCGTCGACGAAGACGCCGGCGATCTCCCGCAGCACGATGCAGAAGCCCGCAGAGCCGGTGAAGCCGGTGAGCCAGGCCAGCCGCTCGTCGCCGGGGGCGACGTATTCGCCCTGGTGCGCGTCGGCGCGGGGGATCATGAAGCCATCGACGCCGTCACGCTCCAGCTCCGCGCGCAGGAGTTTCAGGCGCGGCGGGCCTTGTTCGGGAGAGGCGGATTCGGAAAAGGACTGGAAGACGGTGTCGGGCAAATCTGTCATGGGCAAAGTGCTAGGGCCGCGCGGGGCGAAGTGCAAGTGTGGGCGCGGGCAGGGGCCGATTTCTTGCAAGAAATCGGGTTGGAAAATTGGAATTTTCCAGCGCGGAATTTTGCAAAATTCCGCCTGCGCGGCGTAGGGAAGCCGTAGCTGTTTCAGGTGCTTAGCTGGCGCGCTTCATGCCCATGACGCGGGCGCGGGCGCGCGGGTCGCTGTCGAAAAGGGCGGCCAGCTGTTCGGTCATCACCCCGGCCAGCTGGTCGGCGTCGGTGATCGTGACGGCGCGGTTGTAGTAGCGTGTCACGTCATGGCCGATGCCGATGGCCAGGAGTTCCACCTGTTTGCGGCGCTCGACCATGGCGATCACGTCGCGCAGGTGTTTTTCGAGGTAGTTGGCCGGGTTCACCGACAAGGTGGAATCATCGACCGGCGCGCCGTCGGAGATGACCATCAGGATCTTGCGCGCCTCACGGCGACCCGCAAGGCGGCGATGCGCCCATTCCAGGGCCTCGCCGTCGATGTTTTCCTTCAGGAGACCTTCTTTCATCATCAGGCCCAGGTTGGCGCGGGTGCGGCGCATGGGGGCGTCGGCGGACTTGTAGACGATGTGGCGCAGGTCGTTAAGGCGCCCGGGCAATTGCGGGCGGCCTTCGTTCAGCCAGGTCTCGCGGCTTTGGCCGCCTTTCCAGGCGCGGGTGGTGAAGCCGAGGATCTCGACCTTGACGTTGCAGCGTTCCAGCGTGCGGGCCAGCACGTCTGCGCAGATGGCGGCGATGGAAATAGGCCGCCCTCGCATGGAACCGGAGTTGTCCAGCAGCAGCGTCACCACGGTGTCGCGGAACTCGGTGTCCTTTTCGACCTTGAAGCTGAGCGGAGTGGTGGGGTTGGCCACGACGCGGGCGAGGCGGCCGGCATCGAGAATGCCTTCTTCGCGGTCGAATTCCCACGAGCGGTTCTGTTGCGCCTGTAGGCGGCGCTGCAGCTTGTTGGCAAGACGGCTGACCGCACCCTTGAGCGGTTCGAGCTGTTGGTCGAGGAAGGCGCGGAGGCGTTCGAGCTCGATGGGCTCGGCGAGATCTTCGGCGTGGATTTCCTCGTCGAAGGCGGAATTGTAGACGGCATAGTTCGGGTCGGCGTCCGAGATGGGTTGCGGCGCGGGGGGATCGAGCGGGGCCTCGCCTTCGGGCATTTCGGTCTCGTCGCCCTGCTCCTGGTCGGCCATGTCGTCCATGCTGACCTGAGCCTGCGCCTCGTCCTGCTGTTGTTCCTGGGATTGCTCGGGATCGGCGTCGGCCTCGGCCTCGTCGCTGTCATCCTCGCCGGTGCTGTCGGGCTGTTCCTCTTCCTCCTGGTCCGTTTCGGCCTCCTGCTCCTGCTCGTCGTCGTCGAGGGCGTCGGGGTCGTCTCCAAGCTGGTCGCCATAGCCCAGATCGTCGATGATCTGGCGCGCGAAACGGGCGAATTCGGACTGGTCGGAGAGCTTGGCCTGAAGGTCCTCGAGCGTGCCGCCGGCCTGTTCCTCGATGAAGCCTTTCCAGAGCTCCATGACGTTGCGCGCGCCGTCCGGCAACTCGCGCCCGGTGGCGAGGTGGCGGATGAGGTAGCCCGCGGCATTGGCCAGCGGCGCCTCGGCGGGGTCGGTGATCTGGTCATAGCCGCGGCGGCGGGCCTCGGCGCCGATCTTGGCGTCGATATTGCCGGCGGTGCCGGGCATGTGGCGCGCGCCCATCGCTTCGCAGCGGGCGGTTTCCATCGCCTCGTACAGGTCGCGGGCCATGTCTCCGGGCGGGCAGTAGCGGCTGTGTGTGCCCGCGTCGTGATATTTGTGACGCAGGGCCAGCGCGTCGGCGGTGCCGCGGGCCTGCAGCACCTCGTCCTTGGTCATGCGACGGCTGATCTGGGGCAGGCGCATGGAATCGCCCGAGACCCCGGCGGGGTCGACCGAGTAGGAGACGTTCAGCTCCGGGTCGTCGGCCAGCACCTTGGTGGCCTCGGCCAGCGCCTTTTTGAAGGGATCGGCGGGGTTGTCGGATTGCGCCATTCTGCGGGGCCCTGTCACGCTGCGGTTTCAGGGATGCAACCTAGGCTGACCAGCGCAGAATGACCAGTGGGCGCGGCGCGGAAAATGCCGCGTCAGAGGATGAGTTGGCGGCAGGTGGAGAGGCGGCGATGCATGTCGCGGGTGGCGCGGTCGGCATGGGTGGCGTCGGCGCTGCGCTGTTGCAGGCGCATGAGCTGTGCCATTTCGGACCAGCCCGAGGCCTGCCAGCTTCGGGCGCGGCGCGGGTCGATGCCAGCCTCGGCGGCATGGGGCAAGGTGGCTTCCAAAAGGGATTCGAAGCTGGTCTGCATAGCCCTTGTGGCGTCGCTTTCGGGGTTGTGGGTCGCGCTTTGGCGCGTGGCCATGGCGGAGTAGCGCCCGGCGCAGGTGGCGAAGGCCTCTGCCTGCTCTGCAAGGCTGAGGGCGCTCAAAGGGGCGGCCAGCGTGCTCGTTATCAGAAAAGCCGCCGCCGCCAGGGTGTGCTTTTCATTTTTCATGTAACGAATTTATGACGCGCGTATATTCCGCGTCAATACAGCGTATATACAAAAAATGTTTCATGGCGGTAAGGATGCCGCGCGATGATTAAGGATTGGTCAATGCCGGGGGCGCGGGTAGCCAAAAAGGTCCCGGGTCAAGCCCGGGACGGCGGTATTGTATCGTATCGCGCGGAATCAAGGCGCGGCAGGGCCGCGCCGCCGCGCGATCGCCAGACCGCCCCCCGGGCTGGCGATTGGGGGAGGTTAGCACTTCGATTCGAGGTCTTGCGGATGTTGCTGAAATAAAGTGCACAGTAGGCCCGTGGGTCGCCATCCCGCGGTCTGGCAATCGCGCGACAGAGCCGCACCTTGGTTCCGCGCGAAGTGTCCTATCCCAGCGAGCCGTCCGCCAGAAGCCGGGTTTTGCCGCGCAGATAGGGGTGCAGCGCCTCGGGCAGGTCGACCGAGCCGTCGGCCTGCTGGCCGTTTTCCAGCACCGCGATGAGGCAGCGACCGACCGCGAGGCCCGAACCGTTGAGCGTGTGCACGAATTGCGGCTTGCCGCCATCGGCGGGCTTGAAGCGGCCATTCATGCGTCTTGCCTGGAAATCGCCGCAGACGGAGACCGAGCTGATCTCGCGATAGGTGTTCTGACCAGGTAGCCAGACCTCGATGTCATGGGTCTTGCGCGCGCCGAAGCCCATGTCGCCGGTGCAGAGCACGATGGTGCGGTAGGGCAGGCCGAGACGTTCGAGGATGCCTTCGGCGCAGCCGGTCATGCGGTCGTGCTCTTCGAGGGATTTCTCGGGATGCGTTACAGAGACCATCTCGACCTTCTCGAACTGGTGCTGGCGCAGCATGCCGGCGGTGTCCTTGCCCGCGCTGCCCGCCTCGGAGCGGAAGCACTGGGTATGGGCAACATAGCGGCGGGGGAGGTAATCCTGGTCTACCACGAGGCCATTGACGATATTGGTCAGCGTCACCTCGGCGGTGGGCACCAGCCACCAGCCATTGGTGGTCTCGTAGCTGTCCTCGCCGAACTTGGGCAGTTGTCCGGTGCCGTACATCATCTCGGGGCGGACCAGCACGGGGGTCCAGGTCTCGGACAGGCCGTTTTCCTCGACGTGGGTGTCGATCATGAACTGCGCCAGTGCCCGGTGGATGCGCGCGACAGCGCCCGACAGCACCACGAAACGGGAGCCGGAGAGTTTCGCGGCCAGTTCGAAATCCATGCCTGGTTTGACGCCGGCGAGGTCGAAGTGCTCGACCGGGGTGAAATCGAATTCGCGGGGGGTGCCCCAGCGTTTCAGCTCGACATTGTCGTCTTCGTCCTCGCCCTCGGGCACGTCGTCGAGCGCGAGGTTGGGCAGGGTCATCAGCAGGTCGGTCAGCTTCTGGTCGAGTGCCTTGGCCTCGGATTGCATGGCGGCGACCTCGGCCTTCTTCTCGGACACGAGTGCGCGCAGGCGCTCGAACTCGGCCTCGTCGCCCTTGGCCTTGGCGGCACCCACCTCCTTGGAGGCCTTGTTCTGATCGGCCTGCGCGGTCTCGGCGGCCTGGATCTTGGCGCGGCGCTCTTCGTCCAGCGCGAGGATCTCGGACGACGCGTTCGACACCCCGCGACGGGCCATGGCGGCGTCGAACTGGGCGGGGTTTTCGCGGATGGCGCGGATGTCGTGCATCGTCTTGGTCCTCGGGTCAGGTTGAGTCGTGGGGTGGGTTGTAGCAAGTAACCTGCGACGGATGACAGTCGATTTATGCCTTATCGGGGCGTTTGACGCGCCCCTGCGACATTGCCGCAGGCGGTCCGGTTCGCGCCTTGCAAAACGCCAAAGCCGGACTTAGGTTCGCGCAAACGCGGCCCCGGGGGCTGCAAAGCCCGAAAAGGAAACAGATTCGCATGGAAGCCATTGGCCAGTTCATCCCGCTCATCCTGATCTTCGTGATCATGTGGTTCCTGCTCATTCGTCCGCAGCAAAAGAAGTTGAAAGAGCACCAGGCGATGGTCGCGGCGCTGCGCAAGGGTGACCAGATCGTCACGCAGGGCGGCATCGTGGGCAAGGTGACCCGCGTCAAGGAAGGCGAGGAGATCGAGGTGGAAATCGCCGAGGGTGTTAAAGTGCGCGTCGTGCGCAACACCGTGGCGCAGGTTCTGTCGAAGACCGAACCCGCCGCCTGATATCCGGGGCGCGATGCCCTTCCGATAAAATCAATAGAGACATAAAAGGCACTTCGAATGCTTCAGATCGACCTTTGGAAACGCGTGGTGATTTGGGGCTGTGTGGCCTTGGGCCTGCTGTTGGCGATGCCCAACGGGTTCTACACCCGCGTCGAGACCCATAACGACGCCACCATGGCGCTGGAAATGGGTGGAGAGGCCGAAGGGTTGCAGGAACAGGCCGAGATGTGGCCCGATTGGCTGCCCTCGGGGCTGGTGAACCTTGGTCTCGACCTGCGGGGCGGGGCGCACCTGCTGGCAGAGGTGCAGGTCGAGGATGTCTATGACGCGCGGATCGAGGCGATGTGGCCGGAGATCCGCGACCTGTTGCGGGAAGAGCGTGACCGGGTCGGGCCGATCCGGTTGCAGGACACCGACGCGCCGGAGCTGCGCGTGCGGCTGGTCGAGAATGCCAGCGAGGCTGAATATGCGGCGAGCCTTGTGCGCGGGCTGGCGCGGCCGGTGGCCAGTGTCGCGGGCGCGGGACAGAACGATATCGCGGTGACTGTGGATGGCGACGAGGTCGTGGTCACGCTGAGCGAGGCCGAACGGCAGGCCAGCGACGAGCAGACCGTGCGTACCGCGCGCGAGATCATCGAGCGCCGGATCAACGAAATGGGCACGCGCGAGCCCACGATCCAGCGGCAGGGTGCCGACCGCATCCTGATCCAGGTGCCGGGCGTGGGCAGTGCCGCGGAGCTGAAGGACATCATCGGCACTACGGCGCAGCTGACCTTTCAGCCCGTGGTGAGTCGCACGACGAACGGCAACGAGACTCCGGGTGGCGGCAACGAGATCCTGCCATCGGTGGATGAAGAGGGTGTGTTCTACATCCTGGAGCGCGCGCCAGTGGTGACGGGCGAGCAACTGGTGGATGCGCAGCCCGATTTCGACCAGAACGGGCAGCCGGCGGTGTCGTTCCGGTTCAACCCGACGGGGGCGCGGCAGTTCGGGGATTACACGGCCGAGAACGTGGGGAATCCCTTTGCCATCGTGCTGGACAACGAGGTGATCAGCGCGCCGGTGATCCAGGCGCATATCCCCGGTGGCACGGGAATCATCACAGGGCAGTTCACTGTCGAGGACAGCACGAATCTTGCCGTATTGCTGCGGGCGGGCGCGCTGCCGGCCGAGCTTGAATTCCTCGAAGAGCGCACCATCGGGCCGGAACTGGGTGCGGACAGCATCGCGGCGGGGCAGATCGCCTGTATCGTGGCCTTCGTGCTGGTGCTGGCCTTCATGTGGGCGAGTTACGGCGTGTTCGGTCTGTTTGCCAATATCGCCCTCATCATTAACGTCGGTCTGATATTCGGACTGCTGAGCATGATCGGGGCGACGCTGACATTGCCGGGGATCGCGGGGATCGTGCTGACGATCGGTATGGCGGTGGACGCCAATGTGCTGGTCTTCGAGCGCATCCGCGAAGAGATGAAGACGGCCAAGGGCGCGTCGCGAGCGATCCAGTTGGGCTACGAGAAGGCGCTGAGCGCCATTACGGACGCCAACATCACCACCTTCATCACGGCGCTGATCCTTTATGCCATGGGTTCGGGCCCGGTGCGGGGCTTTGCCATCACGCTGGGGCTGGGGATCATCACGTCGGTCTTCACGGCGATATTCGTCACCCGCCTGATCGTGGTGATGTGGTTCGAGCGCAAGCGGCCGAAGGCGGTCTTGCAAGGGCGGTCGCTGAAGCTGGTGCCGTCGGTTACGAACCTTGATTTCTTCAAGCGCTGGAAGCTGTCGCTGGGCTTGTCGGGCTTCCTGATCGTGATCGCGCTGGGGTCGTTCCTGTTGCAGGGGCTGAATTACGGCATCGACTTCCGCGGCGGCACGACGATCCGGACGGAAAGCGCGCAGACGGTGGACGTGGGGCAGTACCGTGACGCCATCACGCCGCTGGAGTTGGGCGACGTGAGCATCACCGAAGTCTTTGACCCGACCTTCGGCCCGGACGAGAACGTGACCATGATCCGCATCCAGGCGCAGGATGGGCAGGAAAGCGTGTCGCAGGATACCATCGCGGAGGTCGAGGCGGCGTTGCAGGAAGTGGTGCCCGACCTGACCTTTACCTCGGTCGAGAGCGTGGGGCCGAAAGTGTCGGGCGAGTTGATCCAGACCGCCGTGATCGCGGTGCTCTTGGCGATCGGAGCGGTGCTTGTCTACATCTGGCTGAGGTTCGAGTGGCAGTTCGCACTGGGCGCGGTCATCGCCTTGGTGCATGACGTGGTGCTGACCATCGGCATATTCTCGGAAGTGCAGATCCAGTTCGACCTTGCGATCATCGCGGCGCTTCTGACCATCGTGGGCTATTCGCTGAACGATACCGTGGTCGTCTTTGACCGGGTGCGCGAGAACCTGCGGAAATACAAGAAGAAGCCGCTGAAAGAAGTACTGAACATTTCGATCAACGAGACGCTGAGCCGGACGATGATGACCTCTGTCACCACGCTTCTGGCGCTGCTGGCCCTCTTCGTGCTGGGCGGCGACGTCATCCGCGGGTTCGTCTTCGCGATGATCTGGGGCGTGATCGTGGGCACCTACAGCTCGGTCTTCGTGGCCAGCACGGTTCTGCTGTGGCTGGGGGTCAAGCGCGACTGGACCAAGCCTGACGCCAATGCCGGGACGCAATTCGCGAACATAGATGCCTGATATCCTGAGCGGGGTGCTGGCCACCCCGGGTCTGGTCTGGCTGTGTTTCGCCATCGGGGTCGCGGGCCTGGTGCGCGGGTTCACCGGGTTCGGCACGGCGCTGATCGTGGTGCCGGTGGCCAATATTTTCCTGTCGCCCAAGGAAGTGATCGTGGTGATCATGCTGACGGGCATCGCCAGCAACGCGGCGATCCTGCGCGGGGCCTGGCGGCAGGGGGAGCCGAAAGAGGTCGGTGTCCTGGTGCTGGCGGCCCTGGTGACGGTGCCGGTCGGCCTGATGCTGCTGGACCTTCTGGACAACGACACGGTGCGCTGGATCATCACCGGCGTTGCGGCGGGCATGCTGGCGGCGCTGATCGCCGGGTGGCGTTATACACAGACCATCACCCGGCCGGGGCTCTTGGCCATCGGGGCGGCGGCGGGGGTTGTCGGCGGGCTGACCGGCCTGACAGGCCCGGTTGTGATCCTGTTTTACCTGTCCGGGCAGGCGGCGGTGCAGTCGGTGCGGGGCAACACCATCCTGTTCCTGGCTGCTCTCGACGTGGTGCTGATCGCCAACCTGCTGTGGCAGGGTGCGGTGACGGCGGAGCTTGCCATGCTGGCCGTCGTGATGTCGGTGCCCTACCTGATCACCACGCTGATCGGGCAAGCCCTGTTTGACCCCACGCTCGAGCGGCTGTATCGCTGGGCCGCCTACGGGGTGATCGCGCTGGCGGTCGTTTCGGGCTTGCCGCTGTGGGACTGAGGAGGACGCGATGCGCCTGAACGAGGTAACATTTTCCGATGTGAAACCGATCGACGGTTATGGGCCGGGCTTTTTCCGCGTCGGCGGAGAGGCGATCGAGGGCGCGGTCTGCGTGGGGCCGGACGGGGTAAAGGCCTGGGGCGGGTACGAGGACAGCGCGTCGCTGATGGACCTGATGGACAAGGTTGACGTGCTGTTTATCGGCACGGGCGCCGAGACCGCGCATGTGCCGGGCGATTTCCGCACCGCGCTGGAGGAGGCGGGCATCGGGGTGGAGGCGATGAATTCGCCGGCGGCGGCGCGGACCTATAATGTGCTGATCTCGGAAGGGCGGCGCGTGGCCGCGGCCCTGTTGCCGGTCTGAGAGCGGTGGGCCGGCGATGCGCCTGACGGTCCGGGACCTTTGCGTGGCACGCGGCGGCGTGCGGGTGCTGGACGGTCTGAGTTTCGCCGTCGCGGCGGGCGAGGCGCTGGTGCTGCGCGGGCCGAACGGGGCGGGCAAGACGACCCTTTTGCGCACGTTGGCGGGGTTGCAGCCGCCGGTCTCGGGCACGGTGGACTATCCCGCCGACAGCGTGGTTTACGCGGGACACGCGGACGGGATCAAGCCCGCGCTGAGCGTGGTCGAGAACCTGAGCTTCTGGGCGCAGGTCTTTGGCCGCAAAGAGATTTCTCACGCCTTGGCAGCTTATGAACTGGAAAGTTTGGCGGATCGGCCGGCAGGGTTTCTGTCTGCCGGGCAGAAGCGGCGGCTGGGGCTGGCGCGGCTGTTGGTGACGGGCCGCGCGATCTGGATCCTGGACGAGCCGACCGTGTCGCTGGACGCCCGTGCGGTTGCGATGTTCGCCGCCGTGGTGCGGGCGCATCTGGCCGAAGGTGGGATCGCGGTGCTGGCCACGCATATCGACCTTGGCCTTGACGAAGCGACCGTGCTGGACGTGGCGCCCTTTCGCGCGGTGCGGCAGGAACTGGATGATTTCGACGAGGCCTTCCTGTGAAGGCGCTTCTGCTGCGGGACATACGGCTGGCCGTGCGGGCCGGGGGTGGGTTCGGCCTTGGGCTGGCGTTCTTCCTGATCGTCGTGGTGCTGGTTCCGTTCGGCGTGGGGCCGCAATCAGAACTGTTGTCGCGGATCGCGGCGGGGATCGTTTGGATCGGCGCGCTGCTGGCCTGTCTTGTGTCGCTCGACCGGATCTTCGCGCTGGACTGGGAAGATGGCAGCCTTGATTTGCTGGCCACGGCGCCGCTGCCGATGGAGGCGGTGGCCGCCATCAAGGGGCTGGCGCACTGGATCACGACGGGATTGCCGCTGGTGCTGGCCGCCCCTGTGCTGGGCGTGCTGTTGAGCCTGCCGGCGCAGGGCTATGGGCCATTGGTGCTGTCGCTGCTCCTGGGCACGCCTGGCTTAAGCATGATCGGTGCGTTCGGCGCGGCGCTGACAGTGGGGCTGCGCCGGGGCGGGCTGCTGCTGAGCCTGCTTGTGCTGCCACTTTACGTGCCAACATTGATCTTTGGCGCCGAGATGGCGCGGCGGGGCGTGGACGGGCAGGACTACACGACGCCGATGCTGATGCTGGCGGGGATCACCTGCGGCACCATCGCGCTTTTGCCTTTCGCGTCGGCTGCGGTATTGAGGGTCAACCTGCGTTAACGGAGGAGTCACACGCGTGGCATCATTGTGGGAATACGCCAACCCGAAGAAGTTCATCGACACGACGGACAAGGTTCTGCCGTGGGTGTCGGTGCTGGCCGTGTTTTGCCTGGCGACCGGGCTCATCTGGGGCTTTTTCTTCACGCCGGACGATTTCCGGCAAGGCTCGACAGTCAAGATCATATATCTGCACGTGCCGAGCGCGCTGATGGCGATCAACGCGTGGATCATGATGCTGCTGGCGTCCTTGATCTGGGTGGTGCGGCGGCACCACGTCAGCGCGCTGGCGGCCCGCGCGGCCGCACCCGTGGGCGTGGTGATGACGGTGATAGCGCTGGCGACCGGGGCGATCTGGGGCCAGCCAATGTGGGGAACGTGGTGGGCGTGGGATCCGCGGCTGACGTCGTTCCTGATCCTGTTCCTGTTCTACCTCGGCTACATCGCCCTATGGGAAGCCATCGAGAATGACGACACGGCGGCCGATCTCACTTCGATCCTGTGCATCGTGGGGTCGGTCTTTGCCCTGCTGAGCCGCTATGCGGTGCTGTTCTGGAACCAGGGGCTGCACCAAGGGGCGTCGCTGAGCCTCGACAAGGAGGAGAACGTGGCGGACGTGTTCTATTTCCCGCTGTTGGTGTGTATCGCGGGATTCGTGTTCCTGTTCATCGCGCTGGTCTTCCTGCGCACGCAAACCGAGATCCGGGCGCGGCGCATGCGGGCGCTCCTGGCACGTGACAGGATGGAGGCGTGATGCCGGAGCTTGGAAAATACGCCGAGGCGGTGCTGTCGTCCTATGCGGTGTCGCTGGTGCTGTTGATCGCGCTGGTACTGTTCAGCTGGCGGCGATCGGTGCGGGTGAAGAACGCGCTGAAAGATATTGAAAAAAAGCGGAAATCGGATGCCTAAGACCTCGTTCCTCATGGTGCTGCCGCCGGTGATCTTCGCCGCACTGGCCGCGGTGTTCTATATCGGGATGCAGCGCGAGGACCCCGATGCGCTGCCGTCGGCCATTAAGGGCAAGCCGGCGCCTGCCGTGGCGCTGACCCCACTGGAGGGTAAAACGCCGTTCACCGACGCGGAGTTGCGCAGTGGCGGCGTGAAGCTGGTGAACTACTGGGCCAGCTGGTGCGCACCGTGCCGGGTGGAGCATCCGCACCTGGAGGCGCTGGCCGAGGAAGGCGTCACCATCTACGGCGTGAACTACAAGGATCAGCCGGGCAATGCGCTGGGTTTCCTGGAGGAACTGGGTGATCCCTATACGGCCATCGGGGCCGATCCGAACGGGCGCATGGCGCTGGACTGGGGGCTTTACGGCGTACCGGAGACCTATGTCATCGACGGCGAAGGGCGGGTCGTGCTGCGGTTTCCGGGGCCGATCACCGAGCGCGTATTGGAAGGCCAGATCCGCCCCGCGATCGAGAAAGCGCGGGGCGGCTGAGACCTGTTATTTCTTGCACTCTTCGACGTGCACTGTGTCGCCGAGAGGGCAGGCTGGGGGTGTGTCAGGGCTGGCCAGAGCGCCGGTGATCGCCAGAAGGGCGATCAAGGCGACCTGCAGGGAGATCAGGAATTTTCGCATCGATAGGTTCCGTCGTGTTTTTGTTTTTGCTGCTCGTTCGTACGATTCAGATAGGCACAACCGTCGCGTCGCGATAGTCGGAAAATTCTGACCTCGGCGCACATTTGCGTGTTTCCCGTGCGAGCGGCGGCATCTTGCGCGGGGCGGGCGGGATTGCTATCTGCGACGGCAAGCCCGACATATTCGATCGGAAAAGCGAAGAGGCTGACGTGCAGGACACCACCCCGCGCCTTGAGACACGCAATCTCGTGCGCCGTTATGACGGGCGCATCGTGGTGGATGACGTGTCGCTGTCGGTGCTGCCCGGGCAGGTGACGTGCCTTCTGGGGCCGTCGGGCTGTGGCAAGTCGACGACGCTGCGGATGATCGCGGGCGTCGAGATGCAGGACGCGGGCGAGATCTGGGTCGATGGCAAGCTGGTCTGCGATACGGTGTTTCGCGTGCCGCCCGAACGGCGGCATATCGGCCTTATGTTCCAGGATTTCGCCCTGTTCCCGCATCTGCGCGTGGGCGAAAATGTGGCCTTCGGGCTGGGTGGAACGGCCGATGAGAAGGCCGCACGCGTTGGCGAATTGCTGGAACGCGTGGGGCTGGAGGGCTATGACCGCAACTTTCCGCACGAGTTGTCGGGGGGCGAGCAGCAGCGGGTGGCGCTGGCCCGCGCCTTGGCTCCCCGGCCTTCGATCATGCTGATGGACGAGCCGTTTTCGGGGCTCGACAACCGGCTGCGCGACGGTATCCGGGACGAGACGCTGGAGATCCTGCGCGAGCAGGACACCGCGGTGCTGCTGGTCACGCACGAGCCCGAGGAGGCGATGCGCATGGCCGACACGATCGCGCTGATGCGCGACGGGCGGATCGTGCAGCAGGGCGCGCCGTATAACATCTACAACGCGCCCGCCGACCGCGCGGCGGTGTCCTTCTTCAGCGACGTGAACGTGGTGAAGGGAGAGGTGCATGGCGCGCTGGCGCAGACGCCTTTCGGCCAGTTCCTGGCGCCGGGGGTGCCGGACGGGCAGGCGGTGGAGATCGTGGTGCGCCCGCAGCACGTGAAGCTGGATTTCGACCGCGCGGGCAAGGGCCCGGCGCCGACGATCAGCGACGGCACGGCGGTGCGCGGCGAAGTGCGTCGGGCGCGATTCATGGGGGGCGAAAGCCTGGTCGAGTTCGAAATGGCGTTTGGCGGGCCACGCTTCAAGGTGACGGTGCCGGCGGTGTTCCTGCCCAGGAACGGCACGCCGATGTGGCTGACCATCCGGCGCGACAAGTGCTTCATCTTTCCGGTAAGCTGAGCCTCAGGCGTTTTCCTCTTCATCGTCGTCCGGCACGATAAGCTGCAATTCGCCGCTGGCCTCCAGCGTGCGGATGACATTGATCACGTCGGTCATGGCAGCCTCGCCGTCCTTGGGTTTGAACTTGCCCAATGCCTCGACTTCCTCTCGCAGGGCGTCGGACATGCGTTTCGACATGTTTTCCAATATGAAATCGGCGGATTCCTTGGTGTCTTCGCTGGTTTGGGCATGGGCCAGCGCCTGCACCAGAGCGGCCTGTTCGACATCGCGGGTGATCTTGGGCACATCGATGGGATTGAGGCGTTCGGAAATGTTGACGAAGGTGAAGATGGCCTTGCGGACTTTGGCCGCAAAGCCTTGGTCGCTTTCGTCGAGGCCCATGAGAACGTCGTCGCGGGTGGCGGCGGGGGAATAGTTGAGGATGGCGCCGACACGTTCGACCGGGCCATCGGCAAAGGCCGTTTCGGGCACGCTGTGCAGTTGTGCGGCAAGCGACAGGCCAATCCGGTCGACGGCATCGGGGGTGACCGCGCCGGTCTGGGACATGGCGACGGCGATGCGTCGCGCGGCGTCGCCCGGCATTTTTCCCAAGAGTTCGGCGGCGCGGGTCACTTCGAGCTTGGACAGCAGGACAGCGGCGACCTCGGTGCTTTCGGATTGCAGGATATCGAGCAGGTCGCCGGTTTGGGCGGTGCGCACCTGTTCCCACGGTTCGCCGAACTGGCGCACGCCGGCCTCCTTGCGCAGGCGCGAGGCGGTTTGCGGGCTGATGCGCCCGTCGAGCGCGGTGAGCGCGCCGGCGACGCCGCGCGGGAAGGTCAGGCCCATCGCCTCGACCTCGGAGGCGAATTCGGCCACGACATCGGCCAGGGTCGCGCGGTCGACATAGCGCATCGTGCCCATTTGCTGGGTCAGGCGGTGCTGCAATTCGTCGGGCAGGTCCTGCAAGGGAACATCCGCGCCTTCGTTGATGAGAAAACGGACGATGATCGCGGCCTTCTGCCGGCGAGTCAGCTGGGCCGCCGCGTTTGCGGACGGCCCTGAAAGCGCCAGTTGCCCAAAATTTCTGCTGCTCATTCCAGTCCCCGGATGACGTTCCGGCAAACTAGGGCGGGAGTGGTGAAGAAACCGCTAAAGGTAAGATTAAAGCGTTTCGCGATAAACCTGACACACCGCTTACCCGCGAAACGCAGCAAAACATACAATCGTTGCACGCGTTTCGCCTTTCGCTGATGGCTCAGGTAAAAGACGAAACGCTTTGAAAACGGCGCTGCCCGGACCCGGGAGCGCCGCTTCTTTTCGGGATATGGCCCGCCGGTCAGCTCATGGTCTGTTCGACGCAGGTGCCGGTATTCTTGTCCCACACCATGCCTTCGGCGCAGGAAGCGGCCTGTTGCGATTTGCCGGGGCACATCGCGGCGGCCGAAACGGTGGTGCCCAGAACGAGGGCGAACGACGTCAGAATGGTCTTGGTCTTGGACTTCATGGATTGAACTCCTTTGCACTAAGACCCCGATGGTAACACGGAATTGGTCTCTGACCAGTGTTTCAGCCCGAACTTGCGCGGCTCGTGGCCCGATCTGCCCGGAAATTCAGCTTTCCCCGAAGACGCGGGTGAAGATCGTGTCGACATGCTTGGTGTGGTAATCCATGTCGAATTTCTCTTCGATCTGTTCCGTGCCCAACGCGGCGACGACATCGGCATCGGCCAGCAATTCCTCTTTGAAATCCGTGCGCTGCTCCCAGACTTTGAGCGCGTTGCGCTGGACCATGGCGTAGGCGTCCTCGCGGCTGACGCCCGCTTGCGTCAGGGCCAGAAGGACGCGTTGGGACATCACGAGGCCCGGGAACTTGTTCATGTTTCCCAGCATGTTCTCGGGGAAGATTATCATCTTGTCGACCACGCCGGTCAGGCGGGCGAGGGCGAAATCGAGCGTCACGGTGGCGTCGGGGCCGATCATCCGCTCGACCGAGCTGTGCGAGATGTCGCGTTCGTGCCAGAGGGCCACGTTTTCCATCGCCGGGATCACCGACATGCGCACGAGGCGCGCGAGGCCGGTGAGGTTCTCGGTCAGGACCGGGTTTTTCTTGTGCGGCATGGCACTGGAGCCCTTCTGGCCCATCGAGAAGAACTCGGCGCCTTCCAGAACCTCGGTGCGCTGCATGTGGCGGATTTCGATCGCGACGTTCTCGATGGACGAGGCAATAACGCCAAGCGTTGCGAAGAAGGCGGCGTGGCGGTCGCGGGGGATGACTTGCGTGCTGATGGGCTCGGGTTCGAGGCCCAGTTGCTTGCAGACATGTTCTTCGACGCGGGGGTCGATATTGGCGAAGGTGCCGACGGCGCCGGAAATGGCGCCGGTGGCGACCTCGGCGCGGGCGGTGCGCAGGCGGGTAAGGTTGCGGTCCATCTCGGCATAGAAGCGCGCGAAGGTGAGGCCCATGGTGGTGGGTTCGGCGTGGATGCCGTGGGAGCGACCAACGCGCAGGGTCATCTTGTGCTCGAACGCGCGGCGCTTGAGGGCGGCGAGAAGGTCTTCCATGTCTGCGATCAGCAGGTCGGCGGCGCTGACGAGCTGCACGTTGAGGCAGGTATCCAGCACGTCCGAGGAGGTCATGCCCTGGTGGACGAAGCGGGCTTCCTCGGAGCCCACATGCTCGGCCAGGTGGGTGAGGAAGGCGATGACATCATGCTTGGTCACGGCCTCGATCTCGTCGATCCGGGCGACGTCGAATTCGACATCCTTGGCTTTCCAGACGGCCTCGGCATTTTCGCGCGGGATCACGCCAAGGTCGGCCATCGCGTCGCAGGCATGGGCCTCGATCTCGTACCAGATGCGGAATTTGGTGGCGGGTTCCCAGATGGCGACCATGTCGGGGCGGGAATAGCGAGGGATCATGCGAACGGACCTTTGGATTGAATGGCTGTCGGGCGCGGTTTAGACGGAGGAACGGGTGGCGGCAAGACGGGCGTGGCGATTGGTACCGGAACTGGCAGAATTCGAGGGAACGTGGCGGCTGGAGCGCGACGTGGTGCACGAGGGCGCGCCGCCCGCGCGGTTCGAGGGTGAGGCGCGGCTTAATCCCGGGCAGGGCGGGTTGGTCTATCGCGAGGCGGGCGTGCTGACCGTGGCCGGGCAGGCGCCGATGCGGGCCGAACGGGCGTATCTGTGGCGGGCCGGAAAGAGCGGCGGGATCGATGTGATGTTCGAGGATGGCCGGTTCTTTCACAGCATTACCGAGGACGGCGAGGCGCAGCACTGGTGCGATCCGGATATGTATGATGTGCAGTACGATTTTGCGGGCTGGCCTCAGTGGCGCGCAACCTGGGCCGTGTCGGGGCCGCGCAAGGCCTACCGAATGGTCAGCCGTTATGCCCCCTCGGTGGGAGAGGTGAACAGCCCGCCTTAATTCGGTCAAATTGTTTCGCCATAAGAGACAATAGCAAAAGGAAAGCCGGGCGGGTGCGATCCCTGACCCAGGTGCAGAAACAGAAAAGCCGGACAAAAACAGGCTTCATACAGGCAGGGCGGCACCCAGGGGTGTCGCCCGTTTCACCTTTGCAAGGACCTTGTGGAGACGATCAACGATCACCCGTGATGTCGCGCAGCATCGAATACGTGAAGAGAAATGCACCGAGCGGGGCAGTGTACAACATGATCGACAGCGCCATCGTGTGCACTGTCAGGCGCAGCGGCTTCGTAGGCACGGCGCGTTTTTCAAGCCAGCTTGGCACGGCCGTGACGGTATCGGGCACCTCTTCGGACAGGATCACGTCGAAATACTCTTCGGTAGTTAAGACAGTGGTGGTCCGGCGTTGGCGTGCGGCGGGCTGTGCGTCGAGATTGGCCGGAGCGGAGGGGCCGGACGCGGGGGGCGACTGGCGCAAAAAATCGTAGAGCGACAGGATCAGGTCGTGGTCAACCATTTCGGGCGTTTCGCCGCGCATGATCGTGTCATAGGGCATGTCGTCCTTGATGCGATAGATCAATCGGTCGGCAAGATGCGCGAAGGAGACATCCAGAAGGTCGTCGCCGTTCGGTTCGTCGGGACTGCGCCCGATGGCAAGCACGAGATGCGTGTAACGATCCTCGTGGCTGGGAGGCAAAAGAGCGACGGCGATTCGCACGCCGATCCGGTCTATCATCGCGATGGAGTCGCTGACCCAGTGAATCCGGCGCGGCTGGGCGTCGGAGTTTTGCAGCATCTCGTCGATCGCGTGAACGATATCGCCGGCCTGCGCCACTGGCGCGCGGCGATATCCGAAAGTCGCGATGGAGGTCTGTAGGGAGTCGTACATACTCTGCCTTCGAAGGGTCTAGGAATTTCCAGACCTATGCTGCAACTGGGACGGGCGTTGGAAAAGATTGTGGCAAGTTCAAGAAGGCGCTCCCGGATAGCGGACCGAGCGCCTTGATTTGAAGGGGCGTGCCGCGCTTTTTGAAGGTGCGACACGCCAGAGGTGTCAGGTCAGGTCAAGGGCAACGTGCGGCTGTCCGTCAGAGGTTTTCTCGACCGTGCGCCCGGTGGCGCCGACCGTGCAGGTCACCCGTTTCCGCAGTGCGCTGAAGCGGGTCGAGGCAACCACGTCGACGGGCGTGTCGAAGTCGATGCCCAGTTCCACGTGGTTCGGTCCGCGACGGCGAGCCGAGCGGATGGTGCCGGTGAACGCATGGCCGAGATAGTGCCCAGACACCCGTTGACCCAGCGCCCAGACGCGGGGAGCCGGAGCCGCGATGGCGTCGGACAGGGTGTTCCAGTCACGGTAGCCCCATTGATGAGCCACATGTTCGAGCGCCATGGAGTGGCTGATGGGCGTTCCGGCGTAGCTGAGGGTCTGGCGAAGATTGCGCGCGTGACCTTTCAGCACGTCGCGCGGGGGAAGCGTGGTCTGTGTCATTGCAGTGATCCCATAAGGGGCAGATAGATCGGCAGGGCCCGCGTTGCTGCCCGGTCTGTGCCCCGGGTCGATGCAATGTCACTGTCAGGGCTTCACCATGGCCGAACGGCTTGCGGGCGGCGGGGGCCTGACGCCCCGTAAGTCCGGCAGATAGGCAGCCGGCGGTTCTGCGTCAAGCCCCGCGCCGTCAGCCGTCGATCTTGGCGCCCATGATGGCGATGGCCTGTTGATAGACTGTGGCTGCGTTCCATTGCTTGATGACGCGGAAATTGGGCTGGCCCTGCTGGTAACCTGCGCCCGGCTGCCACCCCTTGCGGCGCAGGAAATTCGCCGTCGACACAAGCGCATCGGCCTGGTTGTAGAAATCCACGCGGCCGTCGCCGTTGCCGTCAACGCCGTAGGTCAGCGCGTTGCCCGGCAGGAACTGGGTATGGCCGAGTTCGCCATGCTTGGCGCCGCGT
Source organism: Roseovarius sp. SK2 (assembly GCF_028807495.1). Classification (NCBI taxonomy): domain Bacteria; kingdom Pseudomonadati; phylum Pseudomonadota; class Alphaproteobacteria; order Rhodobacterales; family Roseobacteraceae; genus Roseovarius; species Roseovarius sp. SK2. The sequence goes on from NZ_JARAMK010000005.1 coordinate 94,748, forward strand.
GTGTTGATGGTGATCGAGCCGCGATCCACCAGTTTCAGCGCGCCGATGGCGTGCGGACGGAAGAAGTCCGAGCGACGGCAGTCATAGGTCAGGGTCACGATGGCCGAGACGACCGAGCTGTCGCCCATGAAGCCGCCAAAGCCGGTTTCCATGCCGTGAATCGCGATGATGACCCCGGCGGGCACGCCGTAGTTCTGTTCGATCCAGTTGTAGAAGCCAGGGTTCTGCGCCTTGCGCTTGCGGCCCTGGGCGATGATCGTGTTGGCGCCGCGCACCTGCATGAACTTGTCGAGCGAGTAACGAAAGCTCTTCTGGTTGCGGTCGGCGGCGATGGTGCTGGAGGCGTAGCGGGTCTGGGCCAGCGCCTGAAGACCACGCTGACCGACACCGGAAGCCTGGGCCTGCTGGGCGAAGCCGGCCTTCCATTGTTCGAATCCGTTGGCGTTATTGCCACATTGCGCGAGCGCGGCCGTTCCGGTTGTGGCGGAGGCGGCAAGGGCAAGGGCGAGCGTGAAAATGCGGGATTTCAGTTTCGGGTACATTGGCAACTCCAGGTCAGACCGTCCAAGCTTAGCCGAGGGGGAACGGGGAACAAAGTCAATTCTCGGGGCCGGAGAAGACGCCGACCCGATGACTGCCGGAGTGCCGGGCGGAGCTCAAAGCAACACGCTCTGGACGACCTCCACAGCGGTGGCGGTGGCGCCGTTGGCCTGCAACGAGACGAAGAGCCCCGACAGGGCCGCCGCCTGTGAGACGAGGCGCAGGTTTTCACCTTTGATCAGGTTGATGATCACCAGCGCCAGCCCGACCGGCAGCGCGATGCAGGCCACCGCCAAGGACAAAAGCCAGGCCGCCAGGCGCAGGCGATCGGTCTCCTCGGCAATGTTCTCGATGGCTGGAGCGAGCGTGTCCGGCGTGTCTTCGATGATGCCTTCGGACACGCCGAAGAACGCCTTCGAGGGCAGGATCGGCAAAACCGGAGGCGGCGTGTTTTCCAACCGCTCGTCCAGCTTGGTGTGCAGCTCGTCGATCTCGGTCAGGGCGGCGCGGGCGCGCACGGTCTGGTCCGGCAACCTGTCGGTTTCGGGCGTTTCATGCTCGGCAGGCTTGCGCGCCATCATGACGTCTTCAGCTGACAGGATCGCCTTTGGCTCGACCCATTGCAGGTGCTCTGGACGTAGCTGATCGCTGAGGGCAATTGCCACGCGGGCCAGCACGGCATCCATCGCGGTGGCGGGTTCGCCCGCCGCTTGGTCCCGTCGGGAGACGTCGATCTGCAGCAGGGTGCCGACCTTCAGCTCCAGACCCGGCAGCACGACATTGTCGCTGAGTGTCAGGCCGATCCGGTAATGTTCGGTCTCTACCCCGGCGTCCAGGTCGGACAGGAAGCCGAGCGACCGGCCGTCCTCGCAGAGACCGGTCAAGGCCTCGGCGGTGCGCGTGACCGCATCCAGAAGGTCGATTGTTTTTTCTTCCATGAAGATCAGACCTGCCGTGACGCGTTTATCGGTATGAGCCATTTTTCAAGTCCTGGTTGTTCGCGATCGAATTTAGATCATCCAAAAAGTTAGTGAACACAGTGCGTTTCAAATATGAAAACAATTGGGCACTGTTCGCGGACGAGCGGGAATCCGCCATTTTCCAGCAACTGCCTCGCGTGTTTTTTGAAGGACAGGATGAAAAAAACGGGCGCCTTCCGGAAAAGGCGCCCGCGTCGTTTCAGATTGGCTGAGAGATCAGCAGCTGTAGTACAGGCCGAACTCCACCGGGTGCGGCGTGTGTTCGTAAGTCTCGATCTCTTCCATCTTGAGTTCGATATAGCCTTCGATCTGGTCCTTGGTGAACACGTCACCGGCCAGAAGGTACTCGTGATCGGCCTGAAGCTCCTGCATGGCTTCGCGCAGGCTGCCGCAGACGGTCGGGATGCCTTCGAGCTCTTCGGCCGGTAGGTCGTAGAGGTTCTTGTCCATCGCCTCGCCCGGGTCGATCTTGTTCTTGATGCCGTCGAGACCGGCCATCAGAAGCGCAGCAAAGCACAGGTAAGGGTTTGCCGACGGATCGGGGAAGCGGGCCTCGACGCGCTTGGCTTTCGGCGACTCGGTCCACGGGATCCGGACGCAGCCCGAGCGGTTGCGGGCCGAGTAGGCGCGCAGCACGGGAGCTTCAAAGCCCGGGATCAGGCGCTTGTAGCTGTTGGTCGACGGGTTGGTGAAGGCGTTGAGCGACTTGGCGTGCTTCAGGATGCCGCCGATGTACCACAGGGCCTCGTCCGAAAGGTCGGCATACTTGTCACCGGCGAAAAGCGGCTTGCCGTCTTTCCAGATCGACATGTTGACGTGCATGCCCGTGCCGTTGTCGCCCGCGATGGGCTTGGGCATGAACGTGGCCGACTTGCCGTAGGCGGCGGCGACGTTGTGGATGACGTACTTGTATTTCTGCAGCTCGTCCGCCTGCTTGGTGACGGTGCCGAAGATCAGGCCAAGCTCGTGCTGGCACGAGGCCACCTCGTGGTGGTGCTTGTCGACCTTCATGCCCAGGCGCTTCATGGTCGAGAGCATCTCGGAGCGGATGTCCTGGGATTCGTCCGTGGGGTTGACCGGGAAATACCCGCCCTTGACGCCCGGACGGTGGCCCATGTTGCCCATCTCGTACTCGGTGTCGGTATTCCAGGACGCGTCGATCGCGTCGACCTCGTAGGAGACCTTGTTGATCGAGTTGGAGAAGCGTACGTCGTCGAAGAGGAAGAATTCCGCTTCGGGGCCCATGAAAGCGCTGTCGCCGATGCCGCTGGACTTCAGGTAGGCCTCGGCCTTTTCGGCGGTGCCGCGCGGGTCACGCTCGTAGGCTTCGCCGGTGTCCGGCTCGACGATCGAGCAGTGCACGCAGATGGTTTTCTCGGCATAGAAGGGGTCGATGTAGCCGCTGGTGGTGTCGGGCATCAGTTTCATGTCCGAGGCTTCGATCGATTTCCAGCCGGCGATCGACGAGCCGTCGAACATGAAGCCTTCCTCCAGGAAGTCCTCGTCGACCTCGTCGGCGATGACCGTCACGTGCTGCAGCTTGCCGCGCGGGTCGGTGAAACGGATGTCGACATACTCGACTTCCTCGTCCTTGATCGTCTTGAGCAGATCTTTTGCGCTCATGTCCATTGATCCCTTCGTTGTGGTTCCAGGTGTAGTTTACAGCGCGTCCGAACCGGACTCGCCGGTGCGGATGCGGATGGCTTGTTCGACGGGGCTGACGAAGATCTTGCCGTCACCGATCTTGTCGGTCTTGGCGGCATCGACGATGGCCTCGATGGCGGCGTCGACCTGATCGTCGTCCAGCACGACGTCGATTTTCACTTTGGGCAGGAAATCGACGACATATTCCGCACCGCGATAGAGCTCGGTGTGGCCCTTCTGGCGGCCGAAGCCCTTGACTTCGATCACCGAGAGGCCTTGTACACCCACCTCTTGAAGCGCTTCTTTCACTTCATCGAGCTTGAAAGGCTTGATGATCGCCTCGATTTTTTTCATGGGTCGACTCCTCCGACTGACTTGCGGACTTTGCAGATCATTTCTGTTAACGCGGCACAATCGGATAGGAGGCTCGGGCGGAGTTGTGGCAGGGCGAACCCTTTGAGTGATTAAAATTTAGGCGTGTTGACTTATTTTTGCGCGGAATTGAATCGAAAAGGAGCGGGAATGACCGAATTGCTTACCGCGGCCCAGATGCGCGCCATCGAAGAAGCCGCGATTGCGTCGGGCGAGGCGACCGGGCTGGACCTGATGGAACGCGCCGGGCGCGGCGTGGTCGCAGCAGTATTCGAAGAGTGGCCAGAGTTGGCCGCGGCACCGCACCGGGCGGTGGTACTGTGCGGGCCGGGGAACAATGGCGGCGATGGGTTCGTCGTGGCGCGGTTGTTGAAGGAGTGGGGCTGGGACGTGGAGGTGATTCTCTATGGAGACCCCGCCAAGCTGCCTCCGGACGCACGTGTGAATTACCAGCGGTGGTCGGCGATGGGGAAGGTTGGCGACATGAGCCGCGACATTGAGCATCGGGAAAAATCCGACCTTTTCGTGGATGCCGTGTTCGGAACAGGACTCTCCCGGCCCGTGGAAGGGGGACTTGCGCAGGTTTTGGTGGCGTTCGATGGATTTCGAGAGTCGAGACATGTTCGCACCGTGGCTGTGGACATACCCTCAGGGCTTTGCGCCGACAGCGGTCGCGCAATGGGTACCTTTGCGACCGCAGATCTGACGGTAAGTTTCCATGAGGCCAAGCTGGGGCATTATCTGTCACGCGGGGCGCAACAGGCGGGCAAGGTGGTGGTCAAGAGCATCGGGCTCTCCCAAGATGCCGCGCCGGACGGGGTTGTGCGGTTGGTGGACCGGGTGCCCGGTGGGCGACTGCGCAAGGCGGCGACGTCGCACAAATATGGCCACGGACATGCGCTGGTTCTGTCAGGAGGCGCGGGGCGCACCGGGGCCGCACGGCTGGCGGCGCGCGGGGCGCTGAGGATCGGGGCGGGGCTGGTAACACTGGGCGTACCGCCGAATGCGCAACAGGAGGTGGCGTGTCACGTGACGTCGATCATGCTGCGTCGGGTCGAGGGTGGCGACGGGCTGGCAGCGGTGCTGGAGGACGGGCGGTTGAATGCGGTCTGCCTGGGGCCGGGGCTGGGCGTCGAGCGGGCGCGCGAGTTGGTGCCGGCGGCGCTTGCGGGGGGTGGGTTGGAAACCCACCCTACACGGTCGGTGGTGCTGGATGCGGATGCGCTGACGGCGTTTGCAGAGCAGCCGGAAACGCTGTTCGGCATGTTGCATGAGCAAAGTGTTCTGACCCCGCATGCCGGAGAGTTCGCGCGGCTGTTCCCGGATATTGCCGAGAAGCTGAACGCGGCGCCCACCAGTGGCCCGGCCTATTCCAAGGTGGATGCGACGCGCGCGGCGGCGAACAGGGCAGGATGTGTCGTGTTGTTCAAAGGGCCGGATACGGTGATCGCCGATCCCGATGGTCGCTGTTCGATCACCTCTGCCCAGTATGAACGGTCTGCACCCTGGCTGGCGACGGCGGGGGCAGGGGACGTGCTGGCCGGGTTCATTGCCGGGCTGTTGGCGCGAGGCTTTGCGCCGATGCAGGCCGCGGAGACAGGGGCATGGTTACATGTGGAATGCGCCCGCTCTTTCGGTCCGGGCCTGATCGCCGAGGATCTGCCGGAAGAGTTGCCGAAGGTGTTGCGCGTATTGAGTGTGTGAGGTCCCGGGTCAGGCCCGGGACAGGGTCACGCGGCTTTGGACAGCGCTTCGATATCGGTGGTGCTGGCCACTTCGAGCCCGTCGACATAGACGATGTGGGGCGTGTCGAAATCGAGAGTATAGAGTGTCAGGTCCGCCTCGCCCTCGTCGGTGATGAATTCGCCGTCGACAAGCTGCGAGATCTGTACCACGGCGCGCTTCGAGCCGAACATCGCCTCTGCCCGCCAATCGCGGATCAGCAGGGATTGGCCTGCGGGAAGCAGGACGTCGCGCACGGGGCGGGTGTGACCGAGCGATCCAGCCTGAACTCGGATCGCCCGGGTGCGCAGGGTTTGAACCGGGATGTCCTTCAGGATGGCCATGCCGGTGTCGCGCGTGATCACGCGGTCCCCGGGGCGGAGATCTTCCACCGTTTTCTCGCCGTCCAATGTCATGATAACTGCACCGGCGGCAAAGCCGCTGGCCTGCGCTTTGGCCCCGGACGGATTTATCCCGCCTGTGCCCCCGACCGTTTTCGGTTCCATGGGCTATCTCGCTCTGTTTTCTGCCTCAGATTTTTTATCACCATACGTCAAGATTTCGTTAATGTCGCGCGTTTTGTTCAAGGGCTGGGCAAATTTGGTGGATGTGTTGCGGGGGAAATTGTCCTCGCATCCATCCGAAGGCTTTGCTAAGACGCGGCTCGATGCGGGTGTGGCGGAATTGGTAGACGCACCAGATTTAGGTTCTGGCGCCGCAAGGCGTGGGGGTTCAAGTCCCTTCACCCGCACCACGAATAGCATATTTTGCACGCGTATGCACGAAAATGCGTGAAAAATGGGGAAAGATTATCCCCCGAAAATTCCCCCACTTGCCAGAATCGCGCATGTTTGTGCATGGTATCCCCCATACAGCCCGCAGGCGTGGGGGATTTATGGCGAGCATCTCAAAGCACGGGAAAAAGTGGCGGGCGCAGGTCGATCGGCGCGGCAAGCGCATGTCCAAGGTTTGCGAAACCCGCACCGAAGCGAAGAACTGGGCCGCGCGGCAAGAATACCTGATCTTGCACGAGGACGAAACCCGTTCGGCCATGCCCTTCGGGGATCTGCTGGACAAATACGGGCGCGAGGTCTCGTCAAAGAAGCGTGGCGGGCGCGAGGAAATCGTGCGCATTGAGCGGCTGCGGCGGGACAAGGTGGCCAAGGTGCCGATTGGCGAACTGACGGCGGCGGATTTCGCAGACTGGCGGGATCGACGCTTGAAGGAGGTCAAGGGATCGTCCGTACGCCGGGAAATGGAGCAGCTATCGGCGGTGCTGACCGTGGCCCGCAAGGAGTGGGGTGTTATCTCGCACAACCCATTGCGGGACGTTCGCAGGCCCCCACAGGGGAAATCGCGCGACAGATTGCCGACAGCGGATGAAATTGAGCGACTGAGGTTATCGGCTGGCGAGGATTTAAACAACGCGACGGCGCGGGTATTCCATGCGTGGTTGTTTTCCATCGAAACCGCGTTGCGGGCCGGTGAAGTGGCGGGGCTGACGTGGGGCGATGTTGACCTAGAACGCAGGACGTTGCGGCTGACCATGACGAAAAACGGAACGTCTCGGGACGTTCCTCTGTCCACTGAGGCCGTTCGGCTGTTGCGAGTGCTACCCGACATGGGGGATACCGTGTTCGGCCTCACCAGCGCGTCTATCAGCGCCCTGTGGGCCAAGCTGCGCAACCGGGCAGGGGTGGACAACCTGACGTACCATGACAGCCGTCACGCGGCTATTACGCAGCTTGCGCGGAAGCTGGATGTTCTGGATCTGGCGCGGATGGTCGGGCATCGGAATATCTCTCAGCTTATGACCTATTACAATGCTACCGCCGAGCAACTGGCTCAGCGGTTGGATTGAACGCGGATCATGGTGGCCCCGCATTCTTCGCGGGTTTCCAGCTTGCCGGATGCGACATAGCGACGAACGGTCGAGACATCCCGGCCAACGCGCTTGGCGTACTCCTTCACTGTGAGCCATTCCGGCGCGGGCTGCATCTGCACTGCGTCCAGCTTGGCGTCGATGGCGTCAAGGCGGGCCAGCAGGCTTTCCAGCGCCTCGGGTTCTACCAGAAACATGGTTCGTTCAGTCATTGCTTACCTCCATCCGGGCGGCAGTCGTGTCTTTCACGGCCAGGAGCATGAGTTAGGTGTCCTTTGGCATCGGCTGGCCGCAAGTCGGGCATTTGCGCGACCTGGGCAGCGAGCAGGTGCAGCCCCATTCCATCACGCGGTGCCAGCATTGCGGCTGTTCATAGGTGCAGCGCATCACCCGTCCCCCATATCCAGCATTGATAGGACGCGGCGGGCGTCCTCAATAGCCTGATCTGCGTTATACAAGCCGCTATCGGTCGGCGTATGCCCCCCATGCGCCCACACCCCTGCGTCCATGTCAGTCCCGCACATACAGCAGCCGGTTTCAAAAGAAGCGTGCGGCGCGGTCATGTTGCTCAAGCACAGCCCTAAGGCCGCCCGCGCCTGTTCCAGTGCTGCGGAGAGGGCGCGGAGGGTGGCGGCGGTCTTTTCGTGGGTTGCCATGCGCATTGGATAGGCTTCACCGTCCACGCCGTTGTCTGCGATTGTGAACTGATCATGCGTCAGCGCCAACCGCTCCGCATGCTCCGGGTTTGTCAGATCATCCATCGACTTTGTCTCCTTCGGGCTTCTTGAGGGCATCAAGAACGTGAACAAGACAGTTGACACAGCGGTCGTCATCAGGTCTTCCGCACTTGTCCTTGCAGTCCTCATCTATCGCAGCTTTTCCAGCCTCAATCGCCTCGTTCCACACCCTCGCGTCACGGGCTTCCATCGCGGCGGTGGCGTCGGAGGGGGTGAGGGCGCGGATGGCCTTGGCCTGAGCGTCCAGAAGGCGTACCTCCAAAGACTTGGGGCCGAACTCCGCTGCTGTAGCTGGGACGTTTTCCTCTAGCGTCCATGCCGCCGCCTCATACGCTGCTGCCACGGCCTCGGCCTGCTGGCGGGTGGCGAGGTCGGCGGCGTATTCTGCCACTCGACGGGCAGCACTTTCTGTGTCTTCCCATTCGACGCCGAGTGCGGCCTTGGCGATTGCTTTTTCCGGTGCTTCGGTGTTACTGGTCATGGGGTTGGTCCTTCCGCCGGTCAATGCGATCAATCTCGGCGGCGATCAGAGCGCCTGCGCGAACTAGATCTTCGCGTGGCGTCTTTGGCTTCCACCAATCTTTTGACCAAGGCCAAATTGGTTTTGGGCAATCCTCTGGGTCAACGCTGTTCCGGGCATAACACGCAGCAGCATCAGCCATTTCACCGGCTACGTGCGTGTCGTCATGCTCTGGTGTCCAACCCTCTTGCTCGATCTGCCGTTTACGTTCGGCGGCAATGCTCTCAATTCCTTTCATCTCTCATCTCCTTGTGTGTGACCGGCAGCGTTCCCAAGGCCCCGGCCATGCTGTTCCACATAAGTTCCTTTGCTGTGACCGCAGGTACGCGGGTGCGCCACGTCCACTGGCTGCGGGGGAGTTGATGAAAGGCGCGGGCGATCATGGGGTTTCCCCGCAGGTGTCGCACTCGATCCATGTTTCGCCGGTTCGACAGTCAAGGTGCGGCTCCATCACGCCGGGGCACGGCTTGGGCTTGTAGCCGCGTGGTGCGTCTTCGTCCGGCTCGTGGTATCGCAGGCACGGCTGACCATCCTCGGTGCCAACCTCGTGCCGTTCGTCATCCGGTGAGGCGAGTTTCCATGCGTCGTAAGTCTGCATCTCTCATTCCTTTCGTTAATGTGCGCCGGGACCGGGGAGGAGGATCGGCCCCGGCGCTGTCCGCGCGGGAGGAGTGCGCGGGGTTCAAAGTGCTTCGTATGCATCCAGAGCAGACACCATCGCGGCCTTGGCATCGTTGGTGCATTCGTACTTCTCGGGCATCGGAGGGTCGAAAACGGCTCGGGCGCTGTCGTAGGATTGCCACTCCGATAGGTCGTGCATCGCCCGCACCACCGCCTCCGCCGCCAGCAGCTTTTTCGCCATAGACGGGGCTAGTGCTATGAGGCGCATGTTGTACGTGCCGCCATCGTTTTGCGCTCGGGTCACTTCGGTGGTCACAAGAATGTCTGTTTCGTCGTTCCAGATTTCTTGGTAAAAGGTCTTGCACCGATCCCCGTAGCTTTCGCAGTCGTGGATGCGCCAAGGCCCCTCAGTCGTCTGCCCCTCAAGCTTGCGAAGTTGTTCAATCAGGTCAGTCATTGGTTTTCCCTCAGTCATTGTTCCGCACCGGCGTTCCGTCGAAGCGACGGTAAGAAATCTTTTGTTTCGGCTTGGATAGCCCGCGTTGGCGCTTGTCCTCGCGCCGAACCTTTGCGGCCCGCGGCGCGCTGACATTCGACGTAATGGCGCGGTGGCAGTCGGAGCGGATGCACCAGCAGTTATCTAGGCTGTTGTCTCCGCCGATTGCCGCCTCAACGCGGTGATGGTATTCGGGCCGTTCTTTGGGATGCTTGCCGAAGGGCTGGCCGCAGCCGCATTCGCAAACCCCGCCGGCGCGGTCCCATGCAGCCCTCTTGGTCTTCATGGTGAATTCGGCGCGTGTCATGCTGCGGCCTCGATCACTGCGCCGCTGAATTCCTCTATGAAAACTTGCGCGATTTGCGGGACGATGGCATTGCCGTAACCGCGCAGGCGTCCCACTCGGGCGGGTATCCCATGATCCAACGGGAATGTGCCGGGTTCAACTGGCCTCCACTTGGCATCTCGGCAAAAGAGCCAGTCCGCGTCTCGCCAGAACTCGTCAGGCGCATGGGGCCTACTTCCTGCACCGCCATCCCAAGCGTCAGGCCAAATCCGTTGTTCCCGTGCTTTTTCTTGCACTCTTCCCGGCGTTCCCGCCATTTCGTGTCCGTGTCGTTCTGTGGCCCCGCATTGGCCGTCGGCCAGCCCGCCAGCCACACCGTTCGCCCCAGCAGTCCGTTGATCGGTGCCGTGCCCTCCGACGCCCCGTCCTTGTGGTCCCGCGTCGTCGCCGTCGGCCAGCCTGCCATTGCCGCAGCCGTCTGAATGTTCAGACCGCCCGCTCGGCCCTGCGTCCCGGCCCCGGTCGAAGCTGACGTGTGCGCCGTCGGCCAACCGCTCAACTGCCCCACCTGCGGGAGAGGCCACGCAGGCCCCAGCGCCGAGCACAGCGCCAAAAAAGAGACGCTGACGGATGTGGGGTGCGCCCGCGCCCGCAGCGCACAGATCGGCGGCCCCGACTGCGTATCCCAATCTTTCCATTTCAAGCCGTAGATCAGAGAGCCAATTTCGCCCAGCCGCGCTTGCAACCTGTTCGCCAAAGATCGTTGCAGGCCGGCACTGTTCGATAAGACCGAGCCAGACAGGGGCGAGGTGTCGCTCGTCGTCGTATCCTTTTCGCTGTCCTGCCTGGCTGAATGGCTGGCAGGGAGCACTTCCGGTCCAGACGGGCTTTTCGTCTGGCCATCCGGCGAGGCGCAGGGCGTGTGGCCACCCGCCGATTCCTGCGAAGAAGTGGCATTGCCCGTATCCTCTAAGATCTGAAACAGCGACATCTGCAATGGATCTGTCATCGACATCCCCCTCGGGCAGGTGACCGCGAAGGATGAGTTCGCGCAGCCATGCGGCCGCCTTTGGGTCGTTCTCGTTGTAATATGCAGCACGGCTCATGCTGCCCTCCCATACCGCTCGTTGTAGCGGGCCAGATCGTCGGGCGGCTGCGTCAGGCTGAGCCCCATTTCCATGCAGCGCCGCTCAATCTGGTCGAGAAACCGGCACATCTGGCGGACCCGCATCAGACGCGTAACGGGGAAGTCCAGATCGCGCATCACCCGGATCTTGTCCTCGTATGTGAGGTGCTTGACCGTGGCGTCGTAGGTGTCTCGAAACTCGGGATCATCGCCCCGAAGTATCGGAATGCCGACGGTCAGCTTCCATTCGGCGTGCACGTCTGGCGCCTCTCGGTCGCCCAGCTGCTCCGCAACCTCGTTCGCCCAGAGCCAAGCAAGACGGTTCTGCTCGTGGCTCCGGTCTGCGCCTTTCTGCCATGTCACGGTGACGGGCAGCTTGACCTCGCAGAGCAGGCGCACGAATGCGTCAACGTCTTCGGTGGTGCGGAGAATGCGGGAAGCCACTATTGCGTCTCCATCTGGTCGACGTTGCGCTGGTGGACCTCGAAGGTGTAAGCGGCCACCCACGGGTTATCCGCCCAAGGCGCGCGAGCGGCGTTGAGGCTGTCCCAGAGGCTGCGAAACATTCGGGATGGACCACCCGGCCAAAACTCGCCGTCAATGCAAACGTCTTGTCCCGCCACAGGATTAACCGCGCAGTCGACGCCCTCTGCAAGAGCATCCCTATCGCTAATCTCCTGCAACCGCTGCACCCGCACGTCCGTCACCCGGAGCGTCAGGCGGCTGGCCCAGCGGGGCATGTGGATCGAGGGGCGTAGGCGAAGATGCTTGGACCAGTCTATAGATGGGTGGCTGGCCATAGTGGCCTGCATGTCGGCCAAATGCTCATCAACGTCGCTTTGGTCCGCTGCAAAAACTGCGTACTCGCTTTCGCCGTCATCCGTCAGATAGTGCGCCTCCCGCACCCAAAGCAGATCGCCGACGGCGTAGGGAACAAACCGATAGTGCGGAAATTCGTCCAGCGTCACCCAATCGCCCCGGTCGAAGTCTTGCCAGCCCCAGCATGACGGGTCGTTTCGGTCGTCGTATCGACCGCCGCAGAACTCCGGCATTACGCCTCGATCTTTGATAAGCCGCCGCGTCTGCGTCTTGCGGCTGGCGAGTAGAGCCCGGATCATCGGCGCGCTGAAAAGTATCGGTTTGGTCTGCATCAGATCAGCCCCTTTTCGGAAGAAAACTGGCCCAAGTGGTTTCGCGGCCTTTTGGCGTGGTCGTGACCGGCGTTTCCGCGACGGCAATTCTCTTGATGCGTGACGGCCTCAAGATGATCTGGATTGCAGCAAGACCTGTTCCTGCAAAGGTGATCGACTTCTTTTCCTTCTGGAACTGGACCGATATAGGCCTCAAATACAATTCGGTGCGCAAATCGCATTTTGCCATCGTCTGACTTTACGTGCGCATACCCCTTAGGGGTAAGTTTGCCGGTGTACTCCCAGCATCCAGATTGAGTTTTGACGACCTTGGACAGCACCCTGTTTAGGGCGGTTTCACCATACAGAACTGAAGTGTTCAGTGATCCAGTTCGGTATTTTCTGAGGTAGTGTTTTCGACACAGCCCCTTTGCTAAGTGCTTTCCACCGCAGTTAGATACGCGACATGTTTTCGCCGGGTCTGCCTTTAGAGACAGGCAACCGTTGCGCCGCATCCTGCTCCAGTGCTTGTTGCAAAATCCCTTTGCGTAATGCGGCCCATTGCAGCCCGAAACACTACAAGTCTTCATAGGAGACCTCGTTCTATTGCAAGCCATTCCGGCAGCGTGACAACGTGCGTCGCTCCCTCTGGCTCGATCTCGACTTGCGACAGAGGAAGCCAAACCGCATCGGCTTTGTCTCCCGTGTCGCTGACCAGAACGGCCTTTCCCGTTTCGTGGTGAAGGTGGACGGTGATATCTACGACGTCGCTGCGCATCACCCGGCCCCCAGAATGACAGTGTGGTCCAGAACCGCGGCGCGGGCGTCCTCGTAGTCCCACTCCCATTCCTGGGCGAGGTCAGCGAGGATAGCCTTGCAGTCCGCGCCTTGCTTGGTGGAGTGGGCGGCGCGTTCGCGGCGAAGGTATTCAGCGGCGAATTTTTCAGCTTCGGTCATGCCGCCACCTCATCGCCGGGGCGCATCGTGGACCGCTTGGGCAGCCCGCGATGGCGACCAGCGGAATGAACGCTGTTGGCAGACACGCCAAGCTGGTGCGCTATCTCCTTGAGCGTGAGGCGGGAGTACCAAAGGCGGGTAAATTCCTCGGTGTCGTATATCGGGTTGCGTGGGCGTCCGGCGGGCATCAGGCTGCAAGCCCCACTGCTTCAAAACGCTTCCAGACCTCGCGGGTTTTCCGAACATCATCGGCGCAGTATTCCGCGATCCGCTCGTGCTCGCCGTTGGCCCATGCCTCGGCCACCATTGAGCCGTCGAAGCCGTCCTTGCCGGGCAGGGCAAGCGCCTGGCACAGCTTGTCCATGCTGACGGTCCCGCGCGTGCCGGCCCATGCCAGCATTGTGTCGAAGATCGTTTTGTCCCACGGCTTCGGATCACGGGGCAGGGATGCCGGCACCTTCACGCCAAGCACAACGGCCCGGCACAGAATGAAGCGCAGGTCAAAGGCGCCCACGTTGTGTCCGACGAAGGTCAGCCGGTGGAAACTGTGGAAACTGGCGAAGAACGCGCGAAGAATGTCGGCCTCTTGCTCGACCTCGTAGGCGTGCGCGGTCACAGGGTCTTCGTCGTCAATGGCCCAGCCGATGGTGCAGATATGGCCAAGTGCCGGGTCAAAGCTGGTTTTGGCCAGCGCCTCGGCGGCGGCGGCGTCACGGTTCTCGGCAAGCCATGCCTCGATGCTCTCGGGCTTCTTGATGTTGCCGGGTGCCTTAACTTCGTCGCGGAAGAACTCGCGCACTTCGTCTGACTGCGAAGGGATGGTTTCAATGTCGAGGAATACGGTCTTTTCCATGGTGTCTCTCACTGGTGGGGAATTTCGTCGTCAACTGTGTCGGTGACGCTTTCGGTGTCGTCGGCAGTCTTTTCCAGCGCGGCTTTGCGCTTGTCCTTCGCCTCGATCACTGAGGCGACGTGCTGAACGGGCTTGGGCAGGTCGGACCAGATGGCGCGCAGGCGTTCGAGCGTGTCGGCATTCGCCAAGCTGTCCTTGGCGTTGTCTACAGCATCTTGCGAAGGCGCGTTGTCGCTCTGCTTCCTGCCTTCGTCGCCCTTGTCCTCCGGCTCATCCTCGGGGCCGTGCAGGTCCCCCTTGTGCCAAAGGTCGAGGGCCGCACCGAAGCGCATGGCAGCGTTCCGCAGGGCATCCCCGATCACTTCCTTGATGGCGTCACCGCCGCGCTTGCCGTCCGGGTGGCCATAGCCAAGGCGGGTCTGGCCACAGACGGTCAGCTTGATCCACATGCCGCCGTTGTCGTCCATGAGCGGCGTTCCGACCTCGCTGAACGCCACAGGCTCCCAGTTCCAATTCGGGTCGCAGTCCAGCAGCCGATCGGTCAGGGCGGCGTGGCCCACATAATCCAAGTGAACGACTTGCGGGTGGTGCCACTGGCCACATTGCTGACAGCGGATGCCCTTCTTGAAGTCGTTGCGGACTTCTTCGGTCTGGCGTTTGGTCGGCTTTGGTAGTTTGGAAATGTGATGCGGCGGGAAGGGCTCGCGCAGCAGATCGAGGCCCTGCTTGGGCTTCTCGACCGTTGCGGCCTTTTCCTTGTCGATCTTCTGTTGTGCAGTCATGCTTCATTCCTTTCCGTGAGTGGCGGCTCAGAAGCCGAAACCGTGGAGGATTACCCAAGCGCCCCATATGGCGGCGATGAAGGATGTGAGGCCGATAACGCCTTCGAGGATTTCGCGGATCATGCGTCAACTTTGGTCAAAAGGTTGTCCGTCATGGCGCAGGTCACGCCGCGCAGCGGGGCAACGTACTCGTCGTCAATGCTGTTCTCGGTGGCGTAGTCCACGGCGCTGGCAACGCGCTTGAGGTATTCGTTCGTTACCGCCTCTTCGGGGCTGGGCAGGCTAGCAATGAAGTCGCGGGCTTTGGAAAGGCCTTCTTCTGGCGCGTCACAGTAAAAGGACTTAAGCCAATCACCGGAGAGCGACCTCGCCTTTATGTCGCTTTCAATGCAAGCCACAAACCGACCAGTCGTCACCTTAAGATCTGCTTTCGGCGCGACAACACCCTTATCGCTCATGGCCTTGACCAGATCGGCCAGCGCGTCCTGAATTTCAGTAATCGTTTTCATGGGTTCAAATTCCTTTCTGACGAATTTCGAGGATGCGGGCGCGGTAACGCCCTTCCATCCGCTTTGCGGCTTCACGGCAGGCCGTCATTGCGGCGCGGCGCTCTGCCTCGGTCATGGCGTCAACACGGCCTTCACGCCCGCCGGGTACGAAGGCCCCGAGAAAGTCCAGCGCGGCCTGATACCAGTCCGATGCGATGGCGTTGCGGTGGGGGCGGGTGCCGTACATGGCCAGTTGCTCAAAGGTCTCGCAGTGATGCGGGCCACGGCGGGTCCAGATGGCCTTGGCCATGTCGATCACGGTGCAGACGGCTTGAATGCGGCGAACGGTGTCAGCGTGGGTGTTGCCAAGTGCGGGAAGAATGTCCCCGGCGTCGGTTGCAGCTTCGAAGGCTGCGATCTGGTGGGCTGGCATGTTCATGTCGTTTCTCCCGCCTCGTTAAGCGCCGAGATCAAATCATCACGGGCGGCGGCACGGGCGGCACGGGCGGCGGCACGGGCGGCGGTATCGGCGGTATCGGCGGCACGGGCGGCGGCACGGGCGGCACGGGCGGCGGCACGGGCGGCACGGGCGGCGGCACGGGCGGCGGCACGGGCGGCGGTATCGGCGGTATCGGCGGTATCGGCGGCACGGGCGGCGGCACGGGCGGCGGCATAGGCGGCGGCGTTCATTTCTCCCGCAACGTCCTCACCAATCGCGCGTCGGTGCAGCAACGCAACAACACCTTGCACCGCCTCGATTTGCTGTGACCACTCACCGTCAAGGCTGTGCAGCGTCTTGAGTGCGGAATACTCTCCGGTATCCAGTTGACGGATCAAGAACAGGTCGCGCGCCTTGTCGAAATCGACCGGCTTCGAGACCGCTTCGGCCACTGACAGGGCAAAGTGTTGACGTGCCTTTTCTTCGTCGTCCGCACCTACGTCAGCGTCAAACAATGTGACGTTCAATTTCGCCAGCCATTCAGGCCAACCGGCAGTTACGCATTCAGCGGTGCATTTTGCCTGTGGTACTGCGGCGCTCATCATGCAGACGGCGCTATCACCGTCGCCCCATGTGCCGGAGGTCAGGATACCCGCGTCGATAGCAGCGCGGATGCGGGGAAGTGCTTCGGGGATGGTGGTGGTCATGTCGTTTACTCCCTTCGCCGTGTTTGGCTATGGGAGGAAGTTACTACGCGTTTTGCTTAGTGACAAGCCCAAAAATAAACAAATTGCGTAGTGCCTAAAAATCGGCAGTTGGAACGCAACGGGAACACGTTATGCTGAAACGATTCGTGGAGGTGTTATATGGAAGAGAAGACTCGGCTCAAGTTATTGAAAGAGGCGCGCAAGAATTCTGGTATGTCTCTGGACTTTTGGGATGAGTTCACTGACGGGATGGATCAGAGATTGCTCGAAATCCTGGTGGGCAGGTCTTCGATATTTCCGAAATACAGAAATTCGAGCGGAAGCTTGTAGGTCTTGCGTAGCTTTTTCGCAGCAGACAGAGTTAGGTCGCGCTTGCCGTTTTCAAACGGGCCGTAGACCTGCATCGACAGGCCAGCCCGCTCGGCAAACTCTTTCTTTTCAAGCCCTAGCGCTTTTCGCGCGGCTTCCAGTCGTGCGGCCACTGCTTCGCGGCTATCTTCAAGCTCTTCCAACATATCGGAGACAATAAAGATTTCTCCACAGGGCGCACTGCGCATTTTGCGTATTGCATTGCTAAGCATATTGCGTAGTATGGCGGGCATGAAACAGAAACCCGCCCCCAAAACGATCCCGGATTTGATCGGTCTCAGTGACCGGCAAACCTTTGAAAAAGAGATCGGCGTCAAAACGCAGGTCGTGACCCGTGCGCTTGCCGACGAAGCCATGCCCCCGCGCTGGTACATCGCCGTTCGCGACTACTGCGCCGCACGAGGCTTTGCTGCGCCAGACCACCTTTTCAAGTGGCACGGGGCTTCCGGCGGTAAGCAAACGGCAAACCGCACCGCAGACAGCACTGCGTGAAGTTGGTCCAACACTGATCCATCCCTCTGCCATGACAGCAAATTGGCAGGGGCCACCGCAAGAAGCAAAACAATGAGGTTGCCTTAGATGGCCGACGAAAGAGCATACTTCCACAGCCTCATGCGCGGGATGGTGGTCAAGCACTATCCCAAGCAGAATTGTGCCGCTCGTGAGATTGCCGAATTTTGGGCGGGGCGCGGCCTCGAAGACAGCGAAGTCGATTACGGCGGATTTTCCCGCAAGATGCGTGGCTCTCGCGAGTGGTCTATCAACGACTTTCTCGCACTGACCTCTATCACTGGCTCGCAGCGCGTCGTGCAGGCCATCAACAGCCGAGACAGTGAGAACACCGGCGCAGCCGATAGCGTTCACATTCTCGCGGCCCGTGCCGCCAAGGAAAGCGGCGAGGGTATAGAGGCGGCGCTGTCCGACCAAGACCTCGCCAAAGCCTATGCCGAAGCGGACGAAGCGGTGAATGCGTGGGAAGCGCTCCGCGATCGCCTTCATGCCGATATTAAAGCAGCCGAACAGCGCCCCGAGACCAACACCGTCCAGATGCGGGGTGCCGCGTCATGACCAGCACAAGTTCAATCCACCTCCCAGCCGGAGGCCGCACAGGCCAAGCCGGGAATTCCCTGACCACTAAGTCATTCGCCGGTTCTCTTGCGGTTGACGAGGACTTTTCCCAGCCCATGACAGGCCAGCAGAAGCTTTGGCAGGGCGTGGTGATGCAGGCCCTCATGGACGCAACTCAGGGCATTCAGAAAGGCGCGAAAACCGAAAGCGCTCGCATTCTTCACAACACACTGAACAGAGAACGTGAGCGGGCCGACACCTGGATCAGGGACTGCGGCAGCAACTTCCGCTTCGTCTGCGATTTGGCTGGCATGGACCCGTATTTCATTTCCGACGCCTACCGTGCCGGCCGAATTGACGGCAAGCGCCTGCGGGCGAAAACGGGAGAGGGGGCGGTATGAACGCACCTGAATCACCCCACGCGGGCGAGGACCATCAGACCACGGTCGCTGTAATCCACGCCCTGAAAGACGGCCTCGGCGTCGAGGACATGCAAGTCCAAGGCATCGCCAGCGCCGACTACGCGCGCCGCGTTATCGACCGTCTCCGCAACTCTGAACTTATCGCACATGTGGTCGCGCCAAAGTCGCGCGAAGCCCGGACACTCAAGGGTGCGAAACTGTCATGACCATATTCCGCCGCCTCCGCCACCGCCGCGCCCTTCAAGCCGCAGACGAAGCACAGGACACCTACAACACCGCCTGCGCCCGCAAGGACACCCGCGCCATGCATTCGGCATGGATAGCCCTCAGAGCCGCACGTCTCGCGGCTATGCGGCTGGAGGTGAGGTAGATGAGCCTGCAAGATTATCGCGCGTTCGTGGAAAGCAAGACCCACCTTGCCGGTGAGTTTGGATTTGAACCCGTTTACGAAAACCCGAACTGCTTCGACTTTCAGTCGGATCTAATTGGATGGGCGTTGCGGCAGGGTCGCGCTGCGACATTTGCAGATTGCGGTCTTGGAAAGACGCTTATGCAGCTTGTGTGGGCAGAGAATATCCATCGCAAGACCAATCGGCCCGTGCTGATCCTAGCGCCATTGTCGGTGTCGTCTCAGACAGTCGAGGAAGCCGCAAAGTTCGATATCGAAGCCTACCGATCGACAGACGGCACTTGGCCATCAGGGAAGGGCATCATCACTACCAACTACGAGCGCCTACATCACTTCGACTTGTCGGACTTTTCCGGCATTGTCTGTGATGAAAGCTCGATACTTAAAAACTTCGACGGGGCAATACGCGCCTCGATCACACGGGCGATGCGCAAGGTTGAGTATCGCGGCATGTACACCGCGACACCAAGCCCGAACGATTATACCGAACTCGGAACCTCGTCTGAAGCCTTGGGCGATATGGCCTACATGGACATGCTGGCGACCTTCTTCAAAAGCAACGACGACACGCTTCACCCGGCGCACATTGGCCAGAATTGGCGCTTCAAAGGCCACGCCGAGCCGCATTTCTGGCGTTGGGTCGCAAGCTGGGCGCGGGCCATTCGCAGGCCCTCGGACATTGGCTATTCGGATGATGGATGGGTTCTGCCGGAACTCAAGGAAATCCATCACGAGATCGAAAGCAAGCCTCTCGACGGCAATCTTTTCGCCATGCCCGTCAAAGGGCTTCCGATGGAGCGGGAAGAAAAAAAAGCCACGATCAATGAGCGGTGCGAACTCGCGGCAGAATTGATCCAGGGTCACGACAGCGGCGTGATGTGGTGTCAGTTCAACGCCGAAGCCGACTTGCTGGCGGATATCGTTCCGGGCGCTGTTAACCTTTCGGGGTCCGACAGGGATGAGGCCAAGGAAGAAAAATTCCGCGCGTTCCGTGATGGTGAAATCAAGTACCTCGTCACGAAGCCGAAGATCGCGGCGCTTGGCGTGAACTGGCAGCACTGCGCCGCCTGCACCTACTTCGATGACTACAGCTATGAGCAGTACTATCAGGCCGTTCGCCGCTTCTGGCGCTTCGGTCAAGAACGCCCAGTGACCGTTCACCAAATCGGCACGACCAGCCTCAGCAATGTCGCCAAATCCAGAAAGCGGAAGGCCGAGGCTGCGGACAAGATGTTCCAGGAAATGATGCGCCACATGGTCGACGCTCAGTCGCACCGCAAGATTTTTGGGAACGGCGACAAGCCGGAATTTCCCGCATGGATAGGAGAATAAGAATGACCGTTTCTGACCAGATCATTACCGACGACTACGCGATCTACAACGGCGATTGCGTTGAGGTCATTTCGGACCTGCCGGACGGTATCGTAGACATGTCGGTCTACTCGCCACCTTTCGCCGGGTTGTTTCAATATTCCGGCGACGAGCGGGATATGTCCAACTGCTACAATTACGACGAGTTCTATCAGCAGTATGGGTTTCTGGTCCAGCAAATGGCCCGCGTGACAAAGCCGGGCCGGATCAACTGCGTTCACTGCATGGATATCGGCGAGGATGCAATCGGCACGGTACATGACCTGCCGGGCAACATCATTCGCCTGCATGAGCAAGCCGGGTTTCAGTTCATGGGCCGGCGGCTGAAGTGGAATGAGCCGCTTTCTGTGCGCCTTCGGACGATGGTTCGAGGTCTCGCGCACCAGACCATTTGTGAGGATAGCGCCAAGTCGAGCATCGCGAACGCAGACTACATCCTCTTCTTTCGCAAAAGGGGTGAAAACAAGGCCCCCGTCACACATGAGCGCGGCTTCACCCGCTACTTTGGCGAGGAACACATGCCCGACGAGGTTCGCCAGTATCGCGGTTTTGATGGCGACCAAAAGCAAAACAAGTTCTCGCACTTTGTCTGGCGTCGATATGCCTCTAGCGCCTGGATGGATATCAGGGCGTCCAACAAGCAAAAGACCGGGTGCGGACTGACTGCGCGCGCTGTGGTCGATGATGGTGAGGCGCGCGAACCGGATGACGTGAAGCACGTTCACCCGCTCATGCTCGATATCATTCACCGCTGTGTCGAGCTTTACACCAACCCCGGCGAGACGGTCCTTACGCCATTTATGGGTGTCGGATCAGAAGTCTATTCGCCGGTCTACCTTGGCCGCCGCGGCATCGGGGTGGAGCTTAAGCAAAGCTACTACCGGCAGGCCGCAAAGAACATCGCCAAAGCGAAATCTGATTTCATCTCGGATGGTTCCGGTGACCTGCTTTCGCTTGCCGCGGAGTGACCCACACCACTCGCAACCCTAACCACAGGAGAGAACCATGCTGGATATCATCGGATGTAGTCCGTCAGTCGGAAGCCTTCGCCACGACCCCATGACCGTAAGCGAGATCGACGCGCACCCCGACCGGGATCGCATATGGGCGACCATCTCCGCCATGTCTGGCTGGGCGTCGAATGAGCGCGACGAAGGCTACGAGGAGGGCGCGGCGGAAGTCGATGATGCCATCAGTGAAGAGTTCGACCGGTGCGAAGAAGAACTGGACCGTTGGATCGAGAAGTTGACCGATGATGCGGAGGTCATGACCAAGGAATGGCTGGTTGATCAACTGATCGCGGCCAGCGCCAAGGAAATCCTGTCATGAGGCTCCAAGTCGAAGCCCCGCAAATCCGTGCTGCCGTCGAGGCCGCATCAATCCCGCTCCGCCGTGGGCATGTGCCAATCCTCGATTGCCTGCACGTCATTGCCGAAAATGGGCGCTTGCGCTTCATCGGCACCAACATGGACGTGGAGGCGCAGGCGACGTGCGAAGCGTCTGTCTCCGAGGAAGGCAGCTGCAACGTCAACGCCGCCGATTTGGCGCGCGTGGTCAAGTCGTCCAGCGGCGTCATCTCCGCCCATATCGACGATATCTACCTTCGCCTCGAATCCACCGGATCGAACGTGGCTTTGCCGATCCTCGATCAGGAGTTTCCGCGCCTCAAGAAGCCCGAGGACCACGAGGAAATCGAGGGCGCAGAGCGGGCTTTTCGTGGCCTGACGCCGTTCATGATGAAGGACGACACAAACGCCATGGGCGGCGTCTGTCTGGACGATGGTAACGCGGTTTCCACCACGGGCAAACGGCTGGCCCGGTTCGGCATCACTGGCGGCAAAGGTCAGGTTATCCCTGGCATGGCTATCGCCGCGATATGCAAGGCCATGAAGCCAGGCGCGCGTCTGTTCGCGGGCGAGCGGACATGGCGCGTGGAGGCCGAAAACATGGCGCTGGCCGGCAAGCTGGTCGAGACCAAGTTTCCCCCGTGGCGGCGGATTGTGATCGAGCGGAAGCCCATTTGCTCCTTCGACGCGGATGAAATGATGGCGGCTGTTGACCGTGCATCCCTTGGGCGGGCGCACCACCTGTTCATTCAAGTCGCAGAAGGGGCCGCCACGCTGACAGGCGAGAAGTGGCCGGCCCAGCACATCGACGCCAAGGCAACGGTTCGGTGCGATGATGGATGTATCGACTTTCTGTGCCTTACCTCCGACCTGATTGAGTGCATCAAGCCGTTTTCCGGGTCCGTGGTCGATATGTCTGCCACGCCAAATGCCTATCGCTTCTCGGCCAGTGAGCGACCTGACGACTTCACCATGATGGGCGCGGTGACAGACCACCGCAACCGGCTTCCGCAAGAACCGGAGGCTGCATGACGAAGCAAGTCCTTATCCGCCTTCCCTGGCCCCCACCCAAAACCAGCGCCAACGGTTCTCAAGGCGACTTTCGAGGCAAGGCAAAGGCCGCAAAGTCCTACAAGGCGACCTGCGCTTTGGAGTGCATGGCGCAGTGCGTTCGCCCCATTGAGGCCGAGGGCAATATCCCGGTTCGCATCACCTACCACCCGCCGACGCGGGGGCGCGTGGATTGGGACAACCTAGCCAACCGGGCAAAGCAGGGATGGGACGCCGTAGCAGAGGCCATAGGCGTCGATGATGGTCGCTGGTGGCCTGTGGTGTCCGAGAAGGGCGATCCGGTCAAGGGCGGCGCTGTGCTGGTGGAGGTAGGCGCGGAGGGTGCCGACAACTGGCGGCACGTAGGCGGCATCGTTGCGAATATGGTGAGGGGATCGGGCAAGTGAACGAGATACGGGCGATCAGTGAAAACTACCTCAAGGCCAAGTGCATCGAGGCAATGAACTTCGGGCAGTCCGAGGTGGCGGAAGCCTACCACGCATGGCTGATCGAGGTCGAGCATTTCAACAGGAGGGCGCGCCAATGAGCGGATGGTATGCCATGAAGCGTGGATGGATGGACCACGAGATATTCGAGTCCAAGCAGCCCTACACAAAGCGAGAGGCGTGGGTCTGGATCGTTGAAAACGCCGCCTACAAAGAAACGCCTATCGACATCGGGGGAAAGCCCTACACGGTTCCCCGCGGCGGCATGTGTTTCGCCCTTCGCTTTCTCGCTCAAAAATGGCGGTGGAGCGTCAAGGCGGTTCAGACGTTCCTGTCACAACTTGAAGCCCACGGAATTGTGCAAGTCAGCGTGGCAAAGACCGGGACAGGAACGAAGACAAAACGGACACAAATAAACCTTTGTAATTACGACAAATATCAGCAGGTGAGCGACAAAACGGAAACAAGAGAGAAACAAAAGAGCGACAAAGAAGAACAAGTAAACAATATTCCCGTAGGGGGCGCTGATGCGCCCGATCCGGACAAAGTTCTTTTTCAGAGCGGCGTTCAAATTCTCACACACTCCGGCATTCCAGAAAAACAGGCTCGCAGCTTGCTGGGTAAGTGGCGGGGTGCCCACGGGACTGAGGCAGTTATCACCGCACTGGGCAGAGCGCAGCGCGAAGGAGCGATTGAGCCAGTGGCATTTATCGAAGGGTGCCTGAAATTCCAAGCCAAGAAGGCGCGACCGGAAATCGGACAAACCCGCACCACACCGGACGGGCGGAAGCAGGTCTACGTTAACCACTACGACGGATGGGTGCAGGAATATGCTTGATATCGACCAATACGAAAACACGGCGGCGTGGCTCGAATACTGCGACGGCATGAGCCGGTTCCAGGCGGAAACGGAAGCCGCTCGCCGCCAAGGCTACCAGAGATGGGAGGCAGTCAATGAAATCAGCAAGCGAAATTCTGGCGGACAACGGGATCGAGGTCAGGCGGCAGGCGGGGACGCAGCGCACGATATGCCCGGAATGCAGCCCACATCGAAAGAAGAAGCGCGACCCATGCCTGAGCGTGACGTTCAAGCCGGACGGGATCGTTTGGCATTGCTGGCACTGCGGGTATAGCGGGGGAGAATACTTTGACCAAGGACGTGATGGAGTGGCTGCAAGAGGTACGGAAGCTGGATCGCGCCGTTCTGGATCACATGGGCGTCGTGCAGAAGGATATTCCGGGCCTCGGCGCAACCGCGGCATTCCCGTATCGTCAGGACGGCAAGCCCTACGCAGCTAAATTCAGATCCGTCGAGAAAAAGGACTGGCGGTCAACGCGGGATGTGTCTCGTGGCCTATACAACGAGGATGCACTGAAGCTTGGCGATGGACCGATCGTCATTACCGAGGGCGAGATTGATTGCCTTTCGATCATGCAGGCCGGCCATTCTCGGGCTGTCTCCCTCCCCGATGGGTGGACGGCGGACGGCGAAAAGCGTGACTGCCTTCTGAAAGAGGAAGCGAGGCTTAGGGAAAGCCCGTATGTCATCGTGGCGGGGGATAATGACGAGGCCGGGCAATCCCTGCCGAAGGTCGTGGCAAATATTCTCGCCGGTCATGACGTTCGGTTCGTGACGTGGCCAGATGGTTGCAAGGACGCTAACGAGGTTCTTTGCACCTATGGCGAGGGCGAACTGGCGCGGTGCCTGACGGAAGCCAAGCGGATTGACCCTGAAGGAGGGTTCATCACCGGCATATCGGACCTTCCGCCTATGCCGGAGCGCCGGGTGCTGCGCACGGGACTTATGCCTTACGATAACGGGCTGGCGTTCGAGGTTGGAGCCATGTCGGTCGGGACAGGCACGCCGGGATCGGGGAAGTCCACATTCTCGACATTCGTGGCGCACCACGTTGCAGAGCATGAGAATGCTCGTGTGGGTATGTTGGCCTTTGAGACGCACCCATACCGCATCAGGGACCATCTGAGCCGCCTGCGGGCAAAACAGCCTTGGGATCGGCTGGCAGCCGACCAGAGGTCCGAACTGGCCGCAAACCTGGACCGCCAGTTTCGGATTGTTCATCGCACGTTCGAGAAGCGCGAACACAACATCGAATGGCTGCGCCAGATGATCTACACGCTGGCGGTTAGGGATAATTGCAAGCTGATCCTCGTGGATCCGTGGAATGAGTTGGAACACCTGCCGGAGCCGGGTGAATCCATGACTGCCTACATCAACTGGGCGCTACAGCAAATCAGGACATGGGCGGAGCGGTACGACTGCCATATCTGCCTTATCGCGCACCCCCGGAAGATGGGAACGGAAGGCAAGCCGAGAAGCCCCACGGGTTATGACATTGCCGATAGCGCGGCATTCTTCAACAAGCCGTCGCTCGGGTTCAGCGTCCATCAGGAGGAGGACGAAGACCAGGGCGAGCGTTGGGTTCGCATCACCACGTGGAAAGTCCGCGACACGCAGCTTTACGGCTTCGAGTGCGGGTCGATGCGCCTGTCCTTTTATCCCGATGCCATGGCGTACGCGCAACTTCAATCCAACGCCAGATACGAAAGCCGCTGAGCAGTAGAGAGCAACGCTAGAGAGGTAGAGATGGGGAAGGCGAGCGAAATGAAAAACGAGGCGAAAATGGCGACAGACGATTTGCCGTATTATGCGTGTGCCGCACGCGTCGGGCAGGAAACGCAAGTCGCAGAGGAACTGGCGGAAATAGCGCCTTGGGTCTGGGTGGCCAAACGGCTTGAGCCGATCCGCGTGGGCAAGTCCAGAAAGCGCGACTGGTCAGAGCGTCCCATGTGGCCGGGATACGTGTTTGCACAGCTTGGCGCAGAGCACTTCTTCGAGGCTCGCAACATCAAGGGACTTCATCCGACCAAGCTTCAGCTTCACCCAACTGAGAAGCGCATCCTTTTGAGAGCGGCTGCGCGCCTGGATGACGAGCTTCATTCAGAGAAACGCCGCATCGAACGGCAGAGGGCACCGGCTGTCACGTACGAGCCGGGGCAGACCGTCGATATTCTCGATGGTGCGTTCGTGGACCGCTTGGCGGCATTCCAGCGAGTGATCCGCAGGGCAGGTCGAGAATATGGACGGATCAACATCCACGGCTGGCCTGTTCCGGTCGATATCCCGCTTGAAGATCTGAAGGCTGCGGAATGAACCTCAACCCTTGCGCGATAGGTCAACATGTCGTACATTCGGCCCAATCCTGCCATATAGGCGGGAAGAGCGCGACCGATGAACAGCAATATGCTGGCGGCGCTCAGCGTCACTTAGCCAGCCCTAAGTGAAAAACGGATACCTATGTCTGAAGAAATCGTTCCGCTAACCAAGTCATCCCGGAGGGGTAAATCTCGCGTTCGGTTTGAGCGCCTAGACGGTGCGGTGGTAGATGGAAAACTTCAGTTCAAAAGCAAGCAGGCGGTTCTGAATTACGAATTGTCTATCGAGGAATGCTACCCGTCTGACATCGCTCTAATGGATGCAGCGTTTGTAAGGTGCCAAAAGGATACGAGGGAATATCGCCGCCAAAGGAAAGCGGCGGAAATGGTCCACCGCGGCAAGGCGCATTGCTACAAGGCGGGATGGCTAAGGACGCGAGCGAATTTCGACCAAGACGAATGTCTATTCTTTCCGAGCTTCGTGATCCGCAGGCCGACACAGGTCAGGTATAATTTCAAGAGCATGGCGGCGGCCCGGTGTATGCTGTTGATGACGCAAGGACTGCCGGGCGATCCAGAGCAAAGTATGGCAACGCACACTTGCGGAAATGGTCATATGTCGTGCGTTAATCCAAAGCATTTAGCTTGGGGCAACGCCCACACGAACGCCCGAGACAGGGTAAGCCATAACGAGCAGAGAAAATTCATGTCGGGCATGGATCAGTCCGTGCTTGATCGTATCAGAGAAGATAAGCGGCTTTGCAAGATCATCGCCTTGGAAACAGGCGTTCCTGCATCAGTGATTGATGGCATCAAAACCGGCGATCTGTGGGCTGCGTAAGCATTTCCAGAATTCATCCACTGCATCCCTTTCACGGGCACCGCGCCGCTCGGAACATCTCTCATGCGCGAAAGCGTCAACTCCGTGCAGTGGGCTCGTCAGGGTGTGAATTGCGGGGAATGAGAGTGGGCGCGGCATTGAAAAACAATCGAGGAATTCAAGATGGCAACCGGGCACGGAGGTAAACGCCCCGGCGCCGGTCGCAAGCCCGGTAAGGTCGGGAAGGCGAAGCGAGAGCTTCAGGACATGGCCAAGGACCATGCGCCGGAAGCCTTGGAGACACTGCGCAGGATCATGACGAACGATCAGGAGCCAGCAGCGGCCCGCGTGTCGGCGGCCAACGCTATTCTTGATCGCGGGTACGGGAAAGCACCGCAGGCAATAACCGGACCAAATGGCGGCCCCATGCAGCACGAGGTCAGGACACTTGCCCAGTTCTACGGTGAAACAGACACAGGAGACTGACGCGCCAACCCTAAACCCGGCGCTTAAGAAATTCTGGCTGACACCTGCACGCGAGCGCATCCTTTACGGCGGTCGGTCCAGTTCGAAATCATGGGACGCTGCAGGGTTCGCGATATTCCTGGCCACGCAATGCAAGATCCGTGTGCTGTGCGCTCGCCAGTTCCAGAATAAGATCGCGGAGTCGGTCTACACACTGCTGAAAATACAGATCGAGCGGTTCGGTCTGCGCGGCGACTTCATCATCACGGAAAATTCCATCCGGCATCGCGTCACCGGCTCGGAGTTCATGTTCTACGGCCTCTGGCGGCACATTGATGAGATCAAATCGCTCGAAGGCATCGACATCTGCTGGATCGAAGAGGCGCACAACCTCACCGAGGAGCAATGGGAGATCCTTGAGCCGACGCTTCGCGGGGAAGGCTCGCAATTCTGGGTGATCTTCAACCCCAGGCTGGTGACTGACTTCGTTTACCGGAAATTCATCAGTGGAACGCCGTCGAAGGTCATCGAAGGCAAGATCAAGGGTGAAATCGGCGGCACGATCAAGCGCCTGATCAATTTTGACGAGAACCCGTTCCTGTCCGACACGATCATCAAGGTGATCGAGCGAAAGAAGCGAGAAGACGAGGCCGAGTTTCGGCACATCTACCTGGGTGAGCCGCGCGAAGACGACGATAGCGTTATCATCAAGCGGTCGTGGATCAAGGCCGCAATCGACGCAGACAAGAAGCTTGGGATCGAGGCCACCGGCAAGAAACGCGTCGGGTTCGACGTGGCAGACACAGGCGACGACCTCTGTGCAACTGTGGCGGCTCATGGCTTCAAGGCCACGCATTGCGACGAGTGGAAGGCGCGCGAGGATGAGTTGCTCAAGTCGGCGGGAAGGGCACACGCATTGGCCCGATCCCTTGGTGCCGAGGTGGATTTTGACAGCATCGGGGTAGGGGCTTTTGCGGGGGCGCACTTCAAGGCTCTTAACGAAGAGCACGAGACGTCCATCGTGTACCGCGGCTTCAACGCTGGCGGTGCGGTGCTCAACCCGACCGGTCGCGTGGACCCGAACGATCCGAAGTCGCCGACGAACAAGGACTTCTACGCAAATCTGAAGGCGCAGACATGGTGGGAGGTTGCCCGGCGCTTCCGCAACACCTTCAACGCAGTCGAGAAGGGCGATGCCTTTGCCGACACCGACCTGATCGCAATCAGCAGCGATATGGAGCATCTCGACACGTTGATCGACGAGCTGTCTACGCCGCGCAAGGACGTGGATAACAGCGGACGATCCAAGGTTGAGAGCAAGAAAGATTTGGCAAAGCGGGACATCGCTTCGCCGAACAAGGCTGACGCATTCGTTATGGCGTTCGCGCCAGTAGAGGTTGGCCCGCAAGCCCAGATGTTCCTTCGCAAGAAGAGGCGCGCATGACGACAAAAAATATAGACCGCGCCAGCATCGTGAACGCCTTGGCGTACATGGCAAACGCCGCTACGCGTCGAGTATCCAGCATGTTTCCCGGTTACTTCGAGGGATACAAGCACAACCACTACGCAGATTTCGGATGGCCGGAAAATCTGACGTTTGACCAATATTACCAAACCTATTGCCGCAACGGGCTGGCCCGCGCCGCGGTCAGGAAAACTGTTCGGAAGTGCTGGGAGGATATTCCGTTTCTCGCTGAGCGAGAGGAAAAGCACGATGAAACCGAAATCGAAAAGGCGATCCGACAGAAGTTTTCTGACCTCCGGCTTTGGCAGCGCTTTGCCGAGGCGGATCGTCGCTCGATGGTGGGCTGCTATTCTGGTGTGATCTTGCGGTTTGCTGACAGCAGGCTTTTCCGCGAGCCGGTGGACACAGTGCCGGGCGGCATTGACGGACTGGTCGAGGTTATCCCGGCATGGGAAGGTCAATTGATGGTGGCCGACTGGGACACTGACGAGACGTCAGAGACCTATGGCCAGCCCACGATGTTCAATTTTAACGAAGCGCAGGTTGGGAACGAGCACCAAGGCAAGAACCGAAGCTTCGAGGTTCACCCGGATCGCGTCATCATCTGGTCCGAAGACGGGACCGTGCACAATCGCCCCTCCCTAGAGGCCGGTTACAACGACCTCCTGACGCTTGAAAAGATCACGGGCGCAGGCGGCGAGGGCTTTTGGAAAAACGCCAAGAGCGCGCCGGTGATCGAGGTTAATAAAGATGCGCAGCTTGACGCCATGGCGCAGGCTATGGACGTTTCCAAAGACGATCTTGTCGATGCGATGAATACGCAGGTCGAAGACTGGCAGAAAGGCTTCGACAAGATGCTGATGTTGCAAGGCATGGAGGCCAAGACCCTCGGCGTCACACTCCCCATCCCCGAGCACTTCCGGGCCGGGGCCCTGGAAAATTTCTGCGCCTCAGTGGAAATTCCAAAGAAAATCCTTGTCGGAATGCAGACAGGCGAACGGGCTTCGACCGAGGATGCGAACGAGTGGGCGCAAACCTGCAATGGCCGCCGCTCCGATATGGTGATCCCCAACATCATGACATTCGTGAACCGTCTTGAGGCTTTCGGTGTCTTGCCCGAGCGGGATTGGTTTCTGGTCTGGACGGACCTGACCGAGAGCGGCATGGGCGAGAAAATCGAGCGGGCCGGCAAGATGGCCGACGTCAACCAGAAGATGGCGAAGGGCGGAGAATTGGTTTTCACACCTGAAGAAATTCGCGCCGCAGTCGATCTGGAGCCTTTGAGCAATGCGGACAAGTACCGCGAAGACGACCCATTCGGCGAAGACGAGCCGAACGACGACCCGGACCAATCCGAAGACGAATAGGGGGCATCCCATGCCAAAGAAAGTCAGGGTCAACGTCCGCACGTTGGCCAACACGAAGGCTGCGCGCCGCGAGGTCCGTAATGGCCGAGACGTCATGATCGTGCCGTCCGCCACGCTGCCGGACAACGTTGTCATGAACGATATCATGTACCCGTCCGACGAGATCGAAAGCGCATACAAGACGCTCGAGCGCACGCCCGCCCCGGCTGGTCACCCGCTGATCAACGGCAATTTCATTTCCGCCCGTGACCCCGAGGGCATCAACATCGGATGGATCGGCGCCTGGAATGAAAACTGCCGCCGTGAAGGCGGTCGCGTTCTGCTGGACAAGATCATCGACATTGAGCGCGCCAATCAGACCGAGAAGGGCAAAGCCGTTTTGGAAGCCGTCGAGAAGGGCGAGCCGGTCCACACTTCGACCGGCCTCCTGCTGGATCTTGAGGCCGCGAATGGCAATGTCGATTACAAGTACATCGCCCGAAACATGATGTTTGACCACGACGCCATTCTCATTGGCGAAGAAGGTGCCGCCACGCCTCAGCAAGGCGTCGGCATGATGGTCAACTCCAAGGGTGAAGAAGAACAGATCGAAGTCATCAACTCGACGCTCGAAGCGACCGAGAATGAATTCGACTGGGCGGTCGATATGGCCGCGCGTGCGGCGCAGGAGATGGAGCGCGCAAAAGAGCGCAAACCACTCATCGACCGCATAAAAACCGCAATCAAGGAGGCCGTTTCGGGTTCCGAAGGGCGGGAAACCTCTGCAAACGAAAAAGGAGAAGCAGAAATGGCTGATGATAAGCAGCTCGACGCGCTTTCCGCGAAGGTGAACGCCCTCGGAGAGCAAATGAAACCCCTCGAGAATATCGGGGAAACCATCGCCAACGCAATTCAGGACGCGGTGAAGCCGATCAAGGATCACGTCGATCAGATCGCCGCGAACCAGAAGGCCGAGGAAGACGCCAAGCGCGCTACCGCGGTCAATGCCTTGGTGAAAACCGGCCATTGGTCCGAAGACGACCTGAAGGAAATGCCCATGGCGGCGCTGAATAAGCTGGTGGAGAAATCCAAGCCCGGCAAAGCGGCGGCTCTGAATGGGGCTTTCGGTGGTGGTGGCGACGATGACGAGTTTCAGGACGTTGATCTGAACTCGGCGATCAATGACGCCGACAAGAACAAGGAGATGCACTGATGGCTGGCAACCGCATCTATCGCGGCCCGATCGACCAGCGGCCCTCGCCGCGCACGATCAGCGACCGCACCGTGGCCGGGGCCTACCTGCCCGGCGTTCTCGTGACAGACGATGGCTCCGCGCTCACTGTTTCGACGGCATCTGACATGGGCGAAAAGGTCTATGTACTGTCGGATCGTGACTTCTACGGTGACTGGTCTGTTTCGACCGCACCCGTCGAGACGGCCTATGCGTCCGGTGACACCGGCATCGCATATGAGCCGCAGGCGAACGACGTGTTCCAGGTTCGGCTTGCCGCCGATACCTACGCCAAGGGCGACAAGCTGACGCTGGATGCTTCCGGGTATCTGGCCAAGGCGGTCGACAGCCCAGCCGGCGACGTCGTTTATGCGTACTTCGACGACACGGCTGGCGCCTTCAGCGCCGGCGATCTTGCTGACGTCATTTGGGCGTCCGCATTCACCATGCCGACGAGCTAAGGAGGGCCCCATGCTTCGGTTCACTCAAGACCAGCAGGCGGCAGTCCTGCATAACCGTCGTGTGTTCAACGCACGGCAAACGGCCATGGCGGAAACCCATGGCCTCAACAACGGCGCACCGGCCCTGACCGGGAACGCGACCACCCTCCCCAAGGACGTTTGGGGCGAGTGGGATCGCGAGGCGGTGGAAATCCAGCGCGAAGTGCTTTCGGTCTTCAACGACCTGGCGGCTTCCGTTGCCATGCCCATGCCGATCGGCAAGCTGATCCACTACTTCCAGCAGATCAGCGACAGCGGCTCGGTGAACGTCTCGCTCGACGGTCGCTCGAAGGCGCGTACCGATCAGCCGACGATCGCCTACCATGGCACGCCGGTTCCGATCCTCGACAGCACGTTCAGCTACGGCTGGCGTCAAATGGAGGCGGCACGCACCGAAGGCTTCGCGCTGGATTCCGGCGGTCGGGCCAACGCGATGTACAAGGTTGCGGAGCGGCTGGAAACGCAGACCCTCGACGGCGATGCTTCGATTGTCGTGGGCGGCGATCAGCTTTATGGCCTGCGCAACCATCCCAAGCGCGAAACCCGCTCGACCACCAATACGCTGAATGGCGCGACTGGTGCCGAGTGGCTGGCCGACATCAACGCGACTGTGAAGCTGCTGCACGACAACAACTTCCGCGTACCGGCCACGATCTACGTGAACTGGGATGACTGGTACTATGCCGGGAATACTGATTTCTCGACGCAGTATCCGAACAAGACCATCGCGCAGCGTGTTCGGGAGATGGAAGGCGTTGCGGAGGTCGTGCCGTCGTCCAAGGTCAATGCCGACGAGATCATCGCAGTGGTGAAAAACCGCCGCGTTGTCCAGGTGCTCAACGCGATGCCGATGACCAACCGGGCCCAGTTCCGCGCCAACCCGGAGGACGATTACAACTTCGTCACGATGGCAGCCGCTGCGCTGGAGATCAAATTCGACGCAGAAGACCAGTGCGGTCTCGCACACTCGTCGTGATCTGAGCGACGGGCCGGGAATTGAAACCGGCTCGGCCCGTTTACTGAGATCATGCAGCAAGGAGAAACCACCATGAAATACGAAGTCACCGAAAAAGGCGTCAACGGCCCCGAGGGCCGGATCGAAAAGGGCGATACAGTTGAGATCGAGGGCGATCTGCCGGGGTATCTTGTCGGTAAGTGCCGGCCTGTTGGCGGCAAGACTGCCGTCACCAATCCGGCCAAGGATGCCGTGCAACAAAGCATGGCCGAGCCGAGCGCACAGGAGCGTCAGCAGATCCTCGGGGAAATATCCGTGAACGATCTGGGGGATGATGATTTTAACGACGAGGGCGTGCCGGACGTGCGGAAGGTCAACGAGAACTTGCCCGAGGGTGCGAAAAAGTTTTCGGCTGGCGAGCGGGATCAGCTTTGGCCGGGCATCGCCGAAGCCGTGAAGGCGGGCCGCGAGGCGGTGGAAGGCTGATCCGATGACCCTCACCGTCACCCCCGGCGGCGCGTCCGATGATGCGCTGCTGACGCTTGCTGCGTTCAAGTCTTACGCTGATGCGCGGAACTGGGATTATTCCAGCTTTGATGATGAGACAGCGATCGAACCCGCAATTCGCGTCGGGACGGTATTTGTGGAAGGCGTGGGCGGCCCGACCGCCGATCTTTCGACCCAATGGCCCGGAAAGAAGGCGAGCGCCTCACAGCGCCGTCTGTGGCCGCGGTCGGGGGCCAAGGACGTTGATGGTCTGGCAATAAACGACGCCACCATACCGGCAGCGGTGGCGGACGCAGTTGCCGAGGCTGCTTGGTACGAACTCAACAATCCCGGAACTCTGCACTCGCAGATCACGCCGAGCGAAGTCATCAAGCAGGAAAAGGTTGGCCCCTTGTCGGTGACCTACCAAGATGGCAGCACCGGAACGGCATGGGATTACCGCCCGATGCTGACAGTGATCAGCGATCTTCTGGCCGCAATTCTTATTCCTGACTTGAAGGGGCCGAAGCTTTACCTTCAAAGCATTGGCAAGGTGTCTTGACCCTTACCGTCCTGACGCCCACCGGCGCCCGTCCTGAAGCTTTTGCGGCCTGCGTCGAGATGATGCGGGCGCAGGATTACATCGGTGCGGTGCTTTGGGTCGTGGTGGACGATGGTCCCGAGGCTATGCCGACCCCGAATTTAGGGATGCGCGGTGTGTTGCACATCCGCCCCGAACCGTTCTGGCAGCCGAGACAGAACACCTTGGCGCGCAACATCTTCGCGGGCCTGCCGCACTGCACGGATCGGGTGGTGATCGTCGAGGATGATGATCAGTACGCCCCGTGGTGGCTGACACGCTGCGCGGAACGGTTGAACGAGGCCGACCTGATCGGGGAAAGCCACAGCCTCTACCAGAACCGCGTTTCTGGCCGGACGCAGGACATGGGCAACGGCAACCATGCCAGCCTGTGCAGCACAGCAATGAAAGGGCCTGCGGTGGATGCGCTGCGCCGGGCCTGTGAGCAGGGCCCCAAGGGCATTGACTTGCGCCTGTGGCGCGACTTCACCGGCAGCAAGCGCCTTTACCGGCCAGAGCCGCGGGGCGTGACTGGCATCAAGGGCTGGCCGGGGCGTCCCGGCATCGGCGTAGGGCATCGGCTGTGAGAGTGCTTCTGGCCGCAGAGCGCGTTCCGTTCGGCCCGAAGCCCATGGGTGGCGTCGTCTCGTGGTGCTGGACGATCCGCCGCGAACTTGAGCGGCTGGGCCACACGGTCACGGAATGGCAGCCGGGGATGCGCTTAGCAGGAGCACCCTTCGACCTCGGCATTATCGCCAACGCGCGCCTAACCGCGCCGGTGGCAAGGCACTGCGTCTGCGTCACGGAGGTCTGTCACGGGTTCCTGTCCGGCGATCAGCCCAACGGCACGCTCGGGCGGCTGGTGTTCGTGAGCGAAAGCACGCGGGACCGCTGGGGCATGGACGGCGACATCATCCGCCAACCGATTGACCTTGATTTCTGGCACGACGCCGGGCGAACGCGCATCGGGGCGGTGCGATACTCCTACAGGCGAACTGAGACGCACTGTAAGGCCGCTGCGCAGGCGTTGGGCATGGATTGCCGCCAAGTGGGCGGCGTGGACTATGAGACAGCCCGTGACGCGCTACAGGGCGCTGTGCTGGTGTTCGCCTCGGGCCGGGCCGCTTTGGAGGCAATGGCCTGCGGGGCACGGGTCGTGATCTATGACCACCGGGCAACGTATCAGGCGCCGATGCTGGGCGGCTCGCTGTCCGAACAGATGCCACAGAACTACTCGGGAAGGGGCGGCAAGGCGAGCCCGTCACTGGATGACGTGATTGCCAGCGCGGAATGGCAGATGGAGACAGCGCCCGAGGCGTTCCGGGTGTGGGTGAAGGAGCATCATGATGCCTGGCGGATCGTGCGGGAGATCATCGCGTGAAGACGTGCCTCGTTCTGGGCGGCGCTGATTGTCTTTTCGAGGATGTGCACGCAGCCCGCAACCTTCCGCGCGACGGTGTTGTCGCGTGCAACGAAGCCGGGATCGAGTGGCCGGGTGATCTGGACGCATGGGTGTCTCTGCATCCTGAACACTTCACCCGCAAAGGCTGGCTGGATAAACGGCAAGGCCCTCCAGCCAAGCGGCTGATTGCGCACCCGGCAGCCGCACAACCGCATCGCAGGGCACGGCTGCCCGCAAACGTGGAGTTCACCGAATACGCTTTCCCCGGCCAGACGCACAGCGGATCGTCGGGCCTGTTTGCCGCCAAGGTAGCCCTAATCGACTTGGGCTTTGATCGCGTGGTGTTTTGCGGTGTGCCGCTGACGCAGACGCCGCATTTCTGGGACGCCAAGCGCGAGCCGTGGAGGTCAGCGAGTGATTTTCGCCGCCAATGGCTGGCCCTGCCAGAGGAATATCGGGACCGCATGAGGTCCATGAGCGGATGGACGGCGGTGCTTTTAGGGAAGCCCGAGATTGAAACCAAGGAGACCGAACATGCCTAAACTTACGAACCGAACTGACCAACCCATCACCGCCACCACCGGCCACACGATCCCCGCAAATGGCGAACTGAGTGTTTCCCAGGCAACCCTTGCGCGGATCTCGGCTGAGCCGTTCATCGCCCGGCATATTCGCGCGGAAACCCTGACCGTGGCCTATGACGAGCCGGAACCCAAGGGGCTGACCCGCGCTGACGTGGCCAAGATGAACCGTGCCGAGTTGCTGGACGCCATTCTTGCGCACTATCCAGACGACGTGACCGAAGATGACTTCAAGGACATCACGGTCGAAGACAAAGACGGCGAGGACGGCTTGCGCACCATCGCAGCGCGGCTGATGTTCTCGGACCTCTGATATGGCCTTCGACTACGCCAGGTCACGCCGGACCGCCGAGCGCCTCATCGCTCGCTTCGGGCAATCCGCCACCCTGCGCAAGATCACGAACAGCGGGACAGAGTGGGCACCCACGCAGACCGAGACGGACACGACGATCACCGCCGTTGACCTTAATGAGCAGGTGCGCGACAATTCCGGAACCTTGGTAGGTCAGACGCGGCGCACGCTCTACGTTTCGACAAGCGCGGGCATTGCCCCGGAAAAGGGCGACAAGGTATTCGTGGGGCTGGACAAAGACGCGGTGGCGGCACTGACTGAGCAACAGCAATCCGAGGCGATCCACGAGATTGACGAGGTGCGGCCATTGTCTCCGGGTGGTGTTGACGTATTTTGGGAAGTGGATTTGGTGACATGAGCAGTCCGAGGCTAACCGTCAACAAGGCTCCGGTTCAAATTCGTGCGCTGGATATTGAGCGAGGCCCGTCCATCTTTGAGGGCGAGGATTGCGGGGTTACTGTCAGGCGAACCACGCCTTTTCCTGGCTCAACGCAGATTCAACGGGCGTTCAACAAGGCGCACGTGGTTTTTCATTGGCCCATTGGCCTCGGTCAGCCGTCGGATATTTGCCTTAGGGCCGAAGATGGTCAATACGATCATATTGCAGCCATGGCCTTTAAGAGCACTTATGCTGCCACGGAAGTTTCGGTAACGCTTGATCGCTGATGACCAGTCGAACCATCCTTGACGACTACCCCGAGGAAAGCGCCGCCGCGATGGATCGGGCTTACGCCCTTGGTGCTTGGCACATGCTGATCTGGCTTGCGGCTTGGACCGCATGGGCGAACGGCCTGAAACGATAGGCAAACCGACATGGCAAAACGCGAAACCCTGCTGCAAATCGCAGACAGGCTGGAAGGCGGTGTCAGGGATGCTTTTCTCGAAAGCATCAACCGCTTCACCAGCGACGTGCAGCTAAGCCTTCTGATCGAGGCCATAGAGGCGCGCGACACGACCCGCGTGCTGCGCTTGCTGAATATGGAGCGTGGGTATTTCGCGCCACTGGATAGAGGGCTGACGGACGCATACGCCCAAGCTGGCGAGGCGGTCATGGCGCAATGGATGGCGCAGGCCAAGGCTGCCGGCGCACAGGTCAGGGCGGTTTTCGACGCCCGCAACCTACGGGCCGAGGAATGGCTAAAGGCGCAGTCGTCGCGGCTCATTCGGGAAATCACTGACGACGCGCGCGATGCGGTGCAAAGCCTTTTGGCCCGCAACTTGGAAAAGGGCACCGCGCCACGCACAACGGCGCTTGACATCGTGGGGCGCATCAATCGGGCAACCGGGCGGCGCGAGGGCGGCATCATTGGCCTTGGCGGTCAGCGGGAAAGGTGGGCGGCAAGTGCCTTCGATGAGCTGACCAGCGGCGACCCGGCCCAAATGCGAAACTACCTTGACCGAAAGGCCAGGGATCGCCGGTTTGACAGCATCGTTAAGCGGGCCATTCGTGACGAAAAGCCGGTATCTGCGGCGGAAGCACGGCAGATCACGGCCCGGTATCGCCAGAAGCTCTTGCGGCAGCGTGGCCAGATGATCGCCCGAACGGAATTGCTTGGCAGCGTCCACGCGGCGCAGGATGAGGGGATGGAACAGCTTATCGAGGACGGGAAGGTTTCGCGTCAGAACGTCAAGGCCGAATGGGATTCCTCAGAGGATAGCGCGACCCGAGATAGCCATCGGGCGATGGACGGGCAGGTAAGGGCTCAGGGCGAACCATTTGTGACAGGGGCCGGATACCAGCTTCGCTACCCCGGTGACCGATCGCTTGGGGCGCCTGCAAGCGAAATCATCCAGTGCCGTTGCGTGAAGCGGCCTGACATCGACTGGATCGCACAGGCGGCGCAGGATGAACTGGCCTTCGCATGACAAAGTACACCTTCGCCCAGCTGGATAGATGGGCTGCAAAGGTTGAGCGCCGCCAGACCGCAATTTTAAAGCAGTCGGTAAACGACATGCTCAAGGATATTCGGATCGTTCCGGGAATCACCCGGGGCGGGTCGCGGAGACGAGGGACAATCCCGCGTGACCTGGGTGCACTGGCATCCTCGCTGCAATCCACGCTGTTCGGGTCTACCGCACTCACCGGCGAAGACAGCTACGTCATGGTCGTGGGGCAATTGCAGGCGGGGGACCGGGCCCGGTTCGCATGGGGCGGCACGCTGGCCCCATATGCGCAAGAGGTGCACTACGGCGCGAATGGCGTCCCCGGCACCTTCTGGCGCGATGAGGCCGCGGCGAAGTGGCAAGGTTATGTCAGGGCGGCAACGATCAGGGCGAAGGCGCAGATACCTTAAGCGCCTTGATTTATCTGTCCGGTTCTGAAAATATGAAAGGGTCAAGGCACGGCAAGTCGAGGCATCGCCGGGTAAGGCGCGGCCTGTTAAGGCTTCCGATCAGGGGCGGCGAAAATGCCGCCCCGTCCTGACATTCCACATGAAAACATCTGACGTAAGAAACGCCCTGAAATCCCGCCTTGCCGGTGGTTCTATTGGCCCGAGCGGAGCATGGCCGAACGTCGAATATACCGGCGCGCTGCCGTTTTTCGATACCTCTTTTGCCGGGATCGTGCGGGAAGGCGGAACCTTGAAGGGCAATGAAATCCTGTCCGAGACGGGGCAATTCAATGCCGTTGTCGTGGTCGATCAAGGCGGCGGTGAAGATGACGCACTGGATTATGCCGACGCCGTGCACGCACTGTTTCCCGAGGGGCAACGGATCACAATAACGGGCGGTGAGATCGTCATTCGTCGGCCTGCTGAAATCCGGGGCGGATACCCCACGAATGCGGATTACCGCGTGCCTGTCGTGGTCTCTTACCGCGCCACGGCTGACTGACACCAGAATAGGCGGCTTCCGGGCGGCTGCCTTCCCCGCTGAGGGTTATGGCCCGGACAACAACCCCAAGCATAGGAGGCCATTATGGCAGATGCACCCACCACGCTCGTGGGCGTCACCGTCGCTATTGCGGCGAGCGTCCCGGCAACCGAAGACGCCAGTGCTTATGGCGCGATCAGCACCACCGAAATCGGCAAGGTGCTGTCCGTCCCAGAGACCGGCAACACCAGCAACGCGGGCACCGTAACGCTGCTGAAAAATGGCGTGACGCAGCACTACAACGGATCGAAGGTCGTGGCGCCTTTCACCATTCCGTATGTCTATGACCTCGATGACGCAGGCCAGGCAATTGTGCGGGCAAACGAAAACGGCACCACCGAATGCACGCTCGAAATCACAGATCCGGACGGGGATGTTTATTACATCCAGGGCGTCATTGGTTCTGTGATGCAGGCCGCGCGTGAACCGGACGCCTACAAGGGCGAGAGCTTCGAATTCCGCTCGATCACGCTGTTTACCAAGGTGGACGGCGGAGCCTAATCCCTTCTGGGGCTAGGGGCGGTGGGTGAGGTGGTTTCGCACCTGCCGCCCCGATTTTGAAACCGGAAACCAAAGGAACACCAGACATGGATATGAGTGCATTCGACGGTCGCAAGCAAGCCGAAGAAGGCGTCTTCGAGCCTTTGCGCCACCCGTACACCGGCAAGCCCTTTGCCAAGGGCGAAGGCGCCCCCGGCTTTTACGTTCGCGGGGTCTCGGCCCGTAGCGTGCAATCCCGCCTTGCTGAGATGCAAAAAGAGGCCAAGGACGCGGCGAAGGACGAGGAAAGCCAAGAAGCCGCAATGGAGCGCCTGCACGAGCGCCTGATCGACGGTGCCATGAAATACATCATTCGGGCCGACGACGACATGACGATCAACGGCGAGCCGGTGGGTGCCAACCCAGACCTGATCCGCAAGGTTCTCGACGGCACGTTCCCCGAAATGCGCGTCGTGAAGGATGCGGACGGCAACCCGGTCACGCACGAAGTGAAGACCGACGACGGCGAAAAGCTTGAAGTGCCGAAGTTCGAAATGGCAAACGAGCCGTTCGCGCAGCAAATGATCAAGGCGGCGGAGGACGGTAGCCGTTTTTTCGGCAAAACCTCGAAAGACTGAAGCTCGCCGCGCGGCAATACGGTTTTTGGCACGGCGTCCCGGAGCATGTGGACTGGAAAATCCAGTGGAACTGCACGCGGATGCAAGCGCTGGAAAAGCAGGGCAAGCGCCCGCGAATGCCGGACCTGTCGCGCGGGGAATACCTCTTTGAGGCGATGCAGCGCCTTGGGCCGACACGATCAGAGGGAATGGGCGGCGTTCGCGCTGTAGACTGGCCGGAAATCATGGCCTTCGCTCAAGGCACGCGGCGTATCTCGGAGCCCTGGGAGGTCGAGCAAATCCGCGACATGGCAACAGCCTATCTCGCTGGATATCAAACCGGCTGCAAACTGTTCGGGATTGAGCCGATGGAGCAAGCGGAGGCGGGCGAGGCCTTTTAGAGCCTCATGGATTGGCCGCTCATCAGTCCGCGGCATTCTGCGATCGCAGGGCCGCCCTCATACACAAGTGGCGCGCGTCCCGTGGTTGGATAAATTGCCAGCATGGGTGAGAAGCCAGTCCAGCCGCCCATGGCGTTCGTGGTGTTGACATCAAAACAAACGGCCCTCTCCCCGTTTGCCAGTTGGTAAGCATTTGGGCTTCGGAACTTACCGGCAGAAGGCTGACGCAACCTCTCCCGAATGTCGGATTCAGCGCGCTTGATTAAGGCTCTGTCTTGAATGGGGCTGGCCGGCGTGGATGCACAGGCTGCGAGGGCAAGTGCGGAAATGGCCATAAAGGCAAATCTGATCATTTGAAAATCTCCAATGGTTTCGGGCTGCAAGGTTAAGCTCGTTCCCCCGACCAATCAAGGAAAGCCGCATGGATATTGTTGAACTCGGCATGGACGTTGACGGACGCCCGCTGAAATTCACGCGCGAAGAGATGCAGCGGTTTGTTAAGGCGGGCAAGGACGTCGATGGCGCGGCGCGTGGTGTCGAAAAGTCCACCAACGCAATGGGCGCGGCGATGGCACGGGCGGCGGCTGGTATTGCCGCTGCCGCAACTGCGGCGATATCGCTCGGAACAGCCGTCCAACAGGCCCGTCAGTTTGGGGCAGCCATGGGCGAGGCCTCCACCCTCCTACAGGGCACGCGCGAAGAAATGGACCTCATGGAAACCGAGGCCCGACGCCTTGGCGTGACTTTTGGCACCGGGGCCAAGGCTCAGGTTGAGGCCTTTTATCAGGCGATCTCTGCGGGTGCAGGTGACGTGGCTGAGGCAACGCGGGTGCTTGAGGCATCGAATAAGCTGGCCATTGGTGGCGTGACCAACGTCACCACGGCTGTCGATATTCTGACCACCGCCACAAACGTTTATGCTGCTTCCGGCCTGACTGCAGAGGACGCATCAGACGCCCTTTTTGTTGCAATGAAGGCGGGCAAGACGACGATCGACGAACTCGCTGGTTCGCTCGGAAAGGTGCTGCCCCTGGCAAGTAATCTGGGTGTGACTTTCGATGAGACAGCGGCGGCAGTTGCGGCCCTGACCAAGGGCGGTATCTCCACAGCGGAATCCGTGACCGGCCTACGCGCCGCAATGACGGCCATTCTCGGGCCGTCGAAACAGGCGCAGGACCTAGCCGAACAACTGGGCATCAACTTCAACGCGGCTGGGTTGGAGGCGCTTGGTTTTGCGGGCTTCATGGAGGAAGTCGTTGCCAAGACCGGCGGATCGTCAGAGGCGATGCAAACCCTGTTCAGCAGCGTGGAGGCGACCACGGTTGCCTTGGCTTTGGCTGGGGAGGCGGGCAACTCTCTGGGCGTAATCCTTACCGACATGGCGAACAAGAGCGGGGCAACCGCGGACGCCTACAACAAGATGGCCAGCACGTTGGATCAAAGGCTTAACCGAGCCATGTCCGCGCTTGCCGATATCGGCCTGACTGTCGGCAACATGCTTTTGACAGTCGCTGTTCCGGCGCTTGAGGCGACCGCGGCGGTAGCGCTTCTGGTGGCAGATAATCTTGAGGTTTTCGGCATCGCTGTGGCATCTCTTGCGGCAACGCGACTGCCTGCCTTGGTGCTGTCCCTGCGGGCCGCAACGGCAGGCTTGACCCTGATGCAGGCTCAATTCATCGCCGGAGCAGTGGCGGCGCGTGGGATGGCCGCCGCGGCTGCAGTGGCGCGGGGTGCGATAGCCTTCTTGGGTGGGCCTATCGGGGTCGTTCTCGGGCTGACAACAGCAGCAGCGGCTGCCTTTATCACCTACCGCGACAACGTAGAGACGACGGAACAGCCGCAATACGATGCCGCTGCTGCTACGGCGGCGCTCATGGGCGAACTTGATGCTCTTGCGAGTGATGCGGGGCCCGCAGCTCAAGCGGCTGTCATCGCCCTCGCAAACGACAACCGAAAGTTGGCATCGAGCGCCTATGAAGCCGCAAAGGCTGAGCTTGCAAAGCGAAAAGCTATGGCTGAGGGCGCCGCTGCAAATTTTGCTCCCGGTCCTGTTCAACGAAGCTTAAGCTATCAAGCGGAACAGGCTGTTAAAGATCTTGCTGAGGCAGAGCGGGGCCTAGAGCAAGCGATGCGTGATCGTCAGGTCGTTTCAGAGCAGATCGTCATGACACAGCCTGTGGTTAACAGCCAAACCAAAACGGCAATAGATCAAGCCAAGGACTTGGCGGATCAGATAGACCGCGCGGGAGGGTCAGCCAAAACGGCAGGAAAGGCCGCCAAGGATCTGGGAAAAGAAGTCGAAAAGGTGACCTCGGAGGCCGAGGCCTTTGAGAAAGCCATGGCTGATGCAGCTTATACAGCCGAGGACTTTGGCAAAGCAAAGGCGCAAGCTGTAATCAGTGGCGTTGAGGGAATTTCGGAAGCATGGGCCGATTTCGTCGTAAACGGGTTTAACGACTTCAAGGGCTTCGTGGACAGCGTTCTCGGCAGCTTCAAAAGCATGATCGCGCAGATGATCGCCACGGCGGCCCGCAACAAAATCCTGATCGGTCTCGGGGTTGCTGGTGGTGGTGGATTGGCGGGTACTGCTGCAAGCGCGGCTGGCGGCGTAGGAGGGCTTGCCGGGGGCGGGGGCATCCTCGGCAACGTGCTTGGCGGTGGTGGTCTTCTTGGCAACCTTCTGGGCGGCACGGGCGGCCTTTTGGGTGGCGTCATGGGCGGCGCTCAGGCTGCCCTTGGGCTGGGCGGTTTTTCTTCTGCCGGCATTTTCAACATCGGTGCGAATGCAGCCGTCGCCAGCGCTGCGACCGGGGCGGGCTCACTGGCGTCTACGATTGGCGCAGCGCTCCCTGCCGTTGGTCTTGTCGCTGGCGGTATTGCCCTCATTTCCAGCTTCTTCAAGACCACGACGAAGCTGCTGAACGAGGGGCTACGCGTCGAGGTTGAGGATTCGGTCACGTCAATCCGGCAGTTCCAGGATATCCAAAAGAAGAAATACTGGGGCCTGTCGAAAAGCAACAGCCGAAACTTCTCGGAGGTGCCAGAGGAATTTCAGAGAGCGTGGGATAACACCTTGTCGGGCATAACAGGTGCGCTCGGCAGCGCAGCGGAGCAACTCGGCCTTGCGGGCGAGAACTTTCTGAGCGTCTGGGATGGCTACAACATGGACATCTCGACAAAAGGCCTGAGCGAAGACGAGATCCAGCAAAAAGTTTCAGAGTTCTTTCAACAGTACGCGAGTGACATTGTAGCATATGGCCTGGATAAATCCGGCGTCGGTATGTTTGCCGTCATTCGGGATGAAGTCCTGCGGGAAGGCGAAGAACTTTCCGATGGCTTCATCCGCATGGGCAATGCAATCTCGGTTGCGAACCGAAATCTGCGCGATCTGAATGTCGCTCTGTTCGATATCAGCGTGCAGGGCGG
This sequence comes from Roseovarius sp. SK2, assembly GCF_028807495.1. Lineage (NCBI taxonomy): Bacteria > Pseudomonadati > Pseudomonadota > Alphaproteobacteria > Rhodobacterales > Roseobacteraceae > Roseovarius > Roseovarius sp. SK2. The sequence continues at coordinate 138,666 of NZ_JARAMK010000005.1, forward strand.
TGTGTATGCCGCGCAGTTTGCCGACATGTTCGGCGGCGTGGAGAACATGCAGGCGGCGATGAACGGATACATCCAGGCGATGTTCTCCGAGCAAGGCCAGCTTATCGTTCGCCAGCGTCGGCTTGTCGAGGCGCTGAGCGCTGTGGGCGTGGGTCTGCCCGCAACGTCCGAGGCATACCGCGAAATGGTCGAGGCGCAAGACCTGACAACCGAGCGCGGTCGTGAAGTGGCCGCCACGCTTATTCAGCTATCCGGTGAATTTGTGGCCCTCGAAGACGCCCTTGGCAGCCTTGGCTACACGGTGGCGAGCCTGTCGACGGCAGTGATTGAGGCGACATTCAGCGCCGAGGATGCCCTAGAGGCGGCCCGCGCCCGCGCGGTGCAGGAGTATCAGAACGTCATGCGGCTGTTCGGAGAGCAAATCCGGGCCGCCGAACAAGCTGCGGCTGAAATTCGCCGTGTCTTCGATATTCTGGATGACGCACTGGCCTCACGCGGCCTGCTTAGCGAACGCGCTGAGATGATGCGCCGCGAAACGGCCCTGAACGAACTGCGTGCGGGGATTAATGATCCAGACCGCTTGCGGGATGTTGTCCGCACTCTCAACGCACCGTCGGAGCAGTATTTCGGCAATGCGATCGACTACGCACGCGACTTTGCGATCACCAGCGGCGCTATGGCGGCCCAGCGTGACATCGCCAGGGAACAACTGACTGAGGCAGAGCAGCAGATTGTTCTGCTGGAAGAGCAGCGGGACGCGATTGAGGATCAGTACGCCGAGCTTCTGGGCATCAACGAGGGCGTGACCACCTTGAATGAAGCCATCGCCCAGCTTGACCTGACGATGCAAGAGGTGCGGGACGCGACCATGCGCGTTGAGCAGGCCATGCTGAGCCTCGCCAATTCCATGCTTGGGGCAATTTCTGGCATCGCCGGTGCTGGTGGTGCTGCTGGTCTTGGCATGGCCGGGATAGACCAGTTTGATGAGAACCGGACAAATGCGATCCTTTCCGACGCGGCCACCAGCACATTTACGGGCGTTGCGGAGACGATCAACAGGCTTTACCGCGATACGCTTGGGCGGAATGTGGACGCCGCGGGGCTGGAATTTTATGGCGGACTTCTTCAGTCTGGCCAAGCGAATGCCGCGCGTATTGGCTTTGATCTTGCCACGTCCCAAGAGGCGCAATCAGGTGTAACGCCCGGTTTCGGCGAGATCGGTTCGGCTCAGCCCGTCAACACGATTGACGCGCTGTATAGCTCCATGCTGGGCCGGGAGGCCGACGCCGCCGGTCGGGCCTTCTGGGAAAGCACCGGCCTACAGGGCGAAGATTTGATCAACGCATTCCGCGATGGTGCGATTGCCAACGGCGATACACCGGCCTTCGCGATGGGCGGTATGCACGCTGGCGGCTTGCGGATTGTCGGTGAGAATGGGCCAGAGTTGGAGGCCACGGGTCCAAGCCGGATTTATTCCGCACGTCAGACCCGCGAGATCATGCAGCCCAGCACGACGCTGGGGGCCGAAATGCGCCAACTGATCGAGTACACGCGGCAGCTTGTGAAGATCAACAATAAGCAAGAGCGCGCGCTCAGGGAAATCGAACTGCAAGGGGAGACGGCATGAAGATCATCCCGCCTCTGACGGTTACGCCGACTGAACTGACCAACACGAATGTTGCGATCACGGAAACCGAATGGACCGCCGGCACCTATGACCTCGGGGATCAGCGGTATGTCGGCACGACGCTGTATGAGGTGGTGGCTGACCCTAATACCGATGATGACCCGGAAGCCGGTGTTCTGGCAGACCCGGCCACGTGGATCGAGATCGGCGAAATCAACCGTTTCAAAATGTTCGATTTTCTGATCGGCGATGCGACCGAGCAGACTGGCGGCGATATCGACGTGACGGTCGAAGACGATGGCCTGATCAACGCAGTGGCGCTGTTCGAAGTGATCGGCGCTTCCGTGCAAGTCATTGTGACGGATGACACTGAGGGCGAGGTTTACAACACCACGAGAGACCTGGCGGACAATTCCGGCGTGAGCGACTGGTACAGCTATTTTTTCGAGCCCATCACGCGCGATACGGATGCGATATTTCTCGACCTGCCGTCCTATATCGGCGCCTCGGTTCGGGTCATCGTTGACGATGGCTCAAATGACACTGCTATTGGTGAGCTGGTCCTTGGCCAGCAAGTCAGGATTGGCGAGACACTGCAGGAGTTTTCATTCGGGATCGAAGACTTCAGTCGCAAGGAGCGCGACAGCTTCGGGCGCTTCACGATTGTCGAGCGGCGCTTTGCCAAGCTGGCAGAATACGACATTTACCTGCGCAATGCGCAAATCGGCCCAGCCTTCCGAACCCTCTCCGCGCAGCGGGCCACGCCGACGGTCTACGTCGGGGACGATGATAGGCCGGAAACGGTGATCATCGGCTTTTACCGGGACTTTTCAACGGTTCGCACAGGGCCAACCACTTCCGAAATGACACTCGAAATCGAAGGGCTTGTCTGATGGCAATCACTCCACTTCCTACGCCGCCGTCCCGAGATCAGGACAGCGAGACCTTTACCACCAATGCGGATGCTTTTCTTGCTGCGTTGCCGGACTTTGCGACCGAGGCAAACGCCCTTCAAGATGACGTAAACTCAAAAGCTACGGCTGCGGCGGCAAGTCAGGCTGCGGCGGAGAGCGCCGAAACGGTTGCTGTTGGTGCTGCAAATTACAAGGGAGATTACGACGCTGGAACGACCTATTCCGTCGGTGAGAGCGTTACTTACAACGGCACTCAGTACATTGCGAAAACCGAAAACACGGGCGTCACTCCCGCCAATGGCGCAAATTGGCTTGAGTTGGTCGAAAGCAGCGGCGGGCTGGTTTTTCTTGCCTCGTCTGACCTTTCGTCTGACGCTACGTCGGACTTCACCGCTTTTGATGCGGGGCTGTACGATGCTTATGAATTCGTTTTTCAGAACATAATCCCGGCCACCGACGATGTGGATTTTACTTTCCTGAGCAGCACGGACGGCGGGTCTACATGGGACAACACATCTGGTGACTACGATTTTGGCTGCATAATTCTACGATCCGGCACTGTCTTTGATACGGATAGCGGCAATGCCGCATCAATTGCCCTAACCGGCACCGGAGCGCTCACCATCGGCAATACTTCCGGGTATCCGGGATTGAGTGGTCGGCTTTTTGTACCGGGTCCGCATCTGGCAAAGAAAACACAGTTCCTTTGGAACACCAGCTTCTACGATCCGAGCGGTAACTTGGTAATGCTTACTGGTAGTGGCCTGAGGCAGTCCGAGGCCGATGTGGATGCAGTACGCTTCCTTTGTTCATCCGGAAATATCGCATCTGGCACAATCACAATGTACGGCATGGTGAACGCATGACACTCTATAAAAACGTGAATGGCGAGCGCGTCGAAATGAGCGCCGCCGAGGAACAGGCTTTGCGGGATGAGTGGGCTTTGGAGCCGGTCCCGACCAGCGGGGACGTTAACCGCGAACGCGACCGCAGGCTGAATGCTGGTGTCACGGTAAACGTGACGGGCTATGGCGATATCCCCGTGCAGGGCGGACCCGGCGACCAGATCAACATGCTGGCCTTGGGGTCCACGGCGCAGGAACTGATCGGCGCTGGGGTAACAGCGGCGGTTGTGCCCTTCCGGGATGCTGTCAACACCATGCACGACCTGACGCCCGAACAGGTCGCGGAGATGGTGCGCAAGGCCAAAGAGGCGGCGTCGGCTATCTACGCGACAAGCTGGGCAATGAAGGACGGCACAGGGGACTTTAGTGGCGGTATTCCTTCGGACTTTACCGCTGACACGCACTGGCCGTGAACCGGGCACTCTACATCCCGTGGCGGCTGGCGAGTGATTTCGTCGGCCTCTTTTCCCGCGGCTTCAACGCCACTTTTCTAGGCGGATCGACCGCGCAGACAACATCGGCCCGTGCGCACCTTGAAGCGCCGCACTCAAAAGCATGGGCACGGGGCAGGGCGATCATCAACGCGCTGTTTTTCTGGCAGGACGATCACTGCGCCGAGGACTGGGCGAAAGAAGTCGAGCGGGCTCGGTACACGCTGGAAAGACTGGACGCACTCAAGTAAAGCGCCGCGCCGTTCTGGCCTGGGCCCATCTGCGCGGACAGCAACGGCACCCTGAAAAATCAATCACATCGTGAGGTTAAACATGGACCGCAAGGCATTCTTTGCGCATCTGCGCAGGCGTGACGTCAGCATCTTCGGCACGTCGCTTTCGCAGCGCCAGGTCGAAGGAATCGAACCGTATCTGGATGAGGGCAAGCACCTTTCGCTGTCTCACATGGCGCACGTTCTGGCCGAAGTGTACCATGAAACGGGCGGCGGCATGTATCCGGTCAAGGAAACCGTCTACTCGTACAGCAAGAACAAGAACCCCTCAGATGCGACGGTCATCGCGCGGCTGGACCGGGCGTGGGCCAAGGGCCAATTGCCGTGGGTCAAGACCCCATACTGGCGCGATGGCATGTTTGGGCGCGGCGGCATTCAGATCACCCATGAGCGCAACTATCGAAAGCTGTCCCCGCATGTTGGCGTCGATTTGGTAGCGCATCCTGATCAGACGCTCGATCCGGTCATTGCGGCCCGCATCGCGATCAAGGGGTTGGAACTCGGCATTTTCACGGGTGAGAAACTGGGCGATCACGACGAAGCAGACGGTTCGTTTGACCACGATGATGCACGCTCAATGGTAAACGGCGACGAACGTCGACCGGTGGGCGATGGCTTGGACATGGGCGACCGCATCGAGGAATACGCGCTGGATTTCGAGGCGGCATTGAAGGCGGGCGGGTGGAAAGAACCTCGGCGCTTCGTGCGTCCAGACGCCCCCTCACAGCCCGCCACAGCCCCATCGCGCGGCAAGGGTGGCCTGTGGGGCGGAATTGCCGCTCTGGTGGCCTCTGGCGGCGCTGCTGTGGCCGCGAAGGGCTGCGAATGGTTCGGATGGTTCTGCGGATAGGAGACTGACCATGACGCTGCACAAACTCACACCCTTCATCCGATACGCACTGCTGATCATCGCAGGCATGGCGGCCCGTGGCGGATGGCTTGATCCAGTGCTGGCCGACGAGATCGCCCGTGATCCGTACATCATCGAAGCCGTGGCGGGCGCGGTGCTCGGCGCCCTGACCCTGCTTTGGTACTGGTACAGCACCAGCCGCAAAGCGTTGAAAGAGGCGATGGGCCGATGATCGAACTCTGGATCATCATCTGCATGGGCGGGGGCTGCAACGAAAGCATTTTGCCGGACCTCTACGAGACGGAGCGCAAGTGCATGGTAGCGGGCAACGTCGAGATGCATCGCACCCTTCGCGCGCTCGCAATGGAGGGCATTCCGGCGCAAGTCGGATGGCTGTGCAAGCCCGAGAAAGAGGGGGAGCCAGTATGAGGTTCCTTGTCTCCCTTCTGGGCCCGCAATGGAAATTCTGGCTGATCTTGGCGGCGGTTGCTGCGGTCGGTGCAATCGGCTTCCGCGCGTACCAAAGCGTCTATGACAAGGGCGCACAGGACACCATCAACGAGATCGAGGATTTGAACGATGAACTGGAAGGCAACGCTATCGACGCCCGCGATGCTCTGCGCCGCTGTCGTGACCTTGGGGGCGTGTACGACTTCGCTACCGGCAAATGTGGACAGCCTGACGCGAGTGGTGGGGACTGACTTGCCCGGCGCGCAGGGCAAAACCCTGAAGGATCAGGACCGCATTGACAGCGCTATCGCGGGGCTGTGCGGCGCCGGCATCTACGGCAAAGACCTTTGCGACGTTCACACAAAGGCCAGCGCGGGTCGGATTGGAGAGCTGCGGTGATCACTCCCGACGATCACTCGCGCGACCCTCGCGGCTTTTTTCTGACGCAGGTAGGCCATGCGGCAGCCGGAACGTTTACGGTCTACGTGTTGTGCATCGCCTTCGTGGCGTTGATCGGGGAGATACCGGTCAAGTGGGCGCTAATCGTGCTCGGGTTCGGCCTCTATCTCGGCGTCATCGAGTTGTGGATACAGGGCTGGCGCGGATGGGATACCGTCGAGGATACGGCCTTTTTCGGGTACGGCTTCGCGCTTCCGATGCTGACCTTCTCGGCAGAGCCTTCTGGTGGCGGCATCTCGGGACAGATCGACGCGGCAGCGGGCGTCATGGCCTGGGGCTTGGCGCATCTTGCGGGCGGCACGTATCGCCGCTGGTGGCGTAAGGAGAATGCCCCTGCGTAGTGGGGCGCAATTCCGGCGGCAAGATGGCTTGGACCTGAGCGCCGGCCCGCACCGCGCGGGGACAGTTAGCGGAGAGGTGCATGGAGAGGTTTGAATCCTTGATGGTCAAGGCAGGCGTAACAGCAGAGACAGTGCAAGGGGTGGCATCCGTTGCCACCGCAGCGACTTTTAGCCAGGTGGTTCTCGACGTGACCGGGCAACCCGTCATGTTCTGGATCGTGGCGCTTCTGTCCTCGATCCTTCTGCGTCGTGTGATCGGCGGCAAAGAGATGCAGGGCATTTCCACCCTGTCGGTGCTTACCGGGGTATTTTTGGCCTTCATTGGGACCGACCCGACGCTTGCCGCGTTGGGGTTAGAGCCGGAAACATATCGTCCGGCTGTCGTGGCGGCCTGGGCCGGGGCCGGGGAATGGGCACTGCGAACATTCGTGAACCGCGAAACCATCGAGCGGCTTTGGCCGTTCGGAAAGGGCAAGTGAAATGAGCCACTATAGCATCCCGCACGACTGGCGCTTTCCGATATTCCTTGGAGTGATCGGGCTCCTGTCGGCATATGCGTGGCTGACCAAGCCGGCAGTCGAGGATCTGATCGACGTGCGCTCCATCCGAGTTGTCGCGCTGGAGCCGTGGTCGATCGTCCGAGACGGGGCCGGGTGCGTGATAGAGGCGCAGGAAAAGCCGGTGATCGAAGCCGGTGACGAGCTGTTCGTCGCGCCCGACGTATGGTTTTTGGCCGACGTGCACGGCGAGTACCGGACCAAGCTGCGCAACACCACGGCAGGCCGGAATGTCTACGAGATCACCGAGTGGTCACAGACGAACCATTACAGACTCGGCAAGGCGTATTGCCCCTACCATCCGATGAGGTGGTGGTCGGGCTTGGCGGTCTCACCGGAAATTACCGAGGGTGCCTATGTGTTGACCACGGAATATCGGCTGCACCCTTCGCCCAACAGGGCCATTCCAGAGGCCTTTCCATCTGAACCGTTCGTTGTCGGGGGGTCTGCGCCGTAAAGCCGACGAGCGCGGCCTGTGGCTCTGCATTGGCGTGGTGGTGCTTCTGGCGCTGATCTGGCTGATCTAAGCAAGCCAAAACGGTTGCATTTCTAAAAAGCAAGTCCGGTTGAACGCTATCCCCGCCGCAGGGTCACGCGGTCGCGGCGTCGGCGTCCAGGCGCATGTATCACAACAGAAGAAAGGCCATGATCCAGCAAGGTCTGTCCCGACCCATGAGCCCCGCCCGGTTTTTGCCGCGGCGGGGTTTTTTGTTCATCCTTCTTGTTCTTGGTGCGCGGCCTCAATGCGCCTTATCACCCTGTCCAGCGCGTCGCTCTGCGGATAGGCATCCCGAACGTCAACGCAAACCCAAGCTTCCTCGTCGGCTTCATAGTCGTATAGCACGACTCCCGCGCGCCCCTCGACGCCACACGCCAAAGACAGCAGGCCAGATCGAAAGGTGCGCTTTTCAAATACCGAAACTGTCCAAATCCCGATTGCGACACCCATTGCTGTGCCTAGCATCAGCATTTTAAGCATCTCTCACTCCTGTTTACGCCAGCACCCACGCCAGCACAGCCAGCCCCACTGCAACCGCCGCAAACATGATTGGCTTGGAATAGTCCTTCGGCGGCTCAATATACGGCGGATCGTCAATCCACGGCTCGTCCTTGGGTGGTAGGGCTGGTTCCTCCGGTTCGGCATCAGGTCCGCTCCAAATTTGAGGGCGGTTGATAAACGACATGTCCAGCATCCTGTCGGTGTGCATTTTGTACTCGGCGCTTGAGCATGTCTGCGATGAGAACGCATCTACGAAAGACGCCATGATTTTATCCACAGCTTGACGGCTCTGCGGACGGGTCTTGGCGGCAGTCATGCGCAGCGCAAGCAGGCCAGCGGCGATTGGAGACGCCATAGATGTACCCGAGATAACGGCATACTGGCCACCGAGATACGTGGACGTCACCTCCTGACCCGGCGCGTTGATGCGGGAGTTTCCGCCGTAATTTGAGAATGTTGCGAGACCGAACGCTCCGAGCGCATCCACCCTTGCGGCGCTTACGCAGAGAACGCCCGGAACCTCTGCCGGAAACGTGTCAATGCCAGCCTCCCAATTTGGCAATTCGCCGTGATGGTCGAGGCTTTCACCTTTGTTGCCAGCAGCGGCCACGATCAGCATCCCGTGATCCATCATCCGTTGCAGTACATCAAGCGCAGGCATGGAGCCGATTTGGCCACGGGCTGACAAAGACATATTCACAATGCCGGGGCGGTCGTGACCAAGGTAATGCTCCAGCGTGGCGATTAGGCCCTCGGTGATCCCGGCCATTGTGCCAGAGCCATCATCCCCCAAGACCTTGACCGAGTGCAGATGGATAAGGTCGGACGGCTCATTGACGCCGTATTTTTCAGACACAGCCAATCCGGCGACATGGGTGCCGTGGCCATATGCGTCGGCGGTCGTTTCGAACGCCGTAAAGATGGTATCAAAGGCGGGGATGTCAGGGTGCGAGGCAATGCCTGTGTCAAGAATGTAGACGTGGGCCGGATCTTGCGGGATGTCAGGAAATATCTCGCCCTTGTTAATTGCCGAAAGGTGCCAGCCTGCGGGCGCAAGGTCATCAGCCGCAGCAGAGATAGGCCGCTCGACGGGCCGTTCCGGCTGGTCAATATCGGCTTCAAGGGCCTTCACCTTCTGATCGCGCACAACCTGCTTTAGTCCTGGAGATTTAAAGCGGTAAATCCAAAACTCGTCAGGCCGATCCCCGCCGTCAAAGATGATTATCTCGGGCATGGCAGGGGATTGGCGCAGTACCGTCCCGCCCGCGCTTTCTATTTTCTCGCGCAGCGGCGAGGCGAACTCGTCAGATGTAGCTGTTGCAATGTATTTCATTGGTAGTCCTTTCCGGGCGAACCCACTTTCACATTTCATTTACGTTCTGTTCTTCGGCGCGCATTTCCCGGCATATGCCTTCCCAGACCCAAATTGGCGGCGTATCAAACTGCGACCACCCGTGCGCTTTGGCCCGCGCAAAAACTTTCGTGCGGCCAATGGCGGATATTTCGCCCTCAAGCCGGGCACAGCGCCGCTTCCATGACGCGGCTTTTTCACTTTCCAAAACCTCTTGTGCGCTTTTCGTCGGTTTTGCGCCCTTGCAGAGCCTTGCGAGAAGCTTGACCATTTCACTCTCTCCTTTCTGACCGATCCCACTTTCACCATCCGTTCGCGGCATGGGGCGTTTCCAAGTTTCACGATACGTTTTCCCTTTGTCCGCTGGAGCAGTGCGACCTGAGTGTCGGCTCGGTCCAAAACGTATGGGCGTAACCTTCGGGCACTTCATACCCGCACAGGTCAAAGATGGCCGAGTCTTCGCCCTTTAGTTCGCCGCCGCACTTTTCCATATACCAAGCGTGGCGAGGGGCATGCTCTGCGCCGCAGTCTGACAACCTGCACTTGTTAAATTCCGGATCTTCATTTTTTATTGCCTTCTTTTCAGCAATTTCGGCCAGCTTGCGCGTCGGATACATTTCAACCGTCATGTAAAAAGCATGCTGCCGCCAATGCCTGTCTTCCTGCCAATGGCGCTCTTCGCGTCGTTTTGGCTGGTTTGAAATCCCCACATACAGCAGATGATCGTTCGGGTCGTAGTAGCGGTAGAGGCATGTCGCGCTGTCATACCGTTCGTCTTCCAGGTAGCGCTGATCGGCCCTTGTGTAGGCGTGCAAATTCATGTCATTCCCTCAAAAATCCCCCACGTTGGCCGTAGGCCATTGGAATCACGGCAAAGCACAGTCCCTTCACCCGCACCATTTTCCCTTATGCGAAAGCGCGGAGCGCTGAAACCGGGGCAGTTCAGCGCCAGGCATTTTCCTTTACCGACTGGCCTCAGAGTGGCGGGGTTCGAATGGTGGGGGTTAACCCCACCCTACGATTGCGGCTCTCCCATCACCCAGACCTGCGCGATTGCACGGTCGTCGCCCATCATGATCGTGGGGAAGACAGCTTGCCAGATGTCGTTCGCCGTGTTCGCGCGTTGGGTGATTGCCGGCGTCGAGGCGAGGTCGATGGCGATGAGGTCAGCCTCCATCCCCGGGGCGATGGTGCCGATGCAGTCGGACACGTGCAGGGCGTCGGCGCTGCCTGCCGTCGCCAGCCACCAGAGCTGGGCAGGATGCAGGGCGGTGCCGGTGAGTTGGCCGATCTCGTAGGCCGCCGCCATGGTGCGCAGCATTGAGAAGGACGAGCCGCCGCCGGTGTCGGTGGCAAGGCCGATGCGGTGGTCGTCATTGAAGCGCGCGGCGATATCGAAAAGGCCGGAGCCGATGAAAGTGTTGGAGGTGGGGCAGTGGATGAGCGCCGTGCCGACCTCGGACAGGCGGGCGCGTTCCAAGTGGGTGAGGTGGATGGCGTGGCCGTAGAGTCCGCGCGCGCCGAGGAGGCCGTGGGTCTCGTAGGTGTCGAGATAATCGCGCGCCGTGGGAAAGAGGGATTTGACCCAGTCGATTTCCTCGATCTGCTCGGAAAGATGCGTTTGCATCAGGCAGGTGGGGTGTTCGGCCCAGAGCGCACCGAGGGCGGAGAGCTGATCTGGCGTCGAGGTGGGCGAGAAGCGCGGGCTGATGGCGTAGGTCAGCCGGTCGGTGCCGTGCCACCGGGCAATGAGTGCGGCGCTGTCGTCATAGGCGGATCGGGCTGTGTCCAGCAACGCGGCGGGGGCGTTGCGATCCATGCAGGTTTTGCCGGCGACAGCGCGGAGGTTGCGGATATGCGCGGCCTGAAAGAAGGCGTCGGCGCTGTGGGCGTGGGAGGTGCAGAACGTGGCGACGGTGGTGGTGCCATTGGCCAGCGTCAGGTCGAGGTAGCGGTTTGCTGTCTCGCGTGCATAGGCTGGATCGGAAAGGCGCATTTCCTCGGGGAAGGTGTAGGTTTCCAGCCAATCGCGCAGGCGTTTGCCCCAGCTGGCGATGATGGCGGTCTGGGGATAATGCGCGTGGGCGTCGATGAAGCCGGGCGAGATGAGGTGGTCGTCGTAGCGCTCGATACGGGCGTCCGGAGCGGCGGCGCGCAGGTCTGCCAAAGGCCCTGTACGGGAGATGAGGCCGTTTTCGATCAGGACAGCCTCGTCGAGGCAGGCGGCGCCGGCGGGATCGCCTTCGAACGGTGAGCGGGTGAAGCAGAGGACTTGCCCGGTCAGGATGCGCTGGGTGGTCATGCGGGATGGTTTCCTCGGGGCTGGTCGTGAGAAGGATAGAAGTCGTGAACGGCGGCGTAAATGCTGCATATCGCGTTGTGATTTCCCCGCGCTTCGTCCTACATGTGCCGCAGAACCTGGGAGCGCGCGATGACCGAAAACCAGCAGGACGACGTGACCGAAGAACGCGAGCCCGCGCAGGTGCCCGAACCCGAGCGGGAGCCTGAGCGCGAGGACAGCGCCTATGTGCTGGATCAGAAGGCCGTGGGCCGGATCATGTATGCCGTGGATATCGGGGACCAGGCGATGCTGTGGCAGGAGCTGGAGCCGTTCCACCCCGCCGACATCGCCGACCTTCTGGAGCAGATCAATTCCTTCGACCGCCGCCGGCTGATCGAGCTTTACGGACACGAGTTCGACGGCGACGTGCTGACGGAACTGGACGAGACGATCCGCGAGGAGGTGATCTCGATCCTGTCGCCGGAGGTTCTGACCAACGCGGTGCGTGACCTTGAGTCGGACGATGTGGTCGACCTTGTCGAGGACATGGAGGAAAGCCGCGCTGCGGAGATCCTGGGGGTTCTGGAGGACAGTGACCGGACGCTGGTGCAGCAGTCACTGAGTTACCCTGAATATTCCGCCGGGCGCCTGATGCAGCGCGAGGTGGTGATGGCGCCGGAGCACTGGAACGTGGGCGAGGCGATCGATTACTTGCGCGACCAGGATGATCTGCCGGACCAGTTCTATCATATCGTGCTGGTGGACCCGCGGCTGAAGCCGGTGGGCAACGTGACGCTGGGCAAGCTGATGGCGTCGCGCCGGGAGGTGATGCTGAGTTCGCTGGTGGAAGAGACGTTTCATGTCATTCCCGCCGAGCAATACGAGGGCGACGTGGCCTATGCGTTCAACCAGTATCACCTGATTTCCGCCCCGGTGGTGGACGAGGACGAGCGGCTGGTGGGGGTGATCACCATCGACGACGCCATGGCCGTTCTGGACGAGGAACACGAGGAGGACATCCTGAGGCTGGCCGGTGTGAGCGAGGAAGGATCGTTGAGCGACCGGGTCATCAGCACCACCAAGCGGCGGTTTCCCTGGTTGGCGGTGAACCTTTTAACGGCGATCATGGCGTCCCTTGTGATCGCGCAGTTCGAGGCGGCGATTGCGCAGATCGTGGCGCTGGCGGTCTTGATGCCGATCGTGGCGTCGATGGGCGGCAACGCGGGCACGCAGAGCCTGACCGTGGCGGTGCGGGCGATTGCGACGAAGGACCTTACAGGGTCAAACGTGTGGCGGTTCATCCGGCGCGAGGTGCTGGTGGGGCTGGTCAATGGCCTGATCTTTGCCGTGGTTATGGGGATCGTGGGCGTGCTGTGGTTCGGCGGGCCAGAGCTGGGCTACGTCATAGGCGCTGCGATGGTGATCAACCTGGTGATGGCCGGGCTGGCGGGCACGGTCATTCCGGTGGTGCTGGACCGGGTGGGCGTTGATCCGGCGTTGGCCTCGGGCGCGTTCGTGACGACGGTGACGGACGTGGTGGGCTTTTTCGCCTTCCTGGGCCTGGCTGCGGTGGTGCTGCTGTGAGCGACCTGGCGGAGGTGAAAGCGGCGGCGCGAAAGGCGGCGTTCGCGCGGCGCAAGGCTGCGTTTTACGCGGCAGAAGGCGCCGGGGCGGGCCTGTTGTCTGGCGTTCTTGCCGGGTATCGCGGCGTGCCGCTGGCCGGATACATGCCCATTCGCACCGAGATCGACCCGTTGCCGGCGATGAGCGAGGCGACGGCGCATGGCGCCGTTGGCGTGCCGGTGATCGAAGGCGAGGGGATGCCGTTGAAGTTCTCGCGCTGGGAGCCGGGCGGGGCGCTACGCGATGGGCCGTTCGGGGCAAAGGTGCCTGAGGTCGACAATTTCTTCGAGCCTGAGATCCTGATCGTGCCTTTGGTGGCGTTCGACCGGAATGGCGGTCGGCTGGGTTATGGTGGGGGCTTCTACGACCGGACGCTGGAGCTGTTGAGGGGCAAGCGGGCGACGCTGGCCATCGGCTTTGCCTTTGCGGCGCAGGAGGCCGAGGGGCTGCCGCTGGAGCCCACGGACCAGCCGCTGGACATGGTGGTGACGGAGAAAGAAGTGATTTCGTTCTGATGGGGGCGGCTTTTTCCACCACGGCGGTCGATGTTGTTAAAGTCGCGGAAGCAAAGCGCAGCTTGCTGCGCCGCCGCGCGATCGTCCGCTGACCGAAAGGCGATTGCACGCAATCGCCGATAGGGGGACCGCCCGTCACGCCGAAGGCGTGCCGACTATGTACGGCGCACCTTTGGTGCGACGGGCTGGCGATTGGGGGACGCTGGCGATTTGATTTGAGGTTTTGCGGAAGTTGTTGAGATAAAGTGCCCTGACCAACTGTTGGGTCGCCATCCCGCGGTCTGGTGCTCGCGCGGCAAACCTCTCGCGCCTGCCGGAAGGAGATGAACATGGACACCCACGACTACACCGCCAAGGTGGTCTGGACCGGCAACCGGGGCGATGGCACCCGGACTTACAAGGGCTATGACAGAAAGTGGAACATCGAGACACCGGGCAAGCCGGTGGTGGCGTGTTCGAATGATCCGATGCTGGGCGGAGACCCAAACCTGCACAATCCCGAAGACCTGTTGCTGGCGACGGTGAGTGCGTGCCACATGCTGTGGTACCTGCACTTCGCCAGCGACGCGGGGATCGCGGTGCAGGGATATGTTGACGATCCGCTGGGAGAGGCGGAAGTCGAGCGCTCGGGCAAGGGGCGGTTCACGCGGGCCGTGCTGCGCCCGGTGATCACGGTGCCGGAGGGCACCGACCTTGAGGCGGCGGATGCGATCCATGGGCGCATTCACGAGGTCTGTTTCGTGGCGCGGTCGGTGGCGTTTCCTATTGTCTTTGAGACGCGCTACGAGGTTGTGTCGGGCTGAGGTCGGGCGGCGCGAGGAGGTGCGAGGTCCCGGGTCAAGCCCGGGACGGCGGTCGGGCATCGCTGGCCCTTGCCCTTTGGAAGCGGTGTCTCTACCAGTTTTGCCATGAAGATTTTGTATCTTGGAGACGTGATGGGCCGGGCCGGGCGGCAGGCCGTCGCGGAGCGTTTGCCGGGCCTGCGCGAGGCGTGGAAGGTGGATTTCGTCGTGGTCAACGGCGAGAACGCCACCGGCGGGATGGGGCTGAGCGGGGCACATGCCAAGGCGTTGCTGGAGGCGGGCGCGGATTGCCTGACGCTGGGCGATCACGCGTTCGACCAGAAGGACATGCTGCAATATATCGAGGGCGAGCCGCGGATCGTGCGGCCCCTGAACTTTGCCAAGGGCGCGCCGGGGCGCGGTTCGGCCGTCTTTTCCGATGCGCGGGGGCGCAAGGTGCTGGTGGCGCAGGTGCTGGGGCAAGTATTCATGAAACGGGCCTTTGACGACCCGTTCAGCGCCGTGGACACGGTGATGCGGACGCATGTGCCGGGCGGCGCGGTGCAGGCCAGCCTGATCGACATCCATTGCGAGGCCACCAGCGAGAAGATGGGCATGGGGCATTACTGCGATGGGCGCGCAAGCATCGTCGTGGGCAGCCACACCCATGTGCCCACCGCCGATGCGCAGATCCTGCCGGGCGGCACGGCCTTTCAGTCGGATGCGGGCATGTGCGGCGATTACCTGAGCGTGATCGGCATGGACAAGACCGAGCCGATGCGGCGCTTCGTGACCGGGATGGGCAAGGAGCGATTCACGCCGGCCATGGGCGAGGTGACCTTGTGCGGGCTGTACGTGGAGACGGACGACGCCACCGGAAAAGCGGTCCGGGTTGAAATGGTCCGCGAGGGCGGGCGGCTGGCGGCCAGCGGTCCATGAGGCGGACCCTCGGGCTTTATGCCGCTCTGGTTGCCATGGGGCTGGGGTGGGGCCTGTCGATTCCGCTGAGCAAGATTGCGGTGAGCACCGGGCACCAGCCCTTCGGCCTGATCTTCTGGCAGCTGATCATCGTGGTGGTTTGCCTGGGCGCGGTGACGCTTTTGCGGGGGCGCAGGCCTGTCTTCGCACGGGCCTATCTGCGGCTGTTCCTGATGGTGGCGCTGTGCGGGGCGGTCTTGCCGGATATCTTCTTTTACACAGCGGCGGCCCAGCTGTCGGGCGGGGTGATGTCGATCGTGATCGCCTCGGTCGCCATGTTCTCGTTGCCGATCGCTGTGCTGATGGGCAACGAGACCTTCGAGTGGCAGCGGCTTTGGGGCGTGATGCTGGGGCTGGGGGGCATCGTCCTGTTGGTGGGGCCGGAGGCGAGCTTGCCCACGGGAACCTCGGCGCTGTTCGTTCTGGTGGCGCTGTGTGCGCCGGCACTTTACGCGACCGAAGGCAACCTGGTGGCGAAATGGGGCACGCAGGGCCTGGACCCGATGCAGGTGATCATCGGTGCATCAATGATCGGGGCGGTCGTGGCGCTGCCCGTCGCGGTGGGTACGGGGCAGTGGATCAACCCGCTGAAGGGCGTGGGTATGCCGGAGCTGGCGCTGTTGGGGGCGGCGGCGCTGCACGCGCTGGTCTATGCCTCTTACGTGTGGATGGTGGGCCATGCCGGGTCGGTCTTCTCGGCGCAGACATCGTACATGGTGACGGCGGCGGGGGTGCTGTGGTCGATGACGCTCTTGGGCGAAAGCTATTCGATCTGGGTCTGGCTGGCGCTGGGGGTGATGATGCTTGGGATGTTCCTGGTGCAGCCCCGGGCCGCACGGGTTCTTGTGCCGGGGCGCGTGATAGATGAGAATGCCGAAGCTGGCATGACATCGGACCGGGACAGGCAGAGCTGATGCAATTCATTGAACTTTCGCAGGGCGCCCAGCCGCTGGTCGCGCTGGGTGTGGTCGCGGTGATGTTCGTGCTGTTCATACGCGAGGTCTATCCTACAGAGGTGGTCGCGCTGAGCGGGGCGGCGGTGCTGCTGGCGCTGGGGGTGCTGCCTTATGATGCGGGCCTCGACGTGCTGTCCAATCCCGCGCCCTGGACCATCGCCGGGATGTTCGTGGTGATGGGGGCGCTGGTGCGCACGGGCGCGCTGGACGCGTTCACGACGGTGGCGGACCGGCAGGCCAAGGTGAACCCCAAGCTGGCGATCGGGTTGCTGATGGTCTTCGTGGTCTTCGGCTCGGCCTTCATGAACAATACGCCGGTGGTCGTGGTTATGATCCCGATCTTCGTGCAACTGGCGCGGACGTTGGGGGTGACGGCCTCGAAGATGCTGATCCCGTTGAGTTACGCGGCCATTCTGGGCGGGACGCTGACGCTGATCGGGACCTCGACCAACCTGCTGGTCGACGGCGTGGCGCGGTCGCAGGGTATGGAGCCTTTCGGGATTTTCGAGGTGACGCCGCTGGCGCTGTGCCTGGTGGCCTGGGGCGCGGTGTACCTGTATTTGATCGCGCCGCGCCTGTTGCCGGAGCGCGAGAGCATGGCGGACATGCTGTCGGACCGCTCGAAGATGAAGTTCTTCACCGAGGCGGTGATCCCGCCGGAGAGCAACCTGATTGGCCGGGAAGTGACCGGCGTGCAGCTGTTCAAGCGCGAGGGCGTGCGGCTGGTGGACGTGGTGCGGGGCGATATCTCGCTGAGGCGGAACTTGCAGGGAGTGGAGTTGCAGGTGGGCGACCGGGTGGTGCTGCGCACGCAGATGACCGAGCTGCTGAGCCTGCAGCGCAACAAGGAGCTGAAGCGCGTCGACCAGGTGTCGCAGGTGGAGACGACAACGGTAGAGGTCCTGATCACGCCGGGGTGCAAGATGGTGGCGCGCAGCCTGGGATCGCTACGCTTGAGGCGGCGGTTCGGGGTCTATCCGCTTGCGGTGCACCGGCGGAACCAGAATATCGGGCGGCAACTGGACGACCTGATCGTGCGGGTGGGCGACACGCTGCTGCTGGAAGGCGCGCCGGAGGACATCAAGCGGCTGGCGGGCGAAATGGACTTGGTTGACGTCAGCCATCCGTCGGCCAAGGCGTTCCGGCGGGGGCACGCGCCGGTGGCGCTGGCGGCCCTGGCGGGGATCGTGATCCTGGCCGCCCTGGGCGTGGCGCCGATCCTGGCGCTGACGGTGATCGCGCTGGCTGTGGTGCTGTTGTCGCGCTGCATCGATGCGGAGGAGGCGTTTTCCTTTGTCGAGGGGCGGCTGTTGGCGCTGATCTTTTCGATGCTGGCCATCGGGGCGGCGCTGGATGCGTCGGGGGCGGTGCAGCTGATCGTGAATGCGGTGGCGCCGGCGCTGTCGTCATTACCGCCCTTCCTGATCGTCTGGGCGATCTACCTTCTGACCTCGATCCTGACGGAACTGGTGAGCAACAACGCGGTAGCGGTGGTGGTGACGCCCATTGCCATCGGGCTGGCGGATGCGATGGGGATCGACGCGCGGGCGCTTGTGGTGGCGGTGATGGTCGCGGCCTCGGCCAGTTTCGCCACGCCCATCGGGTACCAGACCAACACGCTGGTCTATGGGCCAGGAGGCTACAAGTTTACCGATTTCCTGAAGGTGGGCGTGCCGTTGAACCTGAGCGTGGGGGTGTTGGCCAGTGCGCTGATCCCGTTCATCTGGCCGCTGTGAGGCGGTTGCCGGACCTTCGGGTGTTCCTGGAACAGTGAAAGGTCAGGGGCGCCGTCGCTGACGGGCGCTGTCCCTAAATAGTGATCACCTGCACGCCTTGGTTGTGGTAGGATGACCAGACAGGCGGGTGTTCCGCCAAGTGACGAGACCCGCCGAACCTAATCCGACCGGGATGCCCGGCCGAATGGAGGAAGGGAGTGTCTCATGGTCAAGACTATCGGAAATCCACTTTCATGGTTCTTTCAGGGCGTGTCCGGCGTGAGCCGGTCGGTGGGCGATGCCACCGTCGCGCTGAGCGGCGAGGCAGGCGCCACGCCGAAGGCCAGGTCGCTGTCACACGGAGATCTGAGCGAGGCGCTGCGCAAGGGCTATGCCGATTTCAGCCGCTTTCGAAGTGACGTGATGTTCCTGGTGATGATCTATCCGGCGATCGGGCTGTGCCTGTCGTTCTTCGCCTTTCACCGGGCGATGTTACCGATGCTGTTTCCGCTGGCGGCGGGGTTCCTGCTGTTGGGGCCGATCGTGGCGATCGGCCTATACGAGATGAGCCGACAGGCGGAGCAGCGCGACGACGTGGGATGGAGCGCCGCGCTGTCGGTGATCCGGGCGGAGAATATCGGGCCGGTGCTGGTGATGGCGGTGTACCTGCTGGGGGTGTTCATCATCTGGATGCTGGCGGCGATGAAGATCTATGACTGGACGCTGGGGCCACAGCCCCCGCAGAGCCTGTCGGGTTTCGTGACGGATGTGCTGACGACCGGGCCGGGCTGGACGATGATCGCGGTCGGAATGGCGGTTGGCGCGGTCTTTGCGGTGATGGTGCTGGCGGTCAGCCTGACGACATTTCCGATGCTGATCGACCGCCGGGTCGGGCTGGCTGTGGCGGTCGCCACCTCGTTGCGGGTGATGCAGAAGAACCCGGCAACAGTGGCCAGGTGGGGTGCCATCGTGGCTGTCCTGATGCTGATCGGGACGGTGCCGCTATTCCTGGGGCTGATCGTCGTGCTGCCGGTGCTGGGTCATGCGACCTGGCATCTCTATCGCGCCGCCGTGGGGTGGGCGTGAGGCCACCGCGGTCTGCGCAAGCCAGGGCCGGGTGAGGCCGGCCCCGGGATGCCAGGCTTAGCTGCCGCCGTCGGTGCCTTCGGGCAGCGCGGTGGCCAGGCGCGTGACGGCGTTAAGCTTTGTCATGCCGTCTTCGCCGGCGGTGTCGTACTCGAAGAGGACGCGATCGCCGCGACCGAGGTCCTCGGGCAGGGTGATCTCGGTGGGCACTTCCCAGACGGTCTTGTCGGTAAGAACGATGATGCCGTCGATGCGGTCGAAGGCGAGGACGTGGCCCTCGGTTTCATCTGCGAAGGCGGGGAGGGTTGCGACGGCGATCGCGACTGCAGCGGTTATGATGCGCATGGGGTTGGTCCAAGGGGAGGAAAGCACTCTCGGCGCGACTCCGCGCTTTCGTAGCCGCCGGGCGGAGCCTCGCACCCGGATGGCGGTGAAATGGGATGGGCCGCGTGGTTTGCAAGAGGACGGCCCAAATATAAATGGCGGATTCTCGCCCGTCGGAATTCTGCAAGCTTGCCAGAGACCGGGGCTTGGGGAAAAAGACCGAAAAACCGGGGGATTCTCTGATGCGGCGTTTGATGGCCTTGATGCTGGTGTGCGTGGTTGCGGGATGCAGCGCTAAAGAGGCGTCGGAGCCGCCAGCGCGGCACAACCCGCCGCTTTATCCCAACGAGACGCCGCAGATCCGGGCGCTGATCAACCAGTATGCCGACAACTACGAGGTGCCGCGGTCTCTGGTGCACCGGGTGGTGCAGCGCGAGAGTGATTACCGCCCCAAGGCGCGCAATGGTCCGTATTGGGGGATGATGCAGATCCTGCCCGCCACGGCACGGGGCATGGGGTTCCAGGGTCAGGCGAGCGACCTGCTGAATCCTGAGACCAACCTGAAATACGCGGTGAAATACCTGCGCGGCGCGTGGCTGGTATCAGATGGCAGCGAGCCCGATGCGGTAATGTGGTACGCGCGGGGCTATTACTATGCTGCGCGGGACAAGTGCCTGCTGGTCGAGACGGGCCTGCGCGAGCGCGAGATCGCGCGGCACTGCCGCTGAAGCCGGGCGTCTAAAGCGGCCAGAACACCAGGATCGCCGGCACGGACACGGCAACCACGATGATTTCGAGCGGCAGACCCATGCGCCAGTAATCCCCGAAGGCGTAGCCGCCGGGGCCGAGGATCAGCGTGTTGTTCTTGTGCCCGATCGGCGTGAGATAGGCCGAGGACGCGGCCACCGCGACGGCCATCAGGAACGGGTCGGGCGAGACGTCGAGCGTGCTGGCCATCTGGATGCCGACGGGGGCGGCGACAATGGTGGTCGCGGTGTTGTTGAGCACGTCGGAGAGCGTCATCGTGACCACCATCAGCACGGTCAGGATCGCCCAGGCGGGGAAGCCTGCCGTCAGGTCGACGAGGCCGCCCGCGAGCAGGGCGGTGCCGCCGGCCTCTTCGAATGCGGCACCCAGGGGGATCATCGAGCCGAGCAGCACCACCACGGGCCACTCGATATGGGTGTAGAGCTCCGACGGCGGGACGATGCGCGTCAGCACATAGGCCATGACCACCAGCCCGAGCGCGATGGGCAGATAGAGCAGGCCAAAGCTGGCCGCGGCGACGGCGGCGCCGAAGATGCCGATGGCAGCCCAAGTCTTGCGGTCCTGCGTCACTTTCAGCCCGCGTTCGGCCAGCGGCAGGCAGCCCAGCCACTCGGTCACGTCCGAGCCGGTTTCGTGCGGGACCAGCAGAAGGAGGATATCGCCCGGCTGAATCGTTGTCTTGCGCACTTGCTCGCGGATCTGGCGGCCGCGGCGGGAGATACCCATCAGTACCGAGCGCTGACGCCAATTCAGGCCCACGGACTGGGCCGTGCGGCCGGCGATGCGTGCATCGCGGGGGACCACGACCTCGATCATGTCGAGCCCGTCGCCGGCGGCGCGGACCTTGTCCTCGCGCTTGGAGTCCGAAAAGGCGAGAGACAGCGCGGAGCGGAACTCATCCAGCGCGTCGGGCGTGGCCTCGATCACGAGCGCGTCGCCGGCTTGCAGAATGGTGTTGCGGGCACGGCCATAGCGGCGTTTGCCGTCGCGCACCACGCCGAGAAGCGCGACGTCGTTGCTGTCGGCATCCTCCTGCAACTCTGCGAGGCGCTTGCCGATCTGGGCGCTGTCCTCGGGGATGGTGAGTTCGGCCAGGTAATCGGCCAGTTCGGCGGCGTGCAGACCGCTGTCGTCGCGGGCCGGAATGAGCCGCCAGCCGATGAGGGCGACGAAGACAAGACCGGCAAGCGCGGTGACGGCGCCGACGGGGGCAAAGTCGAACATGGAGTAGGATTGCCCCAAGGCGTCCTCGCGGATGCCGGCGATGATGATGTTTGGGGGCGTGCCGATAAGTGTGACCATGCCGCCAAGGATCGTGGCAAAGGAAAGCGGCATGAGACTGAGTCCCGGAGGGCGCTTGGCCTTGCGCGCGGTCTGGACGTCGACGGGCATCAGCAGGGCCAGTGCCGCGACGTTGTTCATGAAGGCCGAGAGCACGCCGCCGATGCCGCCCATGATGGTGATATGCGCGCCGAGGCTGCGCGAGCTGTCGACCAGCGTCCGGGTGATGAGAAAGACCGCGCCCGAGCGTACCAGACCGGCGGAGACAACGAGGACGAGGGCCACGATGATCGTTGCCGGGTGACCGAAGCCGGTAAAGGCCTGCTCGGTGGGCACGACACCCAGCACCACGCCCAGCATCAGCGCGCCGAACGCGACGATATCGTAGCGGTAGCGGCCCCAGAGCAGTAGCGCGAACACGCCGCCGAAAAGCGCGAAGAGTATGATCTGGTCCTGGGTCATCTGGGCGAGGTCTTTCCGGAGCGGTCTGACGGGCGCGGCCCGTCCGGCCAGCCTAGAGGCAACGGGCGGCGGCGCAACAGTCGATTGCCGGGATTGCACAGCGGCCCGCGCCTGATTTATAGAGGCGTGAACTTTACACATGTCATCGGAGGCGCGTCATGGCCGGCCACTCAAAATGGGCGAATATTCAGCACCGTAAGGGGCGTCAGGATGCCCAGCGGGCAAAGCTTTTCTCCAAATTTTCCAAGGAGATAACGATTGCCGCCAAAATGGGCGATCCGGACCCCGACAAGAACCCGCGCCTGCGCCTTGCGATCAAGCAGGCCAAGTCGCAGTCGATGCCGAATGACAATATCGACCGGGCGATCAAGAAATCGGTCGCGGGCGACGGCGAGGATTACGAGGAAATTCGCTATGAGGGCTATGGTCCCAACGGCGTGGCGGTGATTGTCGAGGCGATGACCGACAACCGCAACCGTACCGCCAGCACGGTCCGCTCGACCTTCACCAAGCATGGCGGGAACCTGGGCGAGACTGGTTCTGTCGGGTTCATGTTCGAACGCAAGGGGCAGGTCACCTACCCGGCGGGCGCGGGCGACGCCGATACGGTGATGATGGCCGCGATAGAGGCCGGGGCCGAGGACGTGGAATCGGGCGAGGACGGGCATACCGTGTGGTGTGCGGATACCGATCTGAACGACGTCAGCACCGCGCTGGAGGCGGAGCTGGGCGAGAGTGACGAAACCAAGCTGGTCTGGCGGCCCACGACCACGACTGAGCTGGACCTGGAAGCGATGCAGAAGCTGATGAAGCTGATCGACGCGCTGGAGGATGACGATGACGTGCAGAACGTCACGACGAATTTCGAGGCCAGCGATGAGGTGATGGAGCAGTTGGCGGCGGAGTGATCCTGCCGGCCCGGACCATGGAGCGGCGTCCCCTCGGGGCGCCGTTTTGCGTTTGGTTCGGCGTCGTGCATACGGCACGCGATGTACAGTGTGATGGACCTTTCGTCGGCGGTGCGGCATCCTGCGCTCGGCCATGGGAGACAGACATGCAGATCGAACACGAGGACGGCGAGAGCAAGGGGCGCTATGTCACCCGCATCGGTGACGGACCGGAGGCCGAGCTGACCTATTCCAAGTTGGGAAGCTCGGGAATGATTATCGACCATACCGGCGTGCCGGACGAATATCGTGGCGATGGTGTGGGCTTGGCGCTGGTCACGCGCGCGGTGGAGGATGCCCGGGCGGCGGGCCGCAAGATCACGCCGCTTTGCCCCTTTGCCGCGGCGCAGTTTCGACGGCATCCCGAATGGGCCGACGTTCTGGCCTGAGGGCTGGTTTGACGCATGTGTCGTCGGGAGGCCCTTCAAGGTCGCAATCGCGTGTTGCGCCAGAGGCCGGTTGGCGGCAAGATGATGGTCCCGAAGGTGCCACGAAAGCCGTGGAGAATTGGGAAGCCGGTGCAAGTCCGGCGCTGCCCCCGCAACGGTAAGGATGGGGGATACCGCAGAGGGCCACTGGGGCAAGATGCCCCGGGAAGGCGCGCGTATCCGCACCCCCGCCAAGCCCGGAAACCAGCCCTTGGGGTGAACGTCGAACCGCGGGGGGCGGTACGGGCGGTGGACCGAAAAGCGGTTCTCGCGCGGCTTTCCTTCGCCCCAGTCCGGCCCGGGGTGTGGCCGGAGGAAGAGCAGAAAACATGAACCTGACACCGATCATGGATGGACTGGAGCGCAGCGGCGCCACCGGCGCGGAGGCCGAGGCCGTGGCGCGACTGGGATTCCTGGAATGGGTTTTCGCCTATCCGGGGACCGTCACGGCGCGCGTGTTGCGCGAGGCGCTGGCCGAGCCAGTTGTGCAGAACCCGGGCAGTGCTGCGGCGTGTGCCTTCGTCGATTTCCTGGAAGAGGCGCGGCATGCGGCGCCGATGGCCCGCGGACGGCGCGGGCGCGCGGCTCGGGTCATGCACTGAGCTTACGGAATTTGGCCCCGTTGTCACATGCGGCGGGGCGCATCCGGTTCAGGTGTCCGGAAGAGGAATGGATGGTGTCGCGCAAAAAAAACGGCGACGCCAGGGAGGAGGAGAGGCGCCGCCGTTCTTTACGTCGGGTCCCAGGGAGGAGGAAGGGACCGTTCGTTACAGTTGGGCTCGTTCTGAGCCCAGGTCTTGCCGGGACCGCACAAGGGAGGAGAGGCGGTATCCCGAACAGGTGCCAAACGGGAGGAGAAGCACCTGATTGTTTTAGCGAGCGTTTGGCGCGGTGGCCGTTTCGTTCGCTGTTGAGTTAAAGATAGCGATATGCTGCGCGTGCACAATAGATTTTGCTGCAACGCGGCTATGCAGGAAGCGCATAGAAGAATAGTTCATTTTTTGCGTGCAATATCATCTATTTGCCGGTTTTTTGTGCGGGATTGAAACGGGGGTTGTGCCTGCTTTCAGAAATGCGACTTTTGGCGGCGCAGATGCATGGAGGCAGGGCATGACGGAAATACTCGACAAAGTGCGCCAGGAGCTGGAACGGCTTGAACTGCCGGACGGTGGTACCGTGATTTCACGCGACATGGTGCGTGCGATGCGACTCGAAGGCAGCGAAGTGCGATTCGTGCTGGAGGCGCCCACTGCCGAGATGGCCCGCCACATGGAGCCCTTGAGAGCAGCCGCCGAGCGCGCGGCGCTGTCGGTCGAAGGAGTGACTTCGGCGCAGGTGGCGTTGACCGCACAGGCGCCCGAGGCCCCGACCCCGTCACTGAAGGTGGGCCGGCACCCCGAGGGCGGAAGCGCGTCGATCCGCCCAGGCGGGGTGAAGTCGATTCTGGCGGTGGCGTCCGGGAAGGGCGGCGTGGGCAAGTCGACCGTGGCGTCGAACCTTGCAGTGGCACTCGCCCGGGCGGGACGGCGCGTGGGCTTGCTGGACGCCGATATACACGGGCCGAGCCTGCCGCGCATGATGGGCGTGACCGAGCGGGCGAGCAGCCCGGACGGCAAGATCCTGACTCCGCTGGAGGCACATGGCGTCAAGATGATGTCCATCGGACTGATGATCGAAGAGGACCGCGCCGTTGTCTGGCGAGGGCCGATGCTGATGGGGGCTTTGCAGCAGATGATAAGCCAAGTGGACTGGGGCGAGCTGGACGTGCTGCTGGTGGACCTTCCGCCGGGAACGGGGGATGTGCAGTTGACCCTGTGCCAAAGGGCGGCGCCCACCGGTGCACTGGTGGTCTCGACGCCGCAGGATGTGGCGCTTCTGGATGCGCGCAAGGCGATCGACATGTTCAACACGCTGAAGACGCGGGTGCTGGGGCTGATCGAGAACATGTCGATGTTCCATTGCCCGCAATGCGGATACGAGGCGGCGATTTTCGGCCATGGCGGCGTGGCGCAGGAGGCCGAGAGGCTGGAGTTGCCGCTGTTGGGGGCCTTGCCGATCGACCTCGACACACGGCTGGGCGGCGACGCCGGGCGGCCCGTGGCGCTGGAGTACGGTCCGGTGTCGGAGGCTTATGCGCGGTTGGCGGATCGGCTGGTGCAGGGCGGAATGGCGTAGGCCCAATTCGGCCTATGAGAATGCCTGATATAGTGGGTTTTTACCCACTTTAGGTACAATTCACACCGCCATTGGCATAGGCCGCCAAAGGTCGGGCACCGTCACGGTGTCCTGAGGTCCCGTTAACTCCCCGTTGATATTTCCCGAAGCCCGGGTGCGCTCCGGTTCGCGCCTATGGCTGGCAAACATGTGACGCCTTGGGGACGGCCCCCTGGCGCGGAAAGGGAAATTCATGAACAAGGCAATTACCGATGGCATCACCTTCATGCCGCCGGCCTATGCGAACGGGCTGGACGTCTGGTCGAGCGGGAACGGCACGCCGGGGTCCGACACGTATGATGGGGCGGCCAACGCCGCCTTCGTGCCTGCCGATCAGGATTTCGGCGGGGCGCTGGAGATCCAGAAAACCCAAGCCGTTCAGAAACTGCGGTACATGGGCGAGACGCCGATCCTGCCGGGCTGTTACCTGCAGATCACCGCTCGGGTTAAGGCAATTGCCGGGAACCTGCCGAACGTGCGCATCGCGGCCTGGGCCGGCGGTGCGGGCGGCGCCCATGTCAACGGCCTGGTCGAGACCGGCCCGAGCGTGGCGCTGACCAACTATGGCGAGGTGGTCGAGGTCACGGCTATTGTCGGCAGCGGCGACCGCGGCGGTGTCGACATGGTCTGGGGCACAGAGCCCCTGTATGGCCATTTCGGCATCGACCTGACGGGGCCGAATAGCGGCGTGGTGCGGATCGACGACATTAGGATCGAGGATGTAACCAGCATCTTCCTGCGCGATCTGGTCGGACTGGTGGACGTGCGCGATTACGGCGCGAAAGGGGATGGCAGCACCAATGACCTGCCTGCGTTCGAGGCCGCGGATGCCGCGGCGCATGGCCGGACCGTGCTGGTGTCCGCCGGTACGTATTTTCTGGGCGACAGCCTGGCCATGCAAAGCAAGGTCGAGTTCGAGGGCGAGGTCACCATGCCGGTCGACAAGATTTTCGAGCTGGTCAACGATTTCGACTTTTCCAAATACGTGGACGCTTTCGGCGGTGAAACCGAGATGGCGTTCAAGAAGGCCTACCAGGCGCTGCTGAACAACCCCGGCCACGTGGAGCTGGACATGAAAGGCCGCAAGGTGGCGCTGCGCGAACCTGTGGACATGCAGG
Source organism: Roseovarius sp. SK2 (assembly GCF_028807495.1). Lineage (NCBI taxonomy): Bacteria > Pseudomonadati > Pseudomonadota > Alphaproteobacteria > Rhodobacterales > Roseobacteraceae > Roseovarius > Roseovarius sp. SK2. The sequence continues at coordinate 165,322 of NZ_JARAMK010000005.1, forward strand.
CCGCCGTGCCGAACCGGACCACCTACAAGACGCGACACGTGATCAAGAACGCGCAATTCTCGGTTTTTCCGGGGGCGAACTGGGACACCGATACTGTCACCTCGCAGGCAACGTACAACGCCAACGACAACAAGCGACTGATCAACGTGGCGAACGTGGCCAATATCCAGGTCGGTTCGCTGGTCACGGGCAACGGGGTGGGCCGAGAGGTCTATGTGCGTTCCAAAAACGTCGGTGCCCAGACCGTCACCCTCAGTCACCCGCTCTTTGATGCGGAAGGCACGCAGAACTACACGTTCAAACGGTTCAAATATATGTGGGATTTCAGCGGCTTCTCGCAGATCTCGAAATTCGCGGTATCGAATGTCGAGTTCCAGTGCGGCGGCGATTGCAGTGCCGTGCTGCTGCCCCCCGCGGGATCGGCCATACATTTCCGGGATTGTTTCTTCACACAGCCGCGCGACCGGGGGATCACCAGCCACGGCGAGGGCGACCAGGGCATGATGATCGACCGCTGCCAGTTTTTGTCGCGGGAAAGTCCTTTGCTGGTGCCCGACCGGACAACGATCGGGATGAACTGCAACGGCAACGACATCAAGATCCGCAATTGCCGGTGCAATTTCTTCAAGCATTTCGCGATTTTGGCGGGATCGTCCAGCATCATCATGGGCAACCACTGTTTCCAGGGCGACAGTGCTGATCCGGGGCCGCGCAGCGCAATTTTCGTTATGGCGCGGACCAACAACCGGGGCACCTTCACCGGCAATTATATCTGCGACGGTTCGATCGAGTGGACCAACGAGTATGACGAGGCGCCCGATTTCTCGAGCGAATTTTCGTTCAGCGCTTTGTCCATCACCAGTAACGTTTTCCTCAGCCAGAGCACTGCGCCCTCTTTCAATTTCCTGTCCGTGAAACCGTATGGGCCGGGGCACTTCATCAACGGGCTGACGGTCACGGGCAACACGGTGCGCCTGATCGACGGGCCGATTGACCGCTTCGAGGGCATCGACACCAGCTTTGCGACCATGAACTTCGAGCGGTTCCGCAACATCCGCTTCGAGGACAACGCCTATTTCAACGTCAATATCCAGGTGGAAAACCCGTTGGTCATGCAACATACCGAGGCCAGCGCGCAGAAGACATGGGTCGTGTCGCCTCATCCCAAGCTGCCCTTCGAGGCTTGGGCGCAGACGGTCGAGTCGATCGTGGCAGAGCGGGCGATCCGCGAAGCCGATGGAACGGCCTATTTCGGGGTGCCTTACTACGACGGAAAGGAAGGACCGAACAAGGACAGCGTCAACCTGCGCTGGGAAAAGGCGGTCAGCGGGACGGTCACGATGCGCATCAGGATCGACGATCTGATCTGATGCACGGGAGGTGTCGCGCAACGCATCAGAACTGTTGCCAGAGGCCGAATTTCAGCTTGAAATCATCGGCCTCTGCCACGCCGGCGACAAGCCCGAGTTCGACGTGGCGGCCCGGTGCGATGCGGCGTATGTAGGATGGAGCCAGCTTGGCGTAAGGATCACTTTGCGTCGGGATGCCAGTCTGTAGTTGCAGGATGATCTTGGCGTCGGGGCGGGGGCTGAGGCCGAAGGTGATATCGGTTTCCAGAATGCCATCGAAACTGCCGATGATCACCGCCCGGCTGTGGATACTCAGCCAGCCGGGTTTATCCCCAAGCTCAAACCCGCGTCCGACGCTGAGACCCGGCCGAAGCGCGAAAGTTTCCCGAGCCATCCCAAGGCCGAATTCTGGGACGATGCGCGTGCTGCGGTCGGTGGCGCCGATGGGCCAGCGCAGGAACGCGATGGCCTTGGACATGTCGTCCTCGTGGCCGCCCGCATCGAGGCCAAGGGTCAAGCCGTGCGTCAGCCCATGCTCGGCATAAAACGAGCCGTAGAAACCGCTGCCATCGGAAATGCCGTTCTCGAAGTCGGTCTCGATTGAATAGCTCAAGAAGGTTTCACCCTCGGTCCGCATCCAGGGACCGGCCAGCGCCGGCGCGACGCTGGCGATCAGCAAAACGGGAATGATAACGCGCTTGAGCAGCATTGCACCTCACGCGTTCAGATTGGTTAAATTTGGTAAACCTTTGGTTAACGAAAGCCGATTATTCCGGGTTGTCCGGCGTGTCGCGGGCGACCGCGATCAATCCAAGCTGGCGCGCGCCGGCAATGGACAGGATATCGGAATCAAATCCCTGCGGCTTTTGAAAGCGGCGGATGGCGGCGCGGGTGCCGCGATCCAACTGGCCGTTGATCGGCCCGCGATAGAGCCCGCGGGCCTTGAGGGCGCGCTGTACCGAGGCGTTGAATTCCGGCGTCAGTTGGGTGCGGCAGGGAACCTGGAACCGGGTTACGCGCCGTTCCTGCACGATCTTCTGCGCGGTTTCGGTCCGGTAGCTGGCAGGACGCGTGACAGTGCCGTCATCGGCCACCTCGGCGGGGCTGACGAGGATCTGCTCGGTCACGGTTTCCACCACGGCGGGCGAGGTGTCTTGTGCCCAGCAGGTGCCGGGGGCCGCGCCGGGTGGGGGGGTGTCCAGCCGCTGCACCGCGTCGTTACCCGCGTCGGACATGTCTCCACAGGCGGCCAGCGCCAGAAGGGCGCAGGGGGCTATCAGGGTTGGTCGGATCATCCGCTCGTGCCTTTTTAGGCGTGTTTTGCAGTATCTTACCCGGTTTGATCCGCTTGGGGAAGTGTGCTGTCGCCCGCGTCCTCCAGCAGGCGATCCAGCAAGTGCGAGATATCTTCGACGTCCTCGGCGATGACGTGCACGACGCCTGATTGCCGCTGGATACGGCCGGTGACGCGCAGCAGCCGCCCGGCAATGACCGCGCGGCGGTATTTCTCGTAAAGTGCGCGCCAGACCACGATGTTGACCACGCCGGTTTCGTCCTCGAGCGTGATGAAGATCACGCCCTTGGCCGTGCCGGGGCGCTGGCGCAGGATGACGAGGCCCGCGACGGTGATGCGCGCCCCGTCCGGCGGGTCGTCCATGCGCGCGGCCACCAGCGCGGAAGGCGGGCGTGGCCAGTCATGGGCCGTGCTCTCGGAGAAAACTCTCATGAGAACATAAGTAGAACATCGCGAATTTTGCGCAACTCTTTTCCGCGTGATGTCGCAAATGGGACTGGCATCGGCTAAATGGCGCGTCTAGGAACCCTTGTAAGATGAAGCGACGGGAGCCCGAATACATGGCGAAGATAACCTACATCGAACATAACGGCACCAAGCACGAGGTCGAGGTCGCCAACGGCCTGACCGTGATGGAAGGCGCGCGCGACAACAACATCCCCGGCATCGAGGCCGATTGCGGCGGCGCCTGCGCCTGTTCGACCTGCCATGTCTATGTGGATCCGGCCTGGGTCGAGAAGCTGCCGGCGAAAGACGACATGGAAGAGGACATGCTGGACTTCGCGTTCGAGCCCGATCCCGAGCGCTCGCGCCTGACGTGTCAGTTGAAGGTCAGCGACGCGCTGGACGGCCTTGTCGTACAAATGCCAGAGAAACAGATCTGATCCGCCCCTTCTTCTGGCCATAAATTTCCCGGGGGTGCAGGGGCTGGTCCCCGCTTGAACCTGCGTGCGGGGGCTGGCCCCCGCATCTATCGGATCGCGCGCAGCGCGGTCCGGAACTCAGTCCAGAGCCCGCCACCCGATATCGCGCCGACAAAACCCGTCGGGCCAGTCGATTCGATCAATCATGTCATAGGCGCGGTCGGCGGCCTCGCGCAGGGTATCGGCCCGAGCCGTGACGTTGAGCACCCGGCCGCCCGTGGCGGTGATCTTTCCGTCCTTTTCGCCGGTGCCGGCATGGAACACCATGTGGAAGCTGTCTTCAGGACAGTCGTCCAACCCGCTGATGATGCTGCCTTTCTGATAGGCGCCGGGATACCCCGAGGCTGCCATCACCACCGTCAGGGCATGATCGTCGGCCCAGCTGGCCTCGACCTGGTGCAGGCGTTCCTCGGCGGCGGCCTGCATCAGGTCCAACGCCTGGGCACCTAGCCGCAGCATCAGGACTTGGCATTCAGGGTCGCCGAAACGCACGTTGTATTCCACCAGGCGCGGCTGGCCGTCCTTAATCATCAGCCCTGCATAGAGCACGCCCTGGTAGGGCATCTCGCGCTCGGCCATGACGCGCAGGGTGGGTCGGATGACCTGATCCAGCGCCTTTTCGGCCACCGCATCGGTCAGGATGGGGGCGGGGGAATAGGCGCCCATGCCGCCGGTATTGGGGCCGGTGTCGCCTTCGCCCACGCGCTTGTGATCCTGAGCGGTGCCCATGGGAAGGGCCGTCTGGCCATCGCACAGCACGAAGAACGACGCTTCTTCGCCGTCCATGAACTCCTCGATCACCACCTCGGCGCCGGCGCTGCCGAAGCTGCCGCCGAACATGTCGTCGATGGCGGCGTGCGCCTCTTCGACGGTCTGGGCGATGATCACGCCCTTTCCCGCGGCCAGGCCATCGGCCTTGACCACGATGGGCGCGCCTTGGCTGGTCACGTAATCCTTGGCGGCCGCGGCGTCGGTGAAGTGGCCATAGGCGGCCGTGGGGGCGTTCGCGGCGTCGCAGATTTCCTTGGTAAAGCTTTTGGAGGCCTCGAGCTGGGCCGCGGCCTGCGAGGGGCCGAAGACGAGAAAGCCCGCGTCGCGCAGCCTGTCGCCGACGCCTGCGGCCAGTGGCGCCTCGGGACCGATGATGATGAAGTCAATGGCGTTGGCCTCGCAGAAATTCACCACCGCCGCGCCGTTCTCGATGTCGAGCGACGCGCATTCGGCGATCTGCGCGATCCCGGCATTGCCCGGCGCCACGATCAGCTTGTCGCATTTGGGGTTCTGCATCACCGCCCAGGCCAGTGCGTGTTCGCGCCCGCCGCCGCCGAGAATGAGAATGTTCATGGCACCGCTCCGTTGGATTTCGCCGTTTGCTTAAGCGTTGCGTGGCCGGGTGGCAAGCGACCGCCTGTCGCGGGAACGGATCGGGGGTCGTGGCGTTGGGAAAGCGTAAGGTAATCGAGTAATGCAGGAGTAATGAAATGACCAAACTGTCGAATCGAAAAGTCGCGATACTGGCCACCGACGGCTACGAACAATCAGAGTTGGAGAAGCCGCGCGATGCGTTGCTGAGCGAAGGTGCCGAGGTCCACATCGTCTCGCTGAAGGCGGGCCAGATCCGCGGCTGGAATGAGAACGACTGGGGCCGGTCCGTCGACGTTGACAAGACCGTCGACGCTGTCAGCCCTAGCGACTACGATGCGCTGGTTCTTCCCGGCGGCCAGATCAACCCGGACATCCTGCGTACCGACAAGGATGCCATTAGGTTCATCAAGACGATCTTTGAGGCCAAGAAACCCATCGCCGCCATCTGTCATGCGCCGTGGCTGTTGGCCGAGGCGGGCATCGCCAAAGGTTTGCACCTGACGTCGTACCATTCGATTCGCACCGACATGGAAAATGCCGGTGCAAGATGGGAAGACAGCCCGGTGGTGGTCGACCAAGGCGTGGTCACCAGCCGCAATCCCGATGATCTGCCGAACTTCTGTGGCAAGGTGATCGAGGAAATTTGCGAAGGCCGTCACGAAAGCCGTGCCGCCTGACCTTTCCAACCGGGGCGGGATGCGTCAAAGATGGGGTCATGTCCGACCTCATTGATGATCCCGCCCCGGGCGAAAATGCCCCCGAATTTTCGGTCTCCGATCTGTCGGGGGTAATCAAGCGCATGATCGAGGGGGAGTTTTCCCACGTGCGCGTCAAGGGTGAGGTGGGCCGTGTAAGCCGGCCTCGCTCTGGTCATCTCTACATGGACCTGAAAGACGATCGCTCGGTGCTGGCCGGGGTGATCTGGAAAGGCGTGGCCGGGCGTCTGGCTGTGCAGCCCGAAGAGGGCATGGAGGTTGTCGCAACTGGCCGGCTGACAACGTTCCCGGGGCAATCGCGGTACCAGATCGTCATCGAGGATCTCAAGCCTGCCGGAATGGGCGCGCTCATGGCGATGCTGGAGGCGCGGCGCAAGGCGCTGGCGGGCGAGGGGCTGTTCGCGCCCGAGCGCAAGAAGCAATTGCCTTACCTGCCGGAGGTGATCGGGGTCGTGACCTCTCCGTCCGGTGCCGTCATCCGCGATATTCTGCATCGTCTGCGCGACAGGTTCCCTCGCAAGGTGTTGATCTGGCCCGTGGCAGTTCAGGGCGAAAAATGTGCGCCGGAAGTGACGAACGCCATCCAGGGTTTCAACGCGCTGACGCCCGGAGGGGCCTTGCCTCGCCCGGATCTCCTGATCGTCGCGCGCGGCGGCGGCAGTATCGAGGACCTGTGGGGGTTCAACGAGGAATCGGTCGTGCGGGCCGCCGCGGCATCGGAGATTCCGCTGATTTCGGCCGTGGGGCATGAGACGGACACGACGCTGATCGATTTTGCCTCGGACAAGCGGGCGCCGACGCCCACGGCGGCGGCGGAACTGGCGGTTCCGGTGCGGCTGGACCTTCTGGCCTGGCTTGATGGTCAGGAGGGGAGGTTGTTGCAAGCCCTGCAGGGACAAGTGACGGCGCGGCGGCAAAGACTGCGCGACCTGAGCCGCGCCTTGCCCCGGGGCGAGGCCTTGCTGGACGGGCCGCGCCAGAGGCTGGACGGGATGGGGGACAAGCTGCCCGGCGCGCTGCGGGCGTCTATCCAGGTGCGGCAGGTCGCGCTTTCGCAGAAGGCAGGTGCGTTGCGGCCCGGGATGCTGCGGGAAAGGGTGCGAAACCGCCGTGAGGGGTTCGTCTCGCTTGCCGCGCGGATGAATACGCGCACATTGCAGCGCGATATCAGCCAGAAACGGGCGGACTTCGAACGCGTCACCAAGCGGCTGTCCGATGTCAGCCGGCAGCAGGTGCGGGACTGGCGCGACCGGCTGGACGCGCAGGAGCGGCTGCGCGAGACGCTGGGCTACAAGGCGACGCTGAGCCGCGGCTATGCCGTGGTTCGAGGCGATGCAGAGGTGGTGACGACGAAAGCCGCGGCGCAGGCGGCGACACTGTTGGAGATCGAGTTCAGCGACGGCACGCTTGCCGTCGGGGGAAGCTCAGGTGCCGAAGCACCGCAAACGGTGGAGCAGACATCGAAGGCGAGGCCGAGTCCGAAGCCGAAGAAACCGCCGCCCGAACAGGGCAGCCTGTTCTGACGCCGGCTCAGACGCCGATTTCGGGGCCGAGGCAGTGCAGCGGCTCGCCGGTCTGTTCCATTTCGTAAAGCTGGGTCTGGGCGGGGTCGTTCTGGAATTGCGCCACAAGGCCGCCGCCCGAGCGCTGGAAACTCCAACATTGCGGCTCGGGCTTGTTCTCGTAGACGAAGCAGATCAGGCCATCGTCCTCGTACCATTCACCTTCCTGGCAGCGGCCGTCGAGGAAAGACCAGCGCACGCGACGGTTCTCGAGATACTCCTCGCCGCCGTAGGGGGCACCCTGCGCACCGTAATAGAAGGTCTTGCCGCGAGTGTAAGAGTCGAACTCTGCCGCGGTCATTTGGTCTTGGGTGACGGCGGCGCAGGGGGTGACAAGCAAGGAAAGGACAAGCAACAGGCGCATGGTTCGATCCTGACAGATGTGCGCCGGGCGCGCCACCGCGTTATTCGCAGGCCATCGGCCGAGATGCGTGCCGCTCGGCACGATCGCGCCACTTTGCACAACGGCGGTCCATCATCCGGCGCCAGAGCGTTGGGAAGAGTGCGACCGTAGCCATGAATGGCAACGGCATCGGCAACATCGGCATGGTTTCGGGATCAAGTTGCAGCGCCGGGTAACCGCGCGCCGGGGTGACATGGTGGTCGGAATGACGCGGCGCGTTGAGCATGAGCGCCGAGGAGAACCAGTGCGGCGTATTCCAGGAGTGCTGCGGTCCCACCGGCTCCAGGCGGCCGTCGGGGAGAGCGGCGCGGCGCAGGCCGTAGTGCTGCACATAGTCCGAGAGCAGAATCTGCATCTGCGCGTAAAGCGACAGGGCCAGCACCGCCAAAAGCGCATCGGATCCGCCGAAAACGAGCGCGCCGATGCTCAGCGCCGCCGCCCCGCCGAGATAGAGCGCATAAGGGTGGGTCCAAAACGGTTTGCGGCCCGCGCGCAAGCGGTTCTCGGCCGCGAGACCGGCGCGAAATGATCCGGCGCTGGCCCGCACTGCGTAGCGATAGAAGCCTTCACCGGGTCTTGCGCTGTTGGGGTCCGCATCGCTGCCCACGTGGACATGGTGCACGCGGAGATGGGCGCTGGCGTGATGGCCGACCAGCAGGGACGTGTAGATCAGGCGGCCGAGAAAGCGTCTTACGCGGCTCGGGCGGTGGATCAGTTCATGTGCGACGGGGTGAGACACATGGCCGAAGAATAGCCCGGTTGCGAATCCGGTGAGAAACCGCTCCAGGCCGCCAAGGCCGGAGGGGCCGGCGATGGCCCATAGCGCCGCGCCGTAAAGGGCGAAATGCGACACGCCAAGTACGGTCAGAAGTTTGTCTGCTGCGGGAAACTCCGCATCAGGGTCGGTATTGGCCGCCTCTGCCGCGATAAGGCGATCCAGCAGGAAGGTGAGCACGGTAAGATAGCCCAAGGCGATCCACGCCCAGGCACCGCCGAGGGCGGCGGCGAGCAGGATAAAGGCGACCGGAAGGCAGGTCGCGATTGTGAAAAGGCGCAGCCCCTGCATGAAGTTCCTTTTTCTAGTGCTTGCACGGCACTTTACCATGGGCAGGATTTCGATTCGCTCAAGCTTCGCGGCTGGATTTATCGTCGAAACATCTTGTTTCCGCGCAAAGGTCGCAAGCGGAAGGGCGCATAGGATGTATTGAGTGCGGGGTGCGCAGCTTAAAGCTTCAATTTGAACCACTCGATGTTTGTGTTCGAGTTTGCTGGCCTCGCGCGCCTATTGTATTCAGTTGTTGCTGTAGACCGCGCAGATACAGCCGGCTTTCTTGAATTTCGCGCAGTCGCGCCAAGCGGCGTCGCGACTGTCGCGCCCGAGACGGGCCATGAAATAGCCGCCCTTCGGGCTTGCACGGCTTTTCTGAAAGACCACATCCGGCTCTTGCTTGCCGATCAGCCCGGCGCAGGCACGGGTCTGCGCCGCGAATTTGGCGAGCGATGCCTTCTTCGTGATCCCGAACGCCATCTGAATGCCCCATGGCTTGAGTTTCGGAAGATAGGATTTCAGGGCGGTCATGCGGCGGTTGCGGGCAAGGTCGAAGCAGGCCTTGTCGAACGGCAGTTCATGCGACAGGCGCAGATCTGGTGTCGGCGTCGGCTCTTCGGTCCAGTTGGAGTAGGGGACGCCGGTGATGATGCGGACGTAGTCGATGGTTTCCCGTGCCAGCCCGCCGGTGCCCGCGATCAGGCCTTCCGCGCGACGCTCGCCGCCGTTGTAACCAATGGCGGCCAGCCCGAGATTGCCATAGCGGCGGGCCATTTCGGCCAGGTACTGGGCGGAATGCTCCAGAGCTTCGGCGGGGTTGTAGGGGTCCTTGAGGCCGCGCAGCTTGGCGGTTGAGGGGATGAACTGGGCGATTCCGCGGGCATTGGCGTGGCTGAGCGCGTTGGGGTCAAAGCGGCTTTCCTGCCAGATGAGACGGGTGAAGAAATGAGCGTCGATCCCGTGACGGGTGGCGAAGGTCTGGAGCGCGTTGCAGGTGTCGTAGACGAAATGCGCCTTGCGGATGCAGACCGGCGGCCCCCATTTGTCGGTGGAGCAGATCGTGTCCGGCGGCGTCGCGAATGCGCGACCGGGGACAAGTATCAACAGGATCAGGGCGAGGCGCAGAAGCATGTTGGCATGGTTGCCTGTCGCCCACGCTTGTCAATGGTGGGTTTTCATCTCGGGCGGGGCGGTTTAACTGGATAGACAAGAAAGCAAGGGTGTCTCAATGGCGTTTTTCCGCAAGCTGAAGGATCGGTTGTTCAAGTCTTCCTCGAAGCTGGAGGAGGGGCTGGACGCGATTGTCGAGGACGGTGGCGAAGCCGAGGAGGTGACCGAGGCAGCGGAGCCCGATCCGGCGCAAGACGCGTCTCCGGAGCCGACGGCAAAGCCCGAACCTACACCGGCACCCGACCCAAGGCCAGAACGGGAACCAGAGACCGAGCCGGAACCGGTAGAGGAGCCGGAGCCGCGCCACACGCCGGAGCCTGAACCCGAGCCGACACCGGAGCCCGAGCCGACACCGGAGCCCGAACCCGAGCCGGAGCCCGAACCCGAGCCGGAGCCGGAACCCGAACCAGAGCCCGAGCCGAAACCCCAGCCGCGTCCGACCCCGCCGCCGGAGCCGCGACCGGAGCCGTCGCCGCAGGAAATTCCCGCGCCGCCGTCCGAGCAACCGCCCGCCGCGCCGCAGGAGGTGCCGCAGACGCCGCCCCTGGAAGACCCGGTGCGATCCCCTGATCCGCAACCCATGCCGACGCCGATCGAGATCCCGCCCGATACACCGAAGAGCGAGGCCGCCCCGCAAGCGCGGTCGGGCCTTCTGGGCCGTCTGTTGGGGCGTGGCGAGGCGAAAACGGTCGTGCGCCGCGTGCTCGATGACGACATGTTGGAACAGCTGGAGGAGCTGCTGATCACCGCCGACATGGGCGTGGATACCGCCCTGCGCGTCACCGCCAACATGGCCGAGGGGCGCATGGGGCGCAAGCTGTCGAGCCAGGAGATCAAGGAGCTGCTGGCGCGAGAGATCACCCGGATCATGGAGCCTGTGGCCAAGCCCATGCCGCTCTACCCCAAACGCCCGCAGGTCGTGCTGGTGGTTGGTGTCAACGGGTCGGGCAAGACCACGACGATCGGCAAGCTGGCGAGCCAGTTCAAGGCGGCGGGCAAGTCGGTGGTGATCGCGGCGGGCGACACGTTCCGCGCCGCCGCGGTGGAGCAGTTGCAGGTCTGGGGCGATCGCGCGGGCGTGCCGGTTCTGACGGCGCCCGAGGGCAGCGACCCGGCAAGCCTTGCCTTCGATGCCATGGACCGCGCCGAGAAAGACGGCGCGGACCTTTTGATGATCGACACGGCGGGGCGATTGCAGAACCGCGCCGACCTGATGGAAGAGCTGGCCAAGATCGTGCGCGTCATTCGCAAGAAGGACCCGGATGCGCCGCACAACACCCTGCTGGTGCTGGACGCCACGACGGGGCAGAACGCACTGAGCCAGGTCAAGACGTTCCAGCAGTTGGCCGATGTCTCGGGTCTGGTGATGACCAAGCTGGACGGTACCGCGAAGGGCGGCGTGCTGGTGGCGTTGGCGGACAAGTTCGGGCTGCCCATTCACGCCATCGGCGTCGGCGAGCAGATAGACGATCTTGCACCGTTCGATCCTGAGGATTTCGCCGCGGCGCTGACCGGTCTGGAGCAGGGCGCGCCGGCATGATCGAAGAGATCCTTGCGCGGTTCAGCACGCTCGAGCTGGCCTTCGACACGACACTTTTCATTGCGGTGGCGAGCGCGGTCTGGACCGTGGTCAATCGCTTGGTCCAGGCGGCCTATTTTCAGTTGTCGCTTCGCACGCGGGAATTCGAGTTCATTCTGGAGCCGCACAGCGGCGTGCCGCAGAATATCACCAGCCTGAACCTTTTGCTGATCCGCTATGGGAACGACACCTATCTGAGTTCGCTTGCGAGCGATCAGGAAAGGCATCACGGACGTCTGCGTAACAAAGTGATTCAACTTGCCGAGGCGCTGCCGTCAAAGTCGGCACCGATCAGCGTAAAGCTGCGGTTGCACAAACGGCTGGGAACGCAGTTCAAGCTGTTTGTCGAAGTCACCGGCGACCCCAAGCCTGTCATAGACTATCTGAACGGGCATGAGACGATCACCGGCGTGACATCGAAAGAGCGGCCCAAGCTGGCGCCGCAGGACCCGCAGCGGCATCGCATCTTCTTCCTGCTGGATCGACTGGACAAGGAAAAGACTGTCGACGGGCACGTGAACAATTTCATCTATCCCGTCTGAGGCAGCCGTATGCCGCGCGGCTTCAATGCGTGCCAATCAGTTTTTCGATCTGGCGCAGTACGAATAGCACGATAACGACAATTGCGGCGGCCATTGCCGCGAGCGGGATCTGCCCGGCACCGCAGCCGAGGCCCACGGCGCCCGCCAGCCAGAGCGAAGCACCCGTGGTGACGTTGCGCACCTTGTCGCCTGCGGTGAAGATCAGCCCGGCGGCGAGGAAGGCGACCCCGGCGGTGACCGCCTCGATCATGCGTATGGGATCATTGCGCTGTTCGCTGTTGCCGCCGCCGAAATCGAGAGCGGCAAGTTCGCGGCCGATGATGACGAAAAGGCATGCGGCCACGGCCACGAGGATATGCGTGCGCAGTCCGGCCGGCTTGTCTCGCATTTCACGTTCGAAGCCGATGAACGCGCCTAGAACCACGGCAACACTGAGACGCGCGAATGCGACCGAGGCAGGCACTACTGAAAAGGTGCCCTGCACCTCGTTCACGATCTGATCCATGAAAGCGGCGAGCATGGGTTGCATGAGGGATCAACGGCGTGATGCTGCGTGGGTTCCGTTGCGTTGCGGATTGTTTGTCGAGTTTGCCTGTCGGTCGCTGGGCCCGAGGGGGTTGGGTTTGCGGTCTTCGTGACTAGGTACTCCGGATCCCGGTGCCGCTGACGACGGCATCCGCCCCCTAGAAAGGAGCTTTCCCATGCCCAACGCCCTGCAATCCGCTACCGCATTTCCCGTGACCGAGATCGAGTGCCTCGACGGCGGGTCGATCCGCCTTGGCAAGCCCGAAGAAAAGCCGTGGCAGTTGATCTTCGTGTATCGCGGCATCCACTGCCCGATCTGCCGCCAGTACCTGCAGGACCTTGAGCCGAAGCTCGAAGAATTCTCGGATATGGGGATCGAAGTGGTGGCCGTGTCCGCCGATACAGAGGCCAAGGCGCGGAAATTGCGGGCGGACCTTTCCCTTTCGGTACCGCTGGGGTACGGGATGGACGTGGCGCAGATGCAGGCGCTGGGGCTTTATGTCTCGGACCCGCGCTCGCCCGAGGAAACCGACCGGCCCTTCGCGGAACCCGGCCTGTTCCTGGTCAACCCGGAGGGCAACTTGCACATGGTGGATATCTCTAACGCGCCGTTCCTGCGCCCGGAGCTGGAGAAGCTGCCGTCGCGGATCAAGTACGTGCTTGAGAACGATTATCCGATACGCGGCACGCATGAAAGCTGACGAGTGGACCGGGCCGTGCCGGGGGTGTGACACCGGCGCATGAGCGAATGGATCGTTTCCTTGGAGGGGACCGAGGCCGGTCACCAGCTTGCCCTGGGGCTGGCCTTGCTGGCCGCTGTTCTGCACGCGTTGTTCGGAGCGTTGCAGAAAGGGCGGCACGATCCGTGGCTGACGCGGGGCGCGATCGACGGGGCTTATGCGCTGATGGCGGCGCCCTTTGCGCTGTTCGTCGTGCCGTGGCCCGAGCCGCATATGTGGGTGATCTTCGCGACCGCGTGGCTGATCCACACGCTTTACAAGATCTTGCAGGCGATGGCCTATATGCGCGGCGCCTACACCGTGGTTTACCCGGTGGTGCGCGGCACGGGGCCGCTTTTCACCGTGATCGGGGCCTATCTGCTGTTCGGCGAGACGTTCAACCTCGTGCAATGGACGGGCGTAGGCGTTCTGCTGGCCGGCATTTACGGGTTGGCTATCTATAATCTGCGCACGATCAAGCTGGATCGTGAGACCATGCCCGCGGCCTTGGGGCTGGCTGTTCTTACGGGACTGTTCGTAGCGCTTTACACCACGTATGACGCCTATGGCATTCGCGCCACCGCCGACCCGTTCACGTTTCTTGCGTGGTTCTTCATGATCGACGGGCTGATCTTTCCGGTGATCGCCTACCGCCGGTGGCGCGGGATGGAGGATGCGCCCGAACCCGGTCCGCTGCTGGTGCGCGGGGTCGCGGGCGGGTTAATCGCATTTTTCTCGTTCGGCTCGATCATGATGGCCACACGGCTGGACAAGGTGGGCGAGGCGGCGGTGCTGCGCGAAACCTCAACGGTGTTTGCCGCCCTCATAGGTTGGTTGATCCTGAAAGAAACGGTGGGGCCTCGGCGGATCGCGCTGATGGCATTGATTGCAGCCGGCGCGGTCATAGTTGAGAGTGGCGGCTGAAGCGAAGGGGCGAGTCGATGGATGACAAGAACACGAATGGCAAACTGAAGGCGGTGTTGGAATTTGGCCCGGTGCTTGGATTCTTCGTGGCATATCTGCTGCTGAAGGACCGTTTGTTCACCATCGGCGGCACGGAATACGAAGGGTTCATCGTCATCACGGCGGTCTTCATCCCCGTGCTGCTGATCTGTACCGCGCTGATGTGGAGGTTGACGGGGCACCTGTCGAAGATGCAAATCCTGACGGCGGTGCTGGTCGTCGTGTTCGGCGGGCTGACCGTGTGGCTGAACGATCCGAAGTTCTTCCAGATGAAACCGACGATCATCTACCTGTTTTTCGGCACGGTTCTGGGCATCGGGCTTCTGCGCGGGCGGTCCTATCTACAATACGTGATGGACGGGCTGATGCCGCTGACGGGCACGGGCTGGATGATCCTGACCAAGCGGATCACGATCTTCTTTTTCGCGATGGCGGCACTGAACGAACTGGTCTGGCGCACGCAGAGCGAGGAAACCTGGGTTTATTTCAAGACCTTCGGCCTGATGGCGGCGATGTTCGTGTTTTTCATGATGCAGGGCAAGCTGATCGCCGAGCATGGAACGGACGACAGCGGTAAGCCCTGACCGATTCTGTTGCCTATGGGACTGTGCCGCGTGCGATCCGCGGCACGGGTCAAACTTTCGCCCCAATGGTGCGTCACGCAAGGACCATGACATATGCCGTGATTTCCCGCGTCCGGGACGCTTTCGCCTCTATTCCGCCGATGCGGGCAGAAACGCTTCTTCCACTCGTGATCATGCTGATACTCTGGATCGGGCTCAACGCGACGGGGATGCCGGAGGACCGGGTTTTCGTTCTGGTTCTCGTGTTGGCGCAAGCCCATGCGGTCTGGCGCAGCCTGCCAAACGCCGCCTGTCACCTGAACGATGGGAACCGCGCCAAGATGGTCTGGCCTGTGCTGATTGTCACCGCGTTGTCGGCGCTACAACTGGGTATCAACGATCCGCTGTTCAGCCAGCGCCTGTTGTCCGGTGCTTGCGTTTTCGTGCTTCTGGTGATGCTGATGGGCGTCCGGCGCGAGCGGGAGGTCATGGCGCGGATGATGCACAGCGTGACCGAGGGGCGGCCTGTTTCGCTCTTGCGGGTCAATGCCTGTTTCGCACTGGTTTTCCTGTGTGTGAACGAAGCCTTGATCGCGACCGGGTCACTGGTGGTGTGGATGTCGGCGATGATGATCGCGGCGTTTCTCGTCCACGCGGCTTACTGGTTCATCGTGCTGCTTGTGATTCCGCCCGAAGACAGCCTCGCCTGAGGCTGGCGGGACAAAAACGGGATAATTGCCATCCCCGGTCTGGGCCAGGGCAGGACGCGCGACCAGCGCGGATCTTGAATATCGGGAAGCAACGTGCGCAAGCGGGCCAAGCTATGATGTTCGGGCTGGCGCAGCAGGGCGCGGTAGAAGTCGAACAGCCCGTCGCGCAGATAGGTTGACCAGTGACAGTAAAAGCGCGCCCGTCCCGGCGCGACATGGAACCCGGCCTGCTCCAGCGACGGCAGCGTGTTGGGATGATCGAGTTGTACGGTGAGCGTGTTGGGCCGCTGCGGCAGGGACTGCGCCAGGCTGCGGTCGCCGTGTTCGGGGGCCGAGATCAGCCGTTCCAGCAGGAAATCGAACAGGTCGTTCTCGCGAGTCGTGACATTGATGATCTCGGCGGCACAGCCTGCGGCGCTTTCGATTGCGGCCCGTGCGGCGGCGCCGTATTCGGCACCGTTCAGCAAAAGAACGCGGGCGACCGCGCGGGCTGGGACGTGGGGCAGGGCACCAAGGACCACGCGCGCGCCCAGAGAATGCGCGACAAGGTGAACCTGACGGTCGGGAGCGACCTGTCGTATCATCGACACAAGGTCGGCAAGGCAAAGGCCAGCCTCTTCGGCCTGCTTGTAGGCGTTCCAGATGGTGCCGCGCCCGGACCAGCCGAATCCGATCGCGAGTCCTTCGTCACGCTCGCCTGCGCCGTATCCCAGACCGCGCGGCCAACTTTTGGCTTTCCATGTGCGGTGTTTCGGATCGAGCGACAGGATATGGTTGTGCGGACAGGCGTTGGGATGGCCTGGTTCAAATTTGAACCCGTGTGTCATGATGATGACCGGGCCGGGACGGACGAGCGCGCGGCGCAGGGTGGGCAGAAGCGGCTGCGAGGCACCATGAAGGCAAGGACCAAATGGCGTGGCGTCGATCTGCAAGAGCGGCATCTTCGACCCTTTTAACTACATCTTGTAGGCTGGCAGTACTCCAGCCATATGACGCTTGCTTGAAGTTTGAGTTACAGCACCGTGACGGTACCCAGAGGGCACACCGCAGCGTTAGAGCTAGCTGTTGACGCGAGTCGCCGGTGGGCATACATCATTGTTTGTGGCGATTTGTTACCGGATTGCGGGCCACGTTAAACATCTCCGCTAAAGAGGTCAGGATGAAAGTCCCCTTTCGCTTGACCGGCTTGGGGACTTTATTTTTTTGGGGCGGATCGCCCGGAGGTCGATGATGAAAAACGATTGGAACAGACGCACCAAGCTGGTGCATGGCGGTACGCGGCGCAGCCAGTACGGCGAGGTGAGCGAGGCGATATTCCTGACGCAGGGCTTCGTCTATGACAGCGCGGAGGCCGCGGAGGCGCGGTTCGTGCAGGCCGGTGATGACGAGTTCATCTATGCCCGCTACGGGAACCCGACCGTGGCGATGTTCGAGGACCGAATCGCGGCGCTGGAAGGCGCAGAGGCCGCCTTTGCCACAGCGAGTGGCATGGCTGCGGTGAGCGGCGCGCTGATTTCGATGCTGAAAGCCGGGGATCATGTTGTTTCGGCGCAGGCGCTTTTTGGCTCGTGCCTCTATGTGCTGGAAGAGATCCTGACGCGCTATGGTGTCGAAGTGACTTTCGTCGATGGCACGGACCTTGACGCGTGGCGGGCCGCAGTGCGTGAGGACACCAAGGTGGTGTTCTTCGAGACCATCGCAAACCCGACGCTGGAGGTGGTGGACGTGTCGGCAGTGGCCGAGATCGCCCATGCCGTCGGCGCCAAGGTGGTAGCCGACAACGTCTTTGCCACGCCGGTTTTTTCGAGGGCACTGGAACAGGGTGCCGACGTGGTGGTCTATTCCGCGACCAAGCATATCGACGGGCAGGGCCGTGCGCTGGGCGGTGTGATCCTCGGGACCGAGGAGTATATCCGCAAGACGATCGAGCCTTACATGAAGCATACCGGCGGGTCGATGTCGCCGTTTACCGCGTGGCTGATGCTGAAAGGGTTGGAGACGATCGACCTGCGAGTGCGAGCACAGGCCGACAACGCATTGGCCATCGCCGATGCGCTGCAGGGACATGCGAGGCTTGAGCGCGTGCTCTATCCCGGGCACGCCAGCCACGCGCAGCATGAGCTGGTCGAGCGCCAGATGGGCAAGGGCGGCACGGTTCTCGCGCTGGAGATCAAGGGCGGACAGGCGGCGGCGTTCCAATTTCTGAACGCGCTGGAGATCGTCGTGATCTCGAACAACCTCGGCGACGCGAAATCCATCGCCACCCATCCGGCAACGACGACGCACCAGCGGCTGTCGGACGCGCAGAAGGACGCACTGGGCATTACGCCGGGTCTGATCCGGCTGAGCGTCGGGTTGGAGGACGCTGAGGACCTGATTGCCGACGTGATGCAGGCACTGGAGGCAGTGACGGAACAGTGATCCAAGGCAGCGCTTCTGACGTATCTTACGTGTTAGTGGTAATTTACCGTGTTTACGCATAAGTATGATGCTGCCCGATGCGAGCGAGGACCCGACGATGAATGTGCACCCTTCTGACATGAAGAAGGTCAAGGACCGCACCGAGGCGAAGGCCGCGCTGGATACATTGCGTGCGTGGGCGGAAACGGCCACGCCGGAGGAGGTTGCCGACCTCGACCCGGCGATTGCCCGGCTTCTGCCGCAGGGCGAGGTGTCGAACTATCCGACGTTGCGCCGTGACTATCCGGAAGAATTCAAACCCGACGCCGCCTACAAGGCCAGCATGCCGGATTTGCAGAACGGCCCGTCCTCGCTGATCAAGGGGGCGCGGCAGCAATTGCAGCATGTCGGAATTTCGAATTTCCGTTTGCCGATCCGCTTCCACACCCGTGACGACGGTGACCTGACGCTCGAAACCTCGGTGACCGGCTCGGTCAGCCTGGAGGCCGAGAAGAAGGGCATCAACATGTCCCGCATCATGCGCAGCTTTTACAAGCATGCCGAGCGGACTTTCAGTTTCGAGGTGATCGAGACGGCGCTCGACGATTACATTTCGGACTTGGACAGCATCGATGCGCGCATCCAGATGCGGTTTTCCTTCCCGATGAAGATCACGTCGCTGCGGTCGGGGCTGGAAGGTTACCAGTATTACGACATCGCGATGGAGCTGGTGGAGCATGACGGTGTGCGTCGCAAGTTCATGCATCTGGATTATGTATACTCATCCACCTGCCCCTGCTCACTGGAACTGAGCGAGCACGCGCGACAGGCGCGAGGGCAACTGGCCACGCCGCATTCCCAGCGGTCGGTGGCGCGAATTTCGGTCGAGGTGGTCGGCGAGGATTGCCTGTGGTTCGAAGACCTGATCGAGCTGGCCCGCAAGGCGGTGGCGACGGAGACGCAGGTGATGGTCAAGCGTGAGGACGAGCAGGCCTTTGCCGAGCTGAACGCGGCCAACCCGATTTTCGTGGAGGATGCGGCGCGGCTGTTTTCCGAGCAGTTTCTGAATGACGCGCGGATTGGCGATTTTCGCGTGATCGCCAGCCACCAGGAAAGCCTGCACAGCCACGATGCGGTCAGCATCACGACGCAAGGCGACACGTTCGCGTCCGAAAGCCTTGATCCTAAGCTGTTCACCACGCTGTTTCACGTCGGATAACCCGCGCGGCGCCGATCCGGCGCAATTTGTGCTGAAACCTTTGGCAATAGCCCGCCGGAATCGGCCGCGACGCTGGCTGCGGTGCGGCATATCTTTTTCTGCGCGTGCAAAGCTGGTATGGTTGTTATGCAATCTTGCCCGCAGGGGGCGATCCAAAACGGGATAGAGCAATGGATATGTATTCGGCACCGCTGAAGGCGTCGTTGATGGGCCTGCAGCTGAGCGGCATTTTCGTGGAAAAGCAGCTGAGAGTGATGCAGGTGCTGGGACGCGCCGCCTATGAATCGCAGCTCCAGTTCCTGGGTCTGGCATTTGATCTGCCGGCTCTGGGGCCGGTGCGGGAGCAACCGGCCGCCAAGTCGCGACCCGCGGCGAAACCCAAGGCGAAGCCGGCACCCAGGAAGACCGCATCGAAACCAGCGGCCAAGACGACGGCCAAGCCCGCGCCAAAGGCGGAGGCCAAACCGGCCGCAAAGACGGCTGCCAAACCCGCTGCCAAGGCGGCAAAACCGGCAGTGGCCGGGTCGTCCTCGAAGCCGGCGACCAAACCGGCCCCAGCAAAGCCGGTCGACACGCTAGCAAAATCTGAGCCGACGCCGGCCGCGACACCAGACTCGCAAACAGCAAGCCAAGCCCCGGCAAAGCCCGAAGCGAGCAACGTGACAACCTTTCCGAAGCCCGAGACTGGCACAGAAAATAACAGCGGCGCCAAGCGCCCGCGCAAGCCCTCGGCCCCGCCGGCGATGCCCGAACGCTCCGCTAATCCCGACAAGGCGGCGGATTCATAGGACGCGGCTTCAGCCGGATCGAATGACGCGAAGACAGAAGAGGCGCGGCTACTGCTGAAGCGGTGGCCGCGCTTTCTTGTTTCGGTGTTCCCTTGGTCGTCGAAAATGCGCCCGGATCGCGGAGCATTGCACAGGATGCAAATCGGGGCTTCCACTTTTAAAGTGGTTGCCTCTGGTCTGCAGGTATACCTGTTGACCAGGGAGGAAACTGAAAGATTAACACACGAGGTTTCCAAAATGGCTACCAGCACAACCAACCTTAACTATCAACATGGTCTCAATCGCCTGTTCCGCAAAGTTCGCGAGACACTGAGAAAACTGACCCAGGCCATGACGCGCAAGACCCAGATCGAATGGGCGGCCTGAGCGCCAAAAGCTCCCGAACCGGGATGTCTGACCAGCACCTGTCAGCGCCTTTCAAAGCGAACTGACCCATCGCGAACGTAAGGGCCTTAACCCAGGCCGACGACGAAGCCGCCCTCCGGGACGCCTGCAAGGGCATCTGTTCCCGAGGGCGGTTTGAGTCGGAACCAAGCTCTTGCGGCATCGGGCCATCGATGCAAGGGGCGTCAACGTTGCCCAAACGTGTCGACTGCCGTCCGTCGAGACGCTATTTTACTGAAATTCCTACATAGCAGTAAGGACTTGGCTTGAGCCCGCGGGATGCAACGTTGGCCGATGTGGTCCTGCCGGTTGGGTCGAAACCTGCGGGGTTGCATCAGTTGCAAGCCGGGGTTTCGGGTATGGCAGTGGTGCTGACCGATAGTTTGGCCTACCTTGGTGTCAGGGAGGAAACCGAAGCAACATTCTTGAGGTTTCCAAATGGCGACTAGCACAACCAATCTTGATCACGGCGGCGTTTTCACCCGCTTGTTCCACGGCATCGTGGAGCGGTTTGAGCAGCACGCGCGCATCATGTCGCGCCGCGGCCTGATCGAGGAACTGACTGCAAAAAGCGACGAAGAACTGGCCGAGATGGGCATCAAGCGCGAAGATATCGTGCGCCACGTCTTCCAAGATCTGTTCTACGCTTGACGACCTTTCCAGCCCCGCGAGGGCCCTTCCTTACAGGGTCCTCGCGGAGCGGCTTGACATAGGCCAGAACCGCAGCCAAGGCTTCGATCCATGGTGGATTTTCGCCCGGTTGGATATGTGATTGGCCTGACGGTCATGGCGCTGGGCCTGGCGATGGTCCTGCCCATGATGGTGGATATCGCTGAAGGGCGCGGCCATTGGCAGGTTTTCGCGGAAAGCGCAATCCTGACTGTCCTGACCGGTGGCCTTGTGGCGCTGTCGTGCAAGAACGGCGTGCGCGAAGGCCTGACCATCCAGCAGACGTTCCTTCTGACGACCGGGGTCTGGGTGATCCTGCCAATCTTCGGCGCGATACCGTTCATGTTCGGGGCCACCAATTCGAGCCTGGTGGATGCATTTTTTGAGGCGATGTCGGGCCTCACGACGACTGGCTCGACGGTTTTGTCGGGACTGGATACGCTGCCCAAGGGACTGAACCTGTGGCGCGGTATCCTGCAATGGTTGGGCGGGATCGGTATCGTCATCGTCGCGATGGTTTTCCTGCCCGAATTGCGGGTCGGTGGGATGCAGATCTTCCGCTCGGAAGCGTTCGACACGATGGGAAAAATCCTGCCGCGCGCGACCGAGATCGCCTCGCGCATCTCCGTGATCTACCTCGGGCTGACGCTGGCCTGTACGGCCTGCTACATGATGACGGGCATGAACGCGTTCGACGCCACCATGCACGCGCTGACGACGGTGTCGACAGGCGGCTTCTCGTCCTACGACGCGTCCTTCGGTACCTTTCAGGGGCCGGCGGAGTGGGTGGCGACGGCGTTCATGATCCTCGCGGCGCTGCCCTTCGTGCGTTACGTGCAATTGCTGAGCGGCAGCAACGCGCTGTTGAAGGACAGCCAGATTAGGGCTTTCCTGATGACCATCGGTGTCCTGATCGTGGGCACCGCCGTCATCCTGATGTCGATCTTTCCGCATAATCCAGAACAGGCACTGCGTGAGGCGGCGTTCAACATCACCTCGATCATCAGCGGCACGGGCTATTCCAGCGTGGATTACATGGAGTGGGGGACCTTCCTGATCGCGTTGTTCTTTTTCATTGGCCTGATTGGAGGCTGCGCCGGGTCGACGAGCTGTTCGATCAAGATCTTCCGGTATCAGCTGCTGTTCGCCTCGGTAAGGGCGCAGTTGCAGCGGATCTATTCGCCGCATGGCGTGTTCACGCCGCGCTATGACGGTCGGCCGATTTCCGATGACGTTCTGACGTCGGTCATGTCCTTCTTCGTGTTCTTCGTGGTCACGCTGGGGCTGGTGGCCGTGGCGCTTGGGATGACGGGGCTGGATTTCACCACGTCGGTGTCGGGGGCCGCGACGGCGGTGGCCAATATCGGCCCTGGGCTGGGGGACGTGATCGGGCCTTCGGGGAACTTCCAGCCGCTCAACGACACCGCGAAGTGGATCCTTATCGCGGCGATGCTCGTCGGACGGCTGGAGCTTCTGGCCGTCTTTGCAATTTTTACACTGTCTTTCTGGAGGGCCTGATGACTCAGCGACCGCTTGGCGCACAAATCTCGCACATGCTGAAGGCCCGTGGGGTCGACGTGATCTTCGGCATTCCGGGGGTGCATAACGTCGAGATGTATCGTGGCATCGAGGAAGCAGGCATCCGTCATGTGCTGGCCCGGCATGAACAGGGCGCAGGGTTCATGGCCGATGGTTATGCTCGTGCGTCGGGCAAGCCGGGTGTGGCCTACGTCATTACCGGCCCGGGCCTGACCAATGCGATGACGCCGATGGGGCAGGCCTATTCGGACAGCGTGCCGATGCTGGTGATCTCAAGCTGCCTGGACGAGACGGCGGCGCGGCGCGGGCAGTTGCACCAGATGATCGACCAGGAAGGCGCGGCGCGCTGCATCTGCGACTGGAGTCATGAGACGAAGTCGGCCGGTGCTACATACGCCCTGGTCGAGCGGGCGTTCAACGAGTTCGCCACCGCGCGGCCCCGCACCAAGCACCTGCAAGTGCCGATCGCCTTGGGCGGCAGCCTGGCCGACCCGGCGCCGGCCCCTGTTGAGACGCGCGCCAAGCGACCCGTGGCCCGGAAAGAGGACGTGGCGGCGGCGGCCGAGGCTTTGCAAGAGGCGAAACGCCCGATGGTCTTGTTTGGTGGTGGCAGCGTCGGGGCTGGCGCGGCGGCTCGGGCGGTAGTCGAGCGCAGTGGCGCAGCGGCGATGACAACCTATGCGGGACGCGGTGTCGTCGGGGCCGACCTGCCGCTCGATTTCGGGGCTTACCTGGCGCGGCCGGACAGCGCGGAGGTATTGGCACGGGCAGATCTGGTGCTTGTCGTGGGGTCCGAGCTGTCCGAGATCGACCTGTGGCGTGACGAGTTGGGCCATACCGGACGGATGATCCGAGTGGATATCGATCCGGTGGAGCTGGAGCATCCACGGGCCGAGCTGTGCATCCTGTCCGACGCAGATGCGTTCCTGGTGGCGTTGGCAGAGAGCTTGCCTGACCGTGCCGAGCCGAAATGGGATGCGGCGGTCGTGGCGGCCACAAAGTCGCGCTGGAGGGTCGAGGTGGAAGCCGAACGCCCCGGCATCGTGCCGGTGGTCGACGCGCTGCACGCTGCCTGCCCGGCAGAGACGATGATCTATTCCGACATGACGCAATTCGCCTATGCCGCCAAGGAAGTCTGGCCGATGGACCGGCCGGGCCATTGGCATCACCCGTTCGGATACGGCACGCTGGGATACGGGATGCCCGCCGCGATCGGTGGAGCCATCGCGCGGGACGGAAAGCCGACGCTCGCGATCTGCGGAGACAGCGGCTTTCAGTATACCGTGCAGGAGCTGGGAACGGCCGTCGAGCATGGCTTGCCGTTGCCGATAATCCTGTGGGACAATGGCAAGCTGAAAGAGATCGAGGATGCGATGATCCGGTCGCAGATCGCGCCCAACGCGGTGGTCGCGCGAAACCCGGACTTCTGTGCGCTGGCGAAAGCCTATGGCGCCCATGCTGTCCAGCCCGGTAGCCTTGACGACATGGGTGCGGCGGTGCGCGCGGCATTTGATGCGGACCGACCGACGCTCATTCACGTTCAAGCCGGGATTGGTGGCTGAGGGCAGGACACGAGTCTTTCGCGAACGATGAAAGCGACGCGCGGCTGCTGGCTTGCATCATTCTGCAAATGCTCGAAGCACCCTGGCTGCCTTACTCAATTGACATCGTTGCAGGGGCTGTAGCTGACGATGTATTTGGGGCAGCCGGGCCGGGCGGTATTACCTCGGTTATTCCCAGCAGCTGACCAGAACGGTCATTCCTGAAGCACGCTCGGAGAGGCTTTCGGGCGGCATCTGGCCGTTACCGTTGGTGGCCGAAGGGGTGATGCCAGCCTGTTCCAGCACCCGACGGATCGTCTCGGCATTGGCGGCAAAGCTGACGCCTTCGGGCAATTGCCGACTGTTGTCGCGGGCAGGCAGCAACATCCCGACAACGGCACCGCCCGCGTCCACGACTGGCCCGCCGGCATCTCCATCCAGCGCGTTCAGCGCAAGGCGCTTCATCTCTTGTTCGCCGTTCAGGCCCCGCACATCGGCCAGCTGTCCGAAGGTGACAGACGGCGCGCCGAGAACGCCTCCATAGGAATAGCCAGCGACGGCCACGTCCGATTGCAGGCGGGGAATGTTCTGCTGGAAGGCCGCAACGCCCAAGGGAGCCAGCGGCGTGCTCGGGCGCAGGACTGCGATGCCGGTTTCGTCGTTCGCTGTCTGAACTTCGGCTTCGATGGTTTCGTCAAGGGTGATGCGCCCGCAGGATGCGACCACTTCGGTCGTGGTGACGACCGTTCCGGAACGATCGACGTAGAACCCCGAACGAGAGATCTTGGGCTTGCGGATTTCCAGCCCCGCGACAAGGTCGATGCTTTGCACGTCGTTGGTGCCGGCGGTTGGATCGAGCACGGTGTCGAGGCGCGAGAAGCTTTCCTGCATTTCGCCAAGCATCCGGGTGCGGCGCTCTTCGTCGCCCGCGGGCCAGACCACGGTGAAGCCCTTGATATGCCCGTCACGCAACCAGGCTTGAGTGTGTGAAATGGTATAGGCGTTCTCGCCGATCAGGGTGAAGGAGTCGCCGTCCAGATTGCGCGGGCCGTCCTGCGGCACGATTTCCAGCGTCTGCATGATATCGTAAAGCCCGGCAAGCGTGGCGCGGTCGCCGGCTTGGCTGATAAGCAGGACCTTTGCGTCGATGTCGCCGGTGGCTTCGTAATGAGCGAAGGGCGGCTCGTATTTCGAGAATTCCACGACGCCGGTTGGCAGTTTCATCGATATGCCAGCCCCGGTGTCGCGCACGACCCGCAGGTCCAGCCCTTCGAGGACCGCGTTATACTGCCGGAAGAGCTCCGCGCGTTGGCGGGTGGTCAGAACGCCGGTGGCTTCGAAATTGTTTGCTTCCTGCCAGCGGGCCATCGAGCCGCGTGTGCCGCGACCGAATGCGGCGTCGATCGCGCCGCCGTAAAAACCGGCCCATTTCAGGGCTTCCTGCAAGGCAGCGCGTTCTTCGCGGGTCAAGAGCGCCTCACTGGCGCGGGCCTCGCGCACGGTTTCGTCGGACGGCTCCGGCTCCGGCTCTGGCTGGGGCAGGGGATCGACGGTTGTGGTTTGCTGCTCGGCCCCCTCTGTCGCGCTGTTTGTGCCGGTGCCTTCGGTGATATCCTGTGTCGGGCGGTTCAGGACGCTAGCCCCCACTGGCCAGAACTGGCGACCGAACTCGGCCCCTTCGGCAATGTAGCTGTCGCGCGGGATCAGGCGGGACGATCGAAGGTTGCGCAGGATCGTGTTGGCATCTTCTTCGGTGTAGGGTCCGAGCGCGATACCATACCATCCGCCGCCCAGGGCAAAGCCGTTAACATCCTGCATCTGACCCGCGTACCGGCGCGCACTGTCCTCGGCGCGCGAGAGGCTGGGTTGCGCCTCGATCTGGATGAAAACCTGCGCCTTGGCGGCGATCGGCGCCACAAGGGTGACGGCCAGAAATGCGAGGGTAAGAAAGATGCGCGACATGTACGTCCCTTGCCGAATTCGGTGTTGTTTCTGCTCTTCCCCGCTTTTAAGCAAATCTTTGGGCGCATGCATCCAAAATATGGCCTTTCAGGGCAATTGACCCTTGGGTGAGAGCGCCGTAGGGAAGAGCCGAAGATCACGAGGGGCGACCCGGAGGACATTCCATGAGCGACAGCACCGGTAAACCGCGGTCATTCCAGGAAATCATCCTGCGTTTGCAGGCCTACTGGGCTGCGCAAGGCTGTGCCGTGATGCAGCCCTATGACATGGAAGTGGGGGCAGGGACCTTCCACCCGGCCACGACGCTGCGGTCTCTGGGCTCGCGTGCCTGGGCAGCCGCCTATGTGCAGCCGTCACGTCGGCCCACCGACGGGCGCTACGGCGAAAGCCCCAACAGGTTGCAGCACTATTACCAGTATCAAGTGCTGATCAAACCCAGCCCGCCGGACCTGCAGGCGCTGTACCTTGGCAGTCTTGAAGCCATTGGCATCGACATGGAGATGCACGATATCCGCTTCGTCGAGGATGACTGGGAAAGCCCGACGCTGGGCGCGTGGGGCCTTGGCTGGGAAGTCTGGTGCGACGGGATGGAAGTGAGCCAGTTCACCTATTTCCAGCAGGTGGGCGGGCATGATTGTCACCCGGTCTCGGGCGAGCTGACCTACGGGCTGGAACGTCTGGCAATGTACGTTCTGGGCGTCGACCATGTGATGGACATGCCCTTCAACGACCCCGACGCCTCCATCGCGCTAAGCTATGGTGACGTGTTCCTGGAGGCCGAAGCGCAGTTCGCGCGGTGGAATTTCGACGTGGCGGACACGGATGTGCTGTTGCGCCACTTCGTCGAGGCAGAGGCCGAGTGCGACCGCATCCTGGGTGAGCCGGAGCAAGACCCCAAGACCGGCCGTCGGATCGTCATGGCTTTGCCCGCGTACGACCAGTGCATCAAGGCCAGTCACATCTTCAACCTGCTGGACGCGCGGGGCGTGATCAGCGTCACCGAGCGTCAAGCATATATCGGGCGTGTCCGGGCGCTGGCCAAGAAATGTGCCGATGCCTACGTGCTGACCGCCGATGGCGGTTTTGCTGCGTAAGAACGGGCGCGGAGAGAGGCTGATGGGCAAGGTTATCGGGATCGGGATCGTCATGATTGCACTCTTGGCCGGGGCGGCCATGTATTACCTGCAGGTCTACCATTTCTACGAGCCGGTCGAGGCGACCGGCATCGATGACGTGCGCATGGTGAACCTGGCAACTGGGGAGCCCGAGCCGGTTCTGTACGACAATTTCGAGGCGATCGACGCCAGCAGCAGCCCGATCCGCTATCGCGCCTGTTTTACCACCGAGATGAGCCAGGCAATGCTGACCGAGACCTACCAGATGTACCAAGGCGCCGAGCCCCTGACAGCGCCGGGTTGGTTCGACTGTTTCGATGCGGAAGTCATTGCCGATGAACTTGAAACAGGCACCGCGCTGGCTTTTCTCGGAGAGAAGAATATCGGTTACGGGATAGACCGCATCGTGGTCGTCACCGAGGACGGGCGCGGCTATGTCTGGCACGAGCTGAACGAATGCGGTGACAAGGCCTATGACGGCACTGTCGTAGGCGAGGAATGCCCGCCGCGTGGAGATAATCCAGATAATTAAGGAACTATAGACCGGCCTCGCACGCTGTCCTAGCAACGCCCAAAAGCAGCGGAGGACGCGTCATGGCCGATCAAAGAGCACCCGACTGGGTCATTCCGATGATGCGGGCGGGCTATTCCGCACGGGGGCTGGTCTATCTCATTCTCGGCGGATTGACGATGTCGGCTGCCTTCTGGGGCGGCAACACCGAGGGCACCAAGGGTGCACTTCAAACCTTGCGCGATGCGCCGTTCGGCCAGATCCTGCTTTGGCTCGTAGCCTTCGGGTTCGTCTGTTACGGTATCTGGCGCTTTATTGCGGCCTATTTCGATCTGGAAAATCGTGGCGACGAGGAAAAAGGCATGTTTCAGCGGCTTGCGCTGGTCGTGACGGGGTTGATCCACGTTGGTCTCGGTGTGGCGATGGCATCGCTGGCGCTGGGGGTCGGTGGCAGCTCGGGCGGCGGTGGCGCGTCGGACTGGACCGCACAGGTTTTGCAGATGCCCGGTGGCAAGTGGATCGTGGGAATCGCCGCGCTCGGCATTCTGGGCGCGGGTGTCCATTACGTGATCAAGGGTTGGAAGAAGAAGTACAAGCGGTACATCCAGAACAACGAAATGACGCAAAAGCTTGAACCGCTGTTGCGCTGGGGCTTCGTCAGTTACGGGATCGTTCTGGCCATCGTGGGCGTTTTCCTGGGTTTTGCGGCGATGAATTCCGATCCGTCCTCGGCCATGGGTGTCGGCGGCGCGCTGGAATACATCCGTGGGCTGACCGGTGGTCAGGTCCTGCTGGGTGTGACCGCGCTGGGGATCATCGGCTTCGGCATCGAGAATTTCGTGGAGGCGCGGTACCGGATCGTGCCAGGCGTCGGCCACAGCAGCGACATACGGAGCATGGCGCAAGCCGCCAAGGCAAAAGCCAAGACGGAGGCGCGAAGCGTCAGCGCCGGCTAATTGCTCTCTATCGGCTTGCCGCGCCGCGGCAGGCCCGTTAAGCACCGGGACGTTGACCCAAGACGTTCCGGTGACATCATGCCCGACCTTCTGATCGAACTTTTCTCCGAGGAAATCCCGGCCCGGATGCAGGCCCGGGCTTGTGAGGACTTGAAAAAGCGGATGACCGACGGGCTGGTCGAGGCGGGCCTGACCTACGCGGGGGCCGCGGCCTTCGCCACCCCGCGGCGGCTGACATTGGCGCTGGAAGGATTGCTGTCGGAGAGCCCGACCTTACGCGAAGAGCGCAAGGGGCCGCGCGTGGATGCGCCCGAGAAAGCCATTGAAGGTTTCCTGCGCGGCGCGGGCGTGGCGCGCGACGATCTTGAGGTGCGCGACGAGAAGAAGGGTCAGGTCTACTTCGCGACCATCACCAAGCCGGGCCGCCCGGCAGCAGAGATCGTCGCCGAAGTGCTGGAGGACACGATCCGCAACTTCCCGTGGCCCAAGTCGATGCGCTGGGGCGCGGGCAGCTTGCGCTGGGTTCGGCCCTTGCATTCGATCCTGTGCATCCTGACCGACGACGCGGGCGAGGCGCAGGTCGTGCCGCTGGACGTGGACGGCATCAAGGCGGGTGCCAGCACCGAAGGGCACAGGTTCATGGCGCCGGGGCGATTTTCCGTCGCGTCTTACGAGGATTACGCGGCGAAGCTGAAGCGTGCCAAGGTCGTTCTGAACTCCGAGGAACGGGCGGGCCACATCTGGCAGGAGGCCACGAACCTGGCCTTTGCCCGCGGCCTTGAGGTGGTCGAGGACAAGGGGCTTTTGGCGGAGGTCGCGGGGTTGGTGGAATGGCCCGTGCCGCTGATGGGCGAGATCGGGGCCGAGTTCCTGGACCTGCCGCCCGAGGTGCTGCAATCGTCGATGAAGGAGCATCAGAAGTTCTTTTCGGTGCGCAACCCCAAGACGGGCCGCATCGAGCAGTTCGTGACCGTGGCCAACCGCGAGACTGCGGATCATGGCGCAACGATCCTTGCCGGCAACCAAAAGGTCCTGGCCGCGCGGTTGGCGGATGCCAAGTTCTTTTGGGAGAACGATCTGCGTATCGCGAAAGAGGGCATGGGACCATGGTTGGAAAGCCTGGCGAACGTGACCTTCCACAACAAGCTGGGCAGCCAGGCCGAGCGGATCGCGCGGATCGCGGCCTTGGCGCGGGAAATCGCGCCGGCGGTGGGAGCCGATCCTGATCTGGCGGAACAGGCGGCGAAGGTGGCGAAGGCGGATTTGTCATCCGAGATGGTTTACGAGTTCCCGGAATTGCAGGGGATCATGGGGCGGTATTACGCGGCCGAGGCCGGGTTGCCCGAGGATGTCGCGGCGGCCTGCGAAGAGCACTACGCACCGCTCGGCCCCTCTGACGCGGTGCCGTCGCGCGCCGTTTCGGTCACGGTCGCGCTTGCGGACAAGCTGGATACGCTGACCGGGTTCTGGGCGATCGATGAAAAGCCGACAGGCTCGAAGGATCCTTTCGCGCTGCGGCGGGCGGCTTTGGGGGTGATCCGGTTGGTGCTGGACAACAACCTGCGCATCCGGCTGGACCGGTTCATTGATGCGCAGCTTCTGCGTCACAAGATCAAGCTGAATGCCGGAAACGCCAGCGCCGACGAGATCGACACGCTGGAGGAGGTGCTGGACGAGATCGCCGATCACGGCGTCTTCGTCGCGGCCTTTCACGCGGTGATCGACCGGGTCAAGGCGAAAGACCACAAGGACCTGCCGGAGGACGGTGTTCTGCGCACCGTGGGGGCGCTGGTGCCGGACCTGAGCACCGACCTTCTTGCGTTTTTCCATGATCGGCTGAAGGTCTACCTGCGCGATCAGGGGCTGCGGCATGATGTGATCGATGCCTGCCTGACGCTGGCCGGCGGGGACGACTTCACGCTGATCGTGGCCCGTGCGCGCGCGCTGCAAAATGTGCTCCGAACCGAGGACGGCGAGAACCTTGTGCAGGGCTTCAAACGGGCGAACAACATCCTGACTCAGGCCGAGGAGAAGGACGGGGTCGAGTATTCATTCGGCGCCGATCCCAAGTTTGCCGAGGACAACACCGAAAAAGCCCTGTTCGCGGCCTTGCAGGATGCGGAAAAAACGATCGCCGAGGCGGAGAAGGACGAGGATTTCGCCCGCGCCATGAGCGCCATGGCCGGGCTGCGCGCTCCGATCGACGCATTCTTCGAGGCGGTGCAGATCAATTCCGACAACGAGATCCTGCGCCGAAACCGTCTGAACATGCTGCACTCTATCCGCCAGATCTGTCTCCAGGCGGCGGATTTACGACGGCTGGAAGGATAATAGGGCAAACCGTAGCGGGGCACCCGACAGGTCTTGCCTAATAAATCGGCTTGCGTATTCTGCGGGCCAGAAAAGGATTGCCGCAGTGCAGCAGGGCCCTGAACATATCACGCCGATCACACCCGATGCGCCGATTGCCATAGCAACGCATGGCGGGCGGGCGAAATGCCTTCAGCGGCTGGTGCGGCTGGACCTGCCGGTGCCGCGTACCGTTGCCTTGTCTTTTGACGCGGTCAGGTGTGTCGCGGATGGCGAAGTGCCGGACATGGCGTCCTTGCTGGACCCGTTCGGCGAGTTGCCTGTGCTGTGCGTGCGGCCCTCGTCCGAAGACCCCGACTGGGGCGGGCCAGGGGCAGTACTGAATATCGGGATGAACGACGCGCGGTTCGTCGACTTGTCCGAGAGGATCGGTAAACCGGCTGCGGCGCGTCTGTACCTGCGCTTCGTGCAGGCCTACGCGGTTCACGTGGCGCGCGCCGATCCGGACATGTTCGACTCGCTGGACGACGATCCGGTCAAGGCGGTGGGCCAAGCATTGGTTGCCTACGAGGAAGAAGTCGAGGAAGAATTCCCACAGGATGCCAAGGTGCAACTGTTGGGCGTGCTGCGTTCGATGGCGCGGGCGTGGCAGGGTACCACGGCGCGGCTCTTGCGGCAGGCCAAGGGGGCGCCTGCGGATGCCGGGCTGGGCCTCGTGGTGCAGGAAATGGCGCTGGGACTGGGCGAGGGTGAATGCGGCTCTGGCGTCATGCAGCTGGTGGACAGCGTCACCGGTGATCGGCGCTGCACCGGGCGCTACCTGAGTCAGAGTCAGGGGCGCGAGGCGCTGAAGGCCAGCAAGGAGGCGCTGTACCTGCAGAAGGACCCACGCGGTCCGTCGTTGGAAGAGTTGGCACCTGAGGCCTTTGAGCGGCTGAAGCAGTGCACCAAGCTGATGCGCGAAAAGCTGTGCGAGGAAATGCAGGCCGAGTTCACCATTGAGAATGGCGAAGTCTACCTGCTGGACGGGGTGCGCGTGGCCCGCAATGCCCGCGCTGCGGTTGCCATCGCGGTGTCACTGGCCGAGGACGGCATCATCAGCCGCGAGGAGGCGTTGATGCGGATCGAGCCGCGGGCATTGAATGAACTCCTGCACCGGCAGATCGATCCAGAGGTTCAACGGGATGTCTATGCGCGCGGAATCGCCGCCAGCCCCGGCGCAGCCACAGGTAAGATCGTATTTAGCGCCGAGGACGCGCAGGCGGCGGATTCTCGGGGCGAAGCCGCGATCCTTGTGCGGCGCGAGACCAGCCCCGAGGACATTCGCGGGATGCACGCCGCCGCAGGCGTTCTGACCGAGAGGGGCGGGATAACCAGCCATGCCGCCGTGATCGGGCGTGGCATCGGCAAGCCCTGCGTTGTGGGCGCCTCTGCCATCACCTTTCAAATCAAGCGTAAGCGGCTGGTCTTTCCGGACGGGCGCAGCCTGCAGGCCGGGGACCAGATTACCATCGACGGCACCAGCGGCGAGGTGTTGGCCGGCGAACCGCGCCTGCTGGAAGCTGCGCGAGACGAGTCGTTCAAGACGCTGATGAGTTGGGCCGACAACGTGCGCGATATAGAGGTCCGTGCCAATGCCGACACGCAGGCCGATGCCGAACTGGCGCTGACCTTCAAGGCGCAGGGGATCGGGCTGTGCCGGACCGAGCACATGTTCGTCGAACCCAGCCGCCTTGTGGCGATGCGCGAGATGATCTTTGCCGATACCAGCGAGGACCGCGCCTCGGCCCTGGAAGTCTTGCTGCCGATGCAACGAGCGGATTTCATAGACCTTTTCCGTATCATGTCCGGCATGCCGGTTTGCATTCGCCTGTTCGACCCGCCGCTTCACGAATACCTGCCGGCGGACCGCGAGGGCATACGCGAGCTTGCGGACGCGCTGGACTTGCCGGTCGCGGATGTGACCGAGCGGGTCGAGTCGATGGGGGAATACAACCCGATGCTGGGCATGCGGGGCGTGCGGCTCGGCATCGCGGTGCCCGAGATCTACGAGATGCAGGCCCGTGCGATCTTCGAGGCGACTGTGGCCGCCAGCCACGAGAGCGACCCGGTTGTGCCCGAAATCATGATTCCGCTGGTTTCGGCGATGCGCGAGGTCGAACTTGTGCGCGAGAATGTCGACAATGTCGCCGATGCCGTGCGCCGCGAGACCGGACGCGACTTCACTTACAGATTGGGTGTAATGGTCGAGACCCCGCGCGCCGCGCTGCGGGCGGCCGAGATTGCGCCACATGTGTCGTTCCTCAGCTTCGGGACAAACGACCTGACGCAGATGACCTATGGTCTCAGCCGTGACGACGCGGGGCGGTTCATGTCGCATTACGTGCAGCAGGGCGTTTATCCCGAGGACCCGTTCCACGTGCTGGATGTGGATGGGGTGGGCGAGTTGCTGGAGATCGGCGCACGGCGTGGCCGTGAGGTTGCCCCAGATCTGACCTTGTCGATCTGCGGCGAACACGGGGGCAATCCCGAATCGATAGCCTTCTGCCGGACGGCGGGATTCGACTATGTGTCCTGTTCGCCGTTCCGGGTTCCGGTGGCGCGACTAGCTGCCGCACAATTGGCCGTTAAGGACAAAATCGGGTAGCGGCCCGGCAAATTTTCGCCACATTTGCCGCGGAACCGCTCACCCATGACCCGCGGGTGGCGCCTGCATAGCTGTGTTGCATGGGGCTGGGCTGGACTCGCGTTGGCCTTTTATGTACCTCCCGCGACTTGACGGGCCCGTAGGGTCTTTTTTTGAAGGAGGCGATCCTTGAGAAACCTCGCAATAGCTTTGACGATAATGCTTGGAACCGCTGCTGCGGCGGAGCAGGACATCAACCGTTTGTACGCGCACGAGAACCGCGTGTTGAGCTCGATCCCCGAAGATATGGTGGCGCGATACATGGAGCGCCCGGGCGTCGACGTCACCTATTCACGCGACTGGCTGGCGGCACAATCCGCCCAGACCGGCGGCAAGCAGTGGCGTTGCCTTGCCGAGGCGCTTTACCACGAGGCGCGCGGCGAAAGCGTGAAGGGCCAGTTCGCAGTGGCCGAGGTCATTCTGAACCGCGTCGACAGCGCCCGTTTCCCCGACTCGATCTGCGGCGTTGTGCACCAGGGGACGGGACGGAAGTACCAATGCCAGTTCACTTACACCTGCGACGGCTACAGCGACCGGATCAATGAGAAGCGCGCCTTCGAACGGGCGGGCAAGGTGGCCTACCTGATGGTCAAAGGCGCCAAGCGCCAACTGACCGATGGAGCGACGCATTACCACACCAAGGCGGTGCGTCCGAAATGGTCGCGCACCTTCGCCCGGACCACGACGATCGGGGTGCATCATTTCTACCGCATGCCGACGCGCATCAGCTCGAACTGAGGCGCGGAGAATCCGGTTGACATGCAGGCCTGCCCGTATAAAAGGCGGGCTTCATGACGAATTTCGCGGGGTGGCTGACACCTCGCCGCAGGAGAGATACCCATGGCGAAGCCGACCACTATCAAGATCCGCCTGAACTCGACCGCCGGCACGGGTCACTTCTATGTGACGAAGAAGAACGCCCGCACCATGACCGAGAAGATGTCGGTGCGCAAATACGACCCCGTCGCGCGCAAGCATGTCGAATACAAAGAAGGTAAGATCAAGTAAGATCCGCCCGACCGTAAAGCTGAAAGGGCCGTGCCGTCTGGCGCGGCCTTTTGCTTTAGTAGAACGTGGCTGCGGCGCGTTATCAGCTTGCGGGAACTGATCCCGACCGTGAGGTCCCGGGGGCAAGCCCGGGACGGGAAATCTCCAGCGACATTCCCACCAGGGCAAAAGAAAAGGGCCGGTCAATACAACCGGCCCCGTGGCAATCGAATGTGGCGAAGATTACTCGCGCTGGCCCAGGAGGTTCAGCAGCATCATGAACATGTTGATGAAGTCCAGATAGAGCCGCAGAGCCCCCATAATGGCGGCCTTGCCCAACCACTCACTGTCGCCGTGATGTGCATGCGCCAGATACTCATTCTTGATCGACTGCGTGTCATACGCCGTCAGGCCCGCAAAGATCAGCACACCTATGGCCGAAATCGCGAACATGATCGCGGGCGACCCGATGAAGATGTTGATGATCGACGCCACGATAAGGCCGATCACACCCATGATCAGGAAGCTGCCCCAGCCGGAGATGTCCTTCTTGGTGGTGTAGCCCCAGAGCGACAGGCCAGCGAAAGCGATCGACGTCACAAGAAAGATCTGCGCGATGGAGAAGTCCGTGAACACCACGAAAATGTACGAGATCGACACGCCCATCACGACCGAGAAGGCGTAGAAGAAAAATTGTGCCGCGGCGGCAGAGAGCTTGTTGATCACTGCGCCGAAGGCGAAGACCATGATCAGCGGAGCGAACATGACGATGTATCGGGTAAAGCCGGTGAACAGCGTCTCCATCATCGCCGCATTGTTGCCCACGGCCCAAGCGGCCGCAAAGGTCAGCAACATGCCGATCGACATGGTCGCATAGACCTTGTTCATGTGGGCGCGCAAGCCTTCGTCGATCGCAGCGGTACGCGCACCAGTTCCCGTCCGGATCGTTTCGAATTCAGCCATTCAAGCCTCCGATAAGTGTCCCTATTAAACCCCGACGAGGGGTTTGGCAGTAATATCGGTGGCGCGCCGCCTCTTTTCAAGCAAATCCGCACGGAAATCGTACGAAAACAGTCAGTTCACATTTCAACGACTGGAAACATCCCAGATCGGGCGGCGCGCCTCGGCCCGGGCCTCCTCTCGGGTCAGGCCGATATCCTGCAACGCGTGGTCATCAAGACGGTCGAGTGCGCGGCGCTGACGATAGATGTCTATTACGTCGAGGAGCGACACGCGGCGGGAGCGGCGGAAAGGTGCGTAGCGGCTGTGCGAGAGAATAGGCATGAGGCGTTCCTTTCGTTTTCGTGATCAAACAAGTCGAGGCATTCTTTCTGTTGATGTAAGTGCCACGCCATGTATGATAATTAAAATGAATGTTTGAGCCCGTAGCCATCAAGGAGTGTGATGAATGCGAAATCTGGACATGACCACGCTGCGGTCGTTCCTTGAAGTAGCCGAGCAGGGCGGCGTCACGCGGGCAGCGCAGGTGCTGAACCTGACGCAATCCGCCGTATCGATGCAACTCAAGCGACTGGAGGAAATGTTGGGCATCGACCTTCTGGATCGCAGCAACCGGCGGATCGCACTGACGGCATCGGGCGAGCAGCTTCTGACCTATGCGCGGCGTATCGTGGACCTGAACGACGAAGCGGTGGGGCGCCTGTCGGACGAGGTTTACGAAGGGCAAATAGTATTGGGGGTTCCGCATGACATCGTCTATCCCGTGGTGCCGCGTGTACTGAAGACTTTCAACAGTTTCTTTCCACGCGTGAACATCGCCTTGAAATCCTCCAGCACGATACGTCTGCACGAGGCGCTCAAGAAGGGTGAGGTGGACTTGATCCTGACCACCGAAAGGGCACTGACGCCGGGGGGCGAGACACTGACGAAGATGCCGCTCAAATGGGTCGGCGCGTTGGGTGGGCAGGCGTGGCGCAAACGACCATTGCGCCTTGGATTCTGCAACTTCTGCATTTTCCGGACCACGGTGCTGCGCAGCTTGGATACGGCGGGCATAGACTGGGAACTGGCGATCGAGTCGGACGAGGATCGCTCGGTCGAGGCGCTGATCAGCGCGGACTTGGCCGTGGGCGCATTGCTGGAAACGAGCATCCCGCCGCACCAGGAGGCCATCAATGCGCAAGGCGCGCTGCCGGACCTGGGGTTTCAGCAGATCAATATGTATGGCGTCGCCAATCGCGACGACATCACGCGGCAATTGGCGGACCTGTTGCGGCAGGGATTTCGAACGGCGACGCCGACGCTGCTGCGGCAAGCATGATCCGAAGCACTCAGTCGATCTTGATGACGACCTTGCCGGTGGATTTCCTCGCGCGCATCAGGTCTAGCCCGTCCTGCGCCTGCTCGAGGTTCAGGACATGGCTGACATGCGGTTTCAGTTTGCCGTCCGTGTACCAGCCGATCAGACGTTCAAGACTGTCCGTGACGACCTTTGGTTTGAAGCCGAGATAGCCGCCCCAGTAGAGCCCGAGCACCGAGATGTTCTTGACCAACAGGTGATTGGCGGGAATTTTCGGCACGTCGCCGCTGGCGAACCCGATCGTAAGGATGCGCGCTTCGGGGCGGCAGGCCCGCATCGCGGCCTTGAACTGATCCCCGCCGACCGGGTCGTAAACCACGTCGACGCCGCCAAGGGCCCGGCAAGCCTCGCGGATATCGTCATTTTCGGCATCTATCAGATGATCGGCCCCGGCCTTGCGCGCCACATCAAGCTTGTCCGCCCCCCGGGCGCAGGCGATGACAGTCGCTCCCATGAGCTTGCCGATTTCCACCGCCGTCAGGCCGACACCTCCGGCTGCGCCGAGCACAAGTAGCGTCTCGCCTGGCTGGAGGCGCGCCTTGTGATCCAGAGCGACGTGGCTGGTGCCATAGGCAATCTGGAACGCGGCGGCATCGGTAAAGCTCATCTCGTCGGGCAGGACAACCGAGCGGTCTGCCGGAAAACAGCCGAACTCGGCCAGCCCGCCATGACCGCCGAAGACGGCGACGCGGCTTCCGACCGCCGGCCGCTTGACGCCCTCGCCAAGCGTCTCGACAGTGCCTGCTACCTCCATCCCCAAGGTAAAGGGCGGCTCGGGCGTGTCCTGATAGTCGCCCTTCAGCATCAGAAGGTCGGCGAAGTTCAGGCCGCAGGCTTTGATGCGAACGCCGATTTCACCCGGAGCCGCGGCCGGAGCTGCAATTTCCTGCAGGCTTGCGGTTGTATCGTGCGAATCGATCCGGAACGCGCGCATCTCCAGTCTCCTCCATCCAAAAATCCGGCATGTCCGGCGTTTCGACCGAATAAACGATTACATGAAAAGAAGTCAAACTGCCCCCTTGGGTTGTGGCATACTATGCTAAAGAAGTATTTGCTCGTTTAGATTGTAGGTATAAGGGACCGATCCCTTATTCGGGGTGCAATACTTCTTGATATACCGATTCCTGACGCTTATTTTTTCGTCAGTGTCGCTGGGATGCGCGGCCGAATTTTATTGAACGCCTGCTCGGGATGTCTGTTTAAAGCCCGGCACAGTACATACAGAAAGGATCACCCATGCCGCACCCCGTAGACGTGCATGTCGGGAAACGTATTCGCCACCGTCGCTGGCTCGTCGGAATGACACAGCAACAGCTGGCCGAAAGCGTGGGCATCAAATTTCAACAGATTCAGAAATATGAAACCGGCGCCAATCGCGTCAGCGCATCGCGGCTTTGGGACATTGCGGATGCGCTGGATGTGGAAGTCAGCTTTTTCTTCGAAGGACTCGATCAGGAGAGCGGTGACAAGAACTGCGCCGACATGATCCCGTCGGATCTTCTGGGGGACAAGGAAGCGCTTGATCTCATTCGGTCCTACTATGCCATACCCGAAAATCAACGCCGCCGCCTTTTCGACCTTGCCAGGGTTCTGAGCGACGTCGCTTGAGCCTGTCTGACATGCCGTCTATCCATGCCATGTAAGACGTGGCGAGGGCAGGATGGTTTGTAAAAGTTCCGAAATCGTTGACACCGCGCACGCGCTGGCAGATGCCGCGCGGCGTGCGGTCCTGCCGTTGTTCCGGACCGAAGGAATCGGGGTCGAAAACAAGGCGCAGACCCTTGCGGGTTTTGACCCTGTTACCGCCGCCGACAAGGCGGCGGAGCAGGCGATGCGCGCGATCCTTGCCGAACGCCGGCCAGACGACGCGATACTGGGAGAGGAGTTCGGAACCCGTCCCGGCAGCAGTGGTCTGACTTGGGTGATGGACCCGATTGACGGAACGCGCGCCTTCGTGGCGGGAGCGCCGACCTGGGGCGTTTTGATCGCGGTGTCCGACGAGAGCGGCCCGATTTACGGCCTGATCGACCAGCCATACATCGGCGAACGGTTCGAGGGTGGGTTTGGTCGCGCGATGATGCGCGGGCCGCAGGGTGAACGCGTTCTGAAGACGCGAAGCGACCGTGCATTGTCGGCCTGCACGCTGTTCACGACCTTTCCCGAAGTCGGCACAGAGGCCGAGGGAGCCGCGTTTCGTGCGGTGTCCAGTCAGGTCCGGCTGACCCGGTACGGGCTGGATTGCTATGCCTATGCGCTCGTCGCCAGCGGGCAGGTGGACCTCGTCATCGAAGCGGGCCTGAACGCCTACGACATACAAGCCCCCATCGCCGTGATCGAGGCTGCGGGTGGGATCGTCACTGATTGGTCCGGTGGCGTGGCGCATGCGGGCGGCCGCGTGGTGGCCGCTGCCGGGCGGGAACAGCACAGGGCGGCGCTGGACATTCTCGAAGGGTTTGTCTGACCGCTCTGGCCCTGTCAGGCGCGGTCCGCTAGGATCCAGCCATGGATACGCGCGCGTTCATAATTGCATGCCTTGTCGCCCTGAGTGCACCTGCGGCGGTGGCGCAGGACGTGGTCGACCGGGGTCATGCCGCACTGGGGTGGATCAACGCGTTCCGCGCCAACGAGGGGCGTGCACCGCTTGAGGTGTCGGGTACGTTGACGCGTGCCGCCGCATCGCATGCGGCGGACATGGCGCGAAAAGGGTATTTCAGCCACGCTGGAGCGGATGGCAGCAGCATCGCAGATCGCGCCCGCCGCGCCGGCTACGGCTTTTGTTTCATTGCGGAAAACATCGCCAAGGGTCAATCAGGTCTCGATAGCGTTCTGACCGGTTGGGCAAGGTCGCCGGGGCATCGAAAGAATATGCTGGCCTCTGAGGCGGAAAGCGTCGCGCTGGTCGAGGCGCCGGGGCGTATCTGGGTGATGATGTTGGGTCGCGATGGGTGTTAGCGTGGGCGTCACCGGGAACCTCATGACCGGCCGGACACGCAACAAGGTAAAATCAGGGGGTCACTCGGTCGCCCTGATCCACCAGATATGTGCCGGATGTGTGCGCATTTGACGGACGAGGCTGGACCATGACGGGGCGGCGTGGCATCACGGCGATGCAGCCGCGACCGGGGAGGGACCGCCATGAATTTCGAGATCCGACCGCATATTGCCGACTTGCTTGACCGGGTGCGCACCATGGTCCGCGATGTCATCATGCCGATGGAGGCCCCTTATCACGACGAGATCGGGAAGGGAGATCGCTGGACGTATACCAAGCGTCAGGCCGAGATCCTCGAAGGGTTGAAGCAGCAGGCCAAGGCGGCGGGGCTGTGGAATTTCTGGCTGACCGATGGCGAGGACGGCGCGGGACTGAGCACGGTGGAATACGCTTATTTTGCAGAGGAAATCGGCAAAACTCCGATGGCGGCGGAGGTGTTCAATTGCAACGCGCCCGACACCGGCAACATGGAAGTGTTCCAGAAATACGGCACCGACGAGATGAAGACCCGCTGGCTTCAACCGCTCCTGGAGGGGGACATCCGGTCGGCCTACCTGATGACGGAACCCGACGTGGCGAGTTCGGATGCGACGAACATCTCGCTGAGCTGTGTGCGGGACGGGGACGACTATGTCCTGAACGGCGAGAAATGGTGGGCGACGGGGGCGGGTGACCCGCGCTGCGCGGTCTATATCGTGATGGCCAAGACTGGCGATGACGACATGCCAAAGCACCAGCGGCATTCGATGATCGTGGTGCCTGCCGACACGCAAGGCATTGAAAAACTTAGACCAATGACGGTTTACGGTGCGGACGATGCGCCGCATGGGCACATGCATTTCCGCTTTACCGATGTGCGGGTTCCGGCCGAGAACATGCTGCTTGGCGAAGGGCGCGGCTTCGAGATCGCGCAGGGGCGGCTGGGGCCGGGGCGCATCCACCATTGCATGCGCGCCATCGGGCAGGCCGAGGCGGCGCTGGAGCTGATGTGCCGCCGCGCCTTGCAGCGTGAGGCCTTTGGCAAGCCGCTGGCGCAGCTGGGGGCGAATTTCGATTATATCGCCGAGGCCCGGATGGAGATCGAGCAGGCGCGGCTCTTGTGCCTGAAGGCGGCATGGATGATGGACCAGGGCGACGCGCGGGCGGCGGCGCCGTGGATCAGCCAGATCAAGGTCGTGGCGCCCAAGGTGGCGCTGAAGGTCGTGGACGAGGCCGTCCAGATGTTTGGCGCGCAGGGCATCAGCCAGGACACGCCGCTGGCGGCGATGTGGACGCACCTGCGCACCCTGCGTCTGGCGGACGGGCCGGACGCGGTGCATCGGCGGCAGGTTGCGCGGGCGGAACTGCGCAAGTACACGCAAGAGAAGATCTGAGCGCCTGCCGCGCCGACGGGCGCAAAATTTTTTCGAAAAATTTTGCCACCGCGACAAGGCTTGCCTTGGCGCAATCATGGCAGGACGAGGTTAACGGCCTCTGAAAAACCCGTGCTTTTGCGCTCGACATCCCGGAGCGGCGGAGGCTTTATGCGGCCATGAGTTCAGAGTTGAATGCACGGCCCGGCTGGGGTGTTTTCTGGATGGTCGTGACCGGTGTGCTGTTCGTCGGCGTGACCGCCATGGTCAAGCTTTTGGGCACCCGCATCCCCGCGCCCGAGGCGGCGTTCCTGCGCTATGTGCTGGGGCTGATCTTCCTGTTGCCAATGCTGGGCACGCTGAGCCGGTTGCGACTGGATCGCGGCACCTGGGGCCTGATCGCGGCGCGGGGCATCGCGCATTCGGCCGGGGTGGGTTTGTGGTTCTTTGCCATGGCGCGCATTCCCATCGCGGATGTGACCGCGATGAACTACCTTTCGCCGATCTACGTGACGCTGGGGGCGGCCTTGTTCCTGGGCGAAAAGCTGGCCTTGCGGCGGGTGGTGGCGATCCTTGTCGCGCTGTGCGGGGCGCTGATCATCCTGCGCCCGGGCTTTCGCGAGTTGCAATCGGGGCATTTCGCCATGCTGTTCACGGCGGTTGCCTTTGGCGGGTCGTACCTGCTGGCCAAGATGCTGTCCGATCGCTGCAGTCCGGGGCTGGTCGTGGCGATGCTGTCGATCACCGTGACGATCGGGCTGGCGCCTGTCGCATTGAGCAACTGGGTGACGCCAACCCTTTGGGAACTGGTGATTTTGATGGGCGTGGCGGCCTTTGCCACGGGCGGGCATTACACCATGACACTGGCGTTTCGTGCGGCCCCGCTGGCGGTGACGCAGCCGGTGACGTTCCTGCAGCTGGTCTGGGCGGTGCTGTTGGGGGTGACGTTCTTTGCCGAACCCTTTGATCCGTGGGTCATTTTGGGCGGGCTGGTGATCGTGGGATCGGTCAGCTTCATCAGTTGGCGCGAGGCCGTGCTGAAGCGGCGCGCGGTGACGCCCGCTGCGCATCAGACCAAGTATTGAATCACTTGGTTAATTTCGACAGGAACCTCAAAAATAGCACGTCGGTATCGCGTCGGTATCTGGGTGGTAACGCGACGGTGCGATTTTTCGCACGCGGCGGCCTTACCGCACCGGGCGGTGCGGTAAGGGGCGGTCGACCCGGATGTGTCAGGCGCTGAGAATCGCGTAGAGCTCGTCCTTCAGCCGGGCGCGCTCCTTGCGCATGTCCGTCTCGGCGGCGGGCGCGACCGGGGTCACGTTGGTTTCCGCCGCGTGAACCTGCCGGTTGACCGCGTGGTAGTCGTCCATCAGCCGGGCGAAATGCGCGTCCGAGGTTTTCAGCGCCGTGATGCGGTCGGCCATGTCGGGGAATTCTTCGTGCAGCTCGTGCGGGGTGTGTGACATCCGGGGTCCTCCTTGGTGTTCGCGTGTCGAAGGAGAGGTTAGGCGCGCGCCGGGGCGCGCACCTTGATGCGGATCAAACCGGCGCGGGGATCAGCGTTGCGCGGTCTGCCAGTCGGGGTGAATCCAGGCCTGGGCGTTGTCTGCGGGAAGCGCGCGGTCGAGGACGAGATCGGCCATCTTCTCGCCTACCATGATCGAGGGCGCGTTGAGGTTGCCGTTGGGAATGCGCGGAAAGACCGAGCTGTCGGCGACGCGCAGGCCCGAAACGCCGATCACGCGGCCCTCGGGGTCCACGACGCTGCGCGGATCGTCCGCCCGGCCCATGCGGCAGGTGCCGCAGGGGTGATAGGCGCTTTCGGCGTGTTCGCGGATGAAATCGTCGATCTGGTCGTCGGACTGCACGTCCGCGCCGGGCTGAATCTCGTGTTTTGAGAACGGAGCAAAGGCGTCCTGGGCGAAGACCTCGCGCGTGAGACGGATGGCGCGGCGGAAATCCTGCCAGTCGCTGTCGCAGCTCATGTAGTTGAAGAAGATCTTCGGCGGCGCGGCGGGGTCGGCGGAATTGAGGGTGACGTGCCCGCGGCTCTCGGAACGCATGGGGCCGACATGGGCCTGGTATCCGTGGCCTTCGGCCGCCGCCTGTCCGTCATAGCGCACGGCGATGGGCAGGAAGTGGAATTGCAGGTCGGGGTAATCCACGCCCGCCGCCGAGCGGATGAATCCGCAGGATTCGAACTGGTTCGTGGCACCGGGGCCGGTCTTGCCCAGCAGCCAGGTGAGGCCGACGAGCGCCTTGCCGGGCAGGTTCCAGTACTTGTAGAGGCTGACCGGTTGGGAGGCGGCCATCTGGACGTAGACCTCCAGATGGTCCTGAAGATTCGCTCCGACGCCGGGGCGGTCGGCGATCACGTCGATACCGTGTTCGGCGAGATGTGCGCCCGGGCCGATGCCGGAGAGCATCAGAAGCTTGGGCGAGTTGAAGGCGGAGGCCGAGAGGATCACCTCGGCGTTTGCGCGGATGATCTCCTGGCGTCCCTTGCGGGTGACCTCGACGCCAACCGCGCGGCCGTCCTCGAACACGACGCGGGCGGCGAGGCCGCGGACGACGTCACATTTGCCGGTCTTCAGGGCAGGCTTGAGGTAGGCGTTGGCGGCAGACCAGCGCTGGCCCTTGTGGACGGTCATCTCGAAGGGCGCAAAGCCTTCCTGCTGTTCGCCGTTATAGTCGGGGGTGACGGGATAGCCGGCCTGTTCGCCGGCCTCGATGAAGGCGCGGGTGAGGGGGTTGGCCATCTGGCCGCGGGTGACGTGCAGCGGGCCGTCGGAACCGCGCCAGTCGGGGTCGCCGCCATGGCCGGCATCGGTCCAGTTTTCCAGGCGCTTGTAGTAGGGCAGGACGTCGGCATAGCCCCAGCCGGTGGCGCCTTCGTCGCGCCAGTGGTCGAAGTCGCGGGCGTGGCCGCGCACGTAGACCATGCCGTTGATCGAGGAGGACCCGCCGATGACCTTGCCGCGCGGGGCGGCGAGGCGGCGACCCCCAAGATGCGGTTCGGGTTCGGTACGGTAGCCCCAATCGTACATCTTCATGTTCATCGGGTAGCTGAGCGCGCCGGGCATCTGGATGAAGGGGCCGGCATCGGTGCCGCCATGTTCGATCACGAGCACGGAATGGCCCGCCTCGGACAGGCGGTAGGCCATGGCGCACCCGGCGCTGCCGGCCCCGACGATGACGTAATCGGCTTGCATCAGGAACCTCGCTTGGATGGTGGGCTCGGATTGGGGGGCAGCCCCCAACCCCCGCGGATATTTATGGCCAGAGGAAGACGCATCAGGCGCCCTCCACCCGCAGCGCGTCGTAGGGGACCATGACGTGGGTCTGGTAGGCGGGGCGCTGGGTGAGGCGGTTGTAATAGGCCTCGACCGTCGGGTTGGCGGCGCGGGGGACGTCGATGGTGAACCAGCGGAAAAGCAGGTGACCCGCGACGATGTCGGCGGCGGTGAAGTGGTCGCCGCAGATGTAGGGCTGTGCGTCGAGCTGGTCGGCGAGGCGCGCGAGGTGGCCGTCGAAAGCGGTGATGGCGGCGGCGAGGCGGGCCTCGTCGCGGTCGGCGGCGGGTGTGCGGACGCGGGGCCAGAATATGGGGTGGGTGAAGCCTGCGACCAGCGTGCTCTTGGCCCATTCGGCCCACATGTCGACGGGCGCGCGCAAGGCAGGATCGGCGGGCCAGAAGGCGCCGCCGTCGCCGTAGCGCGACGCGAGGTAGCGCAGGATGGCGGTGCTTTCCCAGACCACGAGGTCGCCGTCGCGCAAGACGGGGACCT
The DNA here is from genome assembly GCF_028807495.1 of Roseovarius sp. SK2. Classification (NCBI taxonomy): domain Bacteria; kingdom Pseudomonadati; phylum Pseudomonadota; class Alphaproteobacteria; order Rhodobacterales; family Roseobacteraceae; genus Roseovarius; species Roseovarius sp. SK2. The sequence goes on from NZ_JARAMK010000005.1 coordinate 210,275, forward strand.
TGCGGTGCGGGTTCATCGACCCGAATTCGGGCGTGTCGAGGCCGCCATGGGCGTGGCCATAGTCGAGCCGCTCGCAGTCGAGGCCAAGCTCGGCGAGGGTCCACATGACCAGTTGCACGTTGGAGGAGGTGGCGCGGCCATAGACGGTGAGCATCATTCGCCCCTCGGGTAGCGGGCGTTTTCCTCGACCACGTTGAGGTCCATGTGGTTGCGCATGTAGCGCTCAGAGGCCTTTTGCAGCGGCTGGTAGTCCCACGGGTAGTAGCCGCCCTGGCGCAGCGCCTCATAGACGACCCAGCGGCGGGCCTGGCTTTCGCGGACCTGGGCATCGAACGCCTCTAGGTCCCAGCGGGCGGCGGCCTCGACGCGGAAGCGTTCGAGGGTGGCCTTGTGCGCGGGGTCTTCGGCCAGGTTGGTGAGCTCGTACGGGTCGGCGTCCAGGTCGAAGAGCTGTTCGGGGTCGAGCGCGCAGTTGGTGTATTTCCAGCGTCCGTGCCGCAGGGCGACGAGAGGCGAATAGGAGGCCTCGGCGGCGTATTCCATGGCGACGGGGCTTTTGCGGGCTGAGCCCTGTCCCGTCGGCACGAGGCTTTCGCCGGCGACCCAAGGCATGACCTCGGACATGTCCACGCCGGCGAGGTCGCACAGGGTGGGGCAGACGTCGATGTTGCTGACCGGCTCGGTGACGAGGCCGGGTTTCATCGACGGGGCGGAGATCATGAGTGGCACCCGCGACGAGCCCTCGAAGAAGGACATCTTGAACCACAGGCCGCGCTCGCCCAGCATGTCGCCGTGGTCGGAAACGAAGAGGATGATCGTGTCGTCCTCTTGCCGCGTGCCGCGCAGGGCCTCCATCACCTCGCCGATCTTGTCGTCGAGATAGGAGATGTTGGCGAAATAGGCGCGGCGGGAGCGGCGGATGTCCTCTTCGGTGATATCGAAGCTGCGCCAGTCGTTGGCGTCGAAGATGCGCTGGGAGTGGGGGTCGTGATCCTCGTAATCCATCGCGGGCACTTCGGGCAGGAGGTGCTCGCAGTCTTCGTAGAGGTCCCAGTATTTCTTGCGCGCGACGTATGGATCGTGCGGGTGGGTGAAGCTGACCGTCAGGCACCACGGGCGGTCGTCCTTGCCGCGCCCGTAATCATAGACCTTGCGGGTGGCGTTATAGGCGACCTCGTCGTCATATTCCATCTGGTTGGAAATCTCGGCCACGCCGGAGCCGGTGACCGAGCCCATGTTGTGGTACCACCAGTCGATCCGCTCGCCCGGTTTGCGGTAATCGGGCGTCCAGCCGAAATCGGCGGGGTAGATGTCGGTGGTCAGGCGTTCCTCGAAGCCGTGAAGCTGGTCGGGGCCGACGAAGTGCATCTTGCCCGACAGGCAGGTCTGGTAGCCCGCGCGGCGCAGGTGGTGCGCGTAGGTGGGAATGTCGGCGGAGAATTCGGCGGCGTTGTCATAGACGCGGGAGCGCGAGGGCAGGAGGCCGGACATGTAGCTGGCGCGGCCCGGGGCGCAGAGCGGCGACGCGGTGTAGGCGTTCTTGAACCGGGTCGAGCGGGCGGCGAGTGCCTTGAGGTTGGGCGCGTGCAGCCAGTCGGCGGGGCCGTCGGGAAAGAATTTTCCGTTCAGCTGGTCGACCATGAAGATGAGGATATTGGGACGTGTCATGTGGGGGCGCCTTCCGGGAGTGAGGTGTCGATGTAGTGCAGCAGCACACCGATGGCGGTTTCGCCCGAGAGCGGTGCGCTGTGCAGCGCCTGCCGGATATAAAGACCGTCGATCATCGCGGCCAGACCGCGCGTGAGGGTGCGGGCCTCCTCCGCCGGGGCAAGCTGGCGGAAGGCGTGGTGCAAATTGGAGCGCAGGCGGCGGTGGTAGACATGCAGAAGGCGGCGCGCCTCGTCGGATTTCTGGGCCTGGACGTAGAAGTTGAGCCAGGCGGCGATCATCTCGTCGCGGAACTGGCCGGGGGCGAAGCTGGCGCGGACGATGGCCTCGAGCCGCTGGCGGGGCGTCCTGGCCATGATGAGCGCGCCGCGCACCTCGGCCCCGTAGAGGGTGAGGATATGGCGCATGGCGGCGGCGAAGATCTGTTCCTTGGAGCCGAAATAGTGATGCGCCAGCGCCGAGGACATGCCGGCGCGGCGGGCGATCTGGCTGACGGTCACGTCGAGCGAGCCGCGCGCGCCGATCTCGTGGATCGTGGCCTCGACCAGCGCCGAGCGCCGAAGCGGTTCCATTCCGATCTTGGGCAATTCGTCCTCCGAAGGTGATAACGGGAGTCGGTATTGAGTTTTGATTGACTCGTCAATCAATAAACGTATTGTCGGCACCAACAGAAGGCTGGGGAGTAAGGATGGGATGTCCGTAGCTTTCGCGTTGCACGTGGTCGTGCGTGGCGTCTAAGGTTGCCGCAATGTCGTTTCCGGACATTCCGGACCGACGCGAGGCGCTGCGTGTACGACAAGCGCGCGCCGGGACGCATCGGACCATCCGAGACATATGCGCGTCATGCGCAGAGCATAAAACAGTATCGTGTCAACAAGGGAGAACATGACATGTCATTGATCAAAGGCGGACTTCTGGACCGTCGCGGATTTCTGAAAACCACGGTCGCGGCGGGTGCCGCGGCGGCCCTGCCGATGGGCGCCTTCGCCCAGAGCACGCCGAAACGCGGCGGTGACCTGCGCGTGGCCAAGGGTCACGGCCAGACGACGGATACGCTGGACCCGGGCCAGTGGGAGAACGGTTACATGCTGGCGCTGGGCTTTGGCGTTCACGGGCGTCTGACCGAAGTTGCCCCCGACGGCTCGCTGGTGCCGGAACTGGCCGAAAGCTGGGAAGCGTCGGAGGATGCCAGCGAGTGGCGCTTCAAGATCCGCCAGGGCGTGACGTTCCATGACGGCAAGTCGCTGACCGTGGAGGACGTGGTGGCGTCGATCAACCATCACCGGGGCGAGAATTCGACCTCGGCCGCGGGGCCGATCGTGGCGCCGATCGCCGACATCACCACCGAGGGCGACGACACGGTCGTCTTCACGCTGGATGGCGGCAACGCCGACTTCCCGTTCATCCTGTCGGATTATCACCTGGTGGTCTGCCCGGCGACGGAAGACGGTATCGACTGGCAGTCCGGCAATGGCTGCGGCAGCTACATCCTGAAGAATTTCGACGCCGGGGTGAGCAGCCAGTTCGAGCGCAACCCGAACCACTGGCGCGACGACGTGGCGTGGTTCGACACGATCGAGATGCTGTGCGTGGTGGACCAGAACGCGCGGACCACGGCGCTGGTCTCGGGCGACGTGCATGCGATCGACCGGGTCGACCTGAAGGCCGCGAACCTGCTGGGCCGCAACCCCGGCGTGAGCATCGAGTCGGTCGCGGGCACGCAGCATTACACCTTCGCGATGTCCACCAACACCGATCCTTACACGGACAACAACATCCGTCAGGCCCTGAAATGGGGGATCAACCGCGAGGAAATGGTCGAGAAGATCCTGTTCGGTTATGGCTCGGTCGGGAATGACCATCCCATCGGCGAGGGTCAGCGCTATCATAACTCCGAGATGGAGCAGAAGACGTACGACCCCGACAAGGCGAAGTTCCACCTCAAGGAAGCCGGTCTGGACAGCATCGACATCAACCTGTCGTCGTCGGATGCGGCGTTCAGCGGCGCGGTGGATGCGGCAATTTTGTACCAGGCCTCGGCCAAGGAAGCGGGCATCAACATCAACGTGGTGCGCGAACCCAAGGACGGCTACTGGTCGGACGTGTGGATGAAGAAGCCGTTCACCGCCGTCTACTGGGGCGGCCGTCCGGTCGAGGACCAGATGTTCGCCACCGCCTACCAGTGCGGGGCGGCGTGGAATGACAGCTTCTGGTGCAATGACCGGTTCGAGGAGCTGCTGGTCAAGGCCCGCGCCGAGCTGGACGAGGACAAGCGCCGGGAGATGTATTACGAGATGCAGGACCTGGTGGCCAACCAGGGCGGCGTCGTGATCCCGATGTTTGCCAACTATGTCTTCGCGGTCGGCGACAAGGTCGCGCACGGCGAAATGGCGTCGAACTGGGAAATGGACGGCGAGCGCTGGATGGAGCGCTGGTGGATGGCCTGATTTCAGGCTTTATCCGTGAGCATTGGAGGACCCCCGGTTTGGCCGGGGGTTTTCTTTTTTGGGGGTGGTGGGTTGGAAACCCACCCTACGCAAGAGGTCCCGGATCAAGTCCGGGACGGGTGGGTTCAAGGGCTGCCGCGCGGCTATCCTACCTTGTAGGGCAGAACGCCGCGTTCGTCGGGGGTGACTTGCAGACGGCGTTCCAGGGGCGGGACCGAGCGCTGGTGACAGTGCGTGCGCTCGCAGATGCGGCAGGAGATGCCGATGGGCTCGTAGGCTTGTGAGAGCGTCAGGTCGAGGTCGTCGGCGTAGACCAGGGCGTCGGCGTGTTTCACCTCGCAGCCGAGGGCGATGGCGAAGCGGCGGACGGGGGCGCCAAAGTGCCCGCCGCGCTTGGAGACGTCGCGGGCAAGGCTGATGTAGCGCACGCCGTCGGGGGTTTCGGCCAGCTGGCGCAGGAAGCGGCCGGGGGTCTCGAACGCGCGGTGGACGTTCCAGAGCGGGCAGGCGCCGCCGAAGCGGGCGAATTGCAGCCGCGTGGCGGAGTGGCGTTTGGTGATCGTACCAGCCTGGTCGACCCGGACGAAGAAGAAGGGCACACCCTTGGCGCCGGGGCGTTGCAGGGTCGAGAGGCGATGGCAGACTTGTTCGATGGACGCGCCGAAGCGGGTGGCGAGGCGTTCGAGGTCGTGCCGGTGGTCTTGCGCCGCCTGAAGGAACGCCGTGTAGGGCATCAGCGCCGCCCCGGCGAAGTAGTTCGCAAGGCCGATCTTGGCGATGTCGCGCGCCGCGTCGGACTGGAACCGGGCGAAGTCGAGCGTGGCCTCGATCAGCTTTTCCTGTGTCAGCAGAGCCACTTGCAGGAGGATCTGAAAGCGGCGGGTCTCGGGCTCGGCGTGGTTCGAGAGGTACAGGATGCGCGCGTCGCGGTCGTAGTGGCGCATCCTCGGGTCGTCGCTGTCCACGACCTTGATGCCGAGCGCATCCAGCCGCGCCTCGGCCAGGTCGGTGATGCGGCGGGGACCGGAGGCGGGGCCGGCGAAATGTTCCGCTGCGCGGTCGACGGCGTCGATGTAGTTGTCGCAGTAATGGAAGAAGTCGCGCACCTCATCCCAGGGAGAGGTCTGGGGGCGGGCATCCTCGCGCCCCAGCGCCTCGTCGAGGGAGGCGAGGCGTTCGTGGGTGTCGCGGTAGGCGCGGTGCAGTTCGAGAAAGGCGCGGGCCATGGCGGGGGCGTTGGAGGCGGTCAGGCGCAGGTCGCTGAGGCTGGGCGTGTCGTCGGCGAAGACGGCATCGGCCATCGCCTCGCGCATGTCCGTCACCAGCCGTTCTGCGTCGCCGGTCGCCAGTTCCGTGACGTCGAAGCCGAATTCCTGCGCCAGGGCGAGGATGACCGTGGTGGAGACCGGGCGATTGTTGTTCTCCATCTGGTTCAGGTAGGGCAGGGAGACGCCGAGCTTGGCGGCGAAATCCTTTTGCGTCAGGGCGAGGCGCTGGCGCGTCTCGCGCAGCTTGGCGCCGGCATAGAGTTTCTGGGTGGCCATGGGGGGCTCGCTTTGCAGGTTTGCGTAAGCGAAGGTTTAGATTTGCAAAGCCGTGTGCGCAAGGGCAGGGTTCAGATAGAGGGCGCGCGCAACTGCCGTTCGCGCAGGATGACGAGTGTAATGGCGAGGATGCCGCCAATGGCCGTCAGCAGCATCAGCCACACCAGCGGGAAGGCCCCGGTGCCGGGGCCCAGCAGGGCACCGGCCAGAGCCGAAAGCCCGGCGCCGCCGCCGATCATCAGGAAGCCGGCAAGGCCGCTGGCGGTGCCCGCGAGGCTGGGGCGGACGGACAGCGCGCCGGCGGTGGCGTTGGGAATGGTCATGCCGTTGCCGAGGCCCATCAATGTCATCAGGCCGAAGAAGGTGACCGGCGTGCTGATCCCGGCATAGAGTGTGGCGAGGTTGATGCCGTGGCCGATGGCGTTGGCGAGCGCGCCGTAGAAGACCATGCGGTTGATGCCGATCCGGGTGGAGAAGCGGCCCGACAGGAAGTTGCCGGTGAAATAGCCAACGGCGGGGGCGCCGAAGAAGAGGCCGAGTTCCGACGGGCTGAGTCCGAAAACCTCTGTGCCCACGAAGGGCGCGCCGCCCAGGTAGGCGAAGAAGGCGCCGGAGGAGAGCGCGGCGGCCAGCGCGTAGCCCCAGAAGCGGTAGGAAGTGAAAAGTTCGGGGTATTCGACGAACTGGTCGCGGAACGTGCGGCCTTCGAGCGGGGCGGTTTCGCCGAGGTCGTTCCAGACCAGCCAGAGGACGGCCGCGGCCATGGCGAAAAGCGCCCAGAAGCTGCCGTGCCAGCCGAAGGCGGCATCCAGCGCACCGCCGATGGCGGGGCCGATCATGGGCACGACCGACATGCCCATGGTGACATAGCCGATCATCGAGGCGGCCCGGTCGGCCGGGACCATGTCGCGCACCACGGCGCGCGACAGGACCATCGCGGCGACGATGCCGCCCTGGAACATGCGGAAGATCAGGAAGATCCAGATGTTAGTCGACAGCAGGCAGCCAAGCGTTGCGAGCAGAAAGATCACCAGCCCGCCAAGGATCACCGGGCGGCGCCCGACCCGGTCGGAGATCGGGCCGATCAGCAGTTGCAAGATGGCGTTGATCCCGAGGTAGCCCGCGACGGCAAGTTGCATCACGCCGTAATCGGTCTCGAAATAGGCGGTCATGCCGGGCAGGGAAGGCAGGAAGATGTTGAGCGCCAGCGTCGAGATCCCTGCCAGCACGATCAGGGTGAAGATATGCGGCGGTGTGCTGCGGTCGAGGAAGCGGACGGTGGGCATGGCAAAGGCGCTATCCCGGAGTGCGGGGGATGTCCAGATGGGGCGGTGAGCGGAATGCTGTCGGCGTTTTGCCCCTTGCTGACGCCTCGGGCCTCAGGCGAATGGCTTCAGTTCCCGGACGCGGCCAGCATATCTCCGGCGTAGGCATCCATCAGTTCTGCGCCGAATTCTTCCGCGCCTTCACTGCGAAGCGCCGATATGCGTGCGAAGGTCTGATCGCGCACCTCGCGGGAGGGGTAGACCGTCAGAATGGCGAACCGGTCCAGGTCGGTATCGACGAGCATCGAATGTTCGGCGCCCAGGGCAAGAAGCCCCGGAAAGTATTTTCGCTCCATCAGATCCTTCACATGCGCGAGGGTCTCGGTCTCCCCCACCATTCTCCATGTCGTGATTGAAACAAAACTCATCGGTTCGTCCTCCGCTAATCCAAGGTATAGCACAGTTCTGTACGCCGGTCTTTGCGTGATACGGGTCGTGTCCGGCGTCGGTGCGCCCTGCAGTTGGGGAGTGGCCTTCCGTTTTCTGTTGGCTGGTGATTGTTCGGAGGGCTTCGTGTCATCCGAGAGCGGCGCCAAGAGGGTAAATTTGCAGATTTGCAAGTTAGCAAGCACCGCTTCGCCAGATTTGGCAAATTTGCGGAAATTTTCTTGGATGGCCCGCGCGCAACCAGTAGGGTCGCGCCAGTCAACGAGGGGGACAGCATGAAAGATATCCTGCAGGAACTGGACACGCGCCGCGGCAACGCGCGGCTGGGCGGCGGGCAGAAACGTATCGACGGCCAGCACGAGAAGGGCAAGCTGACCGCGCGGGAGCGGATCGACCTTCTGCTGGACGAGGACAGTTTCGAAGAGTTCGACATGTTCGTCGCCCATCGCTGTACCGATTTCGGGATGGAGAAGAACCGGCCCTACGGCGATGGCGTGGTGACCGGCTGGGGCACGATCAACGGGCGTCAGGTGTACGTCTTCAGCCAGGATTTCACCGTGCTGGGCGGATCGGTGTCGCATACGCACGCAATGAAGATCTGCAAGATCATGGACATGGCGATGCAGAATGGCGCGCCGGTCATCGGCATCAACGACTCGGGCGGTGCGCGGATCCAGGAAGGCGTGGACAGCCTTGCGGGCTATGGCGAGGTGTTCCAGCGCAATATCGAGGCGTCGGGCGTGGTGCCGCAGATCAGCGTGATCACCGGGCCCTGCGCGGGTGGGGCGGTGTATAGCCCCGCGATGACCGACTTCATCTTCATGGTGCGCAACAGTTCCTACATGTTCGTGACCGGCCCCGACGTGGTGAAGACCGTCACCAACGAGCAGGTCACGGCCGAGGAACTGGGCGGGGCCTCGACCCATACGAAAAAGTCCTCGGTCGCCGATGCGGCCTTCGAGAACGACGTGGAGGCGATGGCCGAGGTGCGGCGGCTGGTGGACTTCCTGCCGCTGAACAACCGTGAGCCTGTGCCGGTGCGCCCGTTCTTCGACGATGTGAACCGCGCCGAGACCAGCCTGGATACGCTGATCCCCGACAACCCCAACATGCCCTACGACATGAAGGAGTTGATCGTGAAGATCGCCGACGAGGGCGATTTCTACGAGATCCAGGAGGATTTCGCGAAGAACATGGTCACCGGGTTCATTCGTCTGGAAGGGCGCACGGTGGGAGTCGTGGCGAACCAGCCGATGGTGCTGGCCGGGTGTCTGGACATCGACAGCAGCCGCAAGGCGGCGCGGTTCGTGCGGTTCTGCGATTGTTTCGAGATCCCGATCCTGACTTTCGTGGATGTGCCGGGCTTTTTGCCCGGTACAAGCCAGGAGCATAACGGGGTGATCAAGCACGGCGCGAAGCTGTTGTTTGCCTATGGCGAGGCGACGGTGCCGAAGGTGACGGTGATCACGCGCAAGGCCTATGGCGGGGCTTACGTGGTGATGTCTTCCAAGCACCTGCGGGGGGACATCAACTATGCCTGGCCCACGTCCGAGATCGCGGTGATGGGCGCCAAGGGCGCGACGGAGATCATCCACCGCGCTGACCTGGGCGATGACGAGAAGATCGCCAAGCACACGGCGGATTACGAGGCGCGTTTCGCCAACCCCTTCGTGGCCGCCGAGCGGGGGTTCATCGACGAGGTGATCCAGCCGCGCAGCACGCGCAAGCGGGTGAGCCGGGCCTTTGCCGCGCTGCGCCACAAGAAGCGCAAGCTGCCGTGGAAGAAGCACGACAATATTCCGCTTTGAGGGCGGTGTAGGGTGGGCGAAAGCCCACGCGGCGCGGATGGTGGGTTTTCACCCACCCTACGAGGACGGTCGAGGGTGCGAGCAAGAATGAGCAAGGGGTTTCATATCCTGCGTGAGGCGGATGCCGTGACCGTGGCGCGGCGGGTGCCGGTGCGGTTCGACGTGAGCGCCGAGGCGCGCTTTGGCCCTGTGCGCAAGCTGGCGCTGGCGCAGCAGGTGCGGCAGGACCTGTGGCGCGCCTTGCGGCAGGTGCGGGGGTTTGCGCCGGTGGTGCGGGTTGCCGAGGCCGGCGGTGGCGTCACCGTGACCGCGGGCGGGCAGGTCGAGGGGCGGCACGACCGCGCCCGGCTGGAGGAGAGCATCGCGACGCTTTTGGCCGATCCGCGCCATGTGGCGCGCTGGACGAGGTGGGCGCGATGAAGGGGATATGTGCAGGGACGCTGGCCGCGCTGATCGCGCTGGCCGCCCCAGAGCAGGGCGAGGCGCAAGAGGAGGAGCGCCTTGTCCTGCCGTCGGGGCTGGAGGCGGAATTGCAGGAGGTCATCACCGGCGAGGCGGCGATGGGGCTGACGGTGCGCTTTCGCTTCATAGCCGAGGGCTTTACCGGCACGGAGGATTTCGAGACCCAGGCCGCCGACCTGGAATACCTGTGCAACGGGTATGCGCTGGAGCGGATCGACATGAGCGAAACGACCCCGGATCGCATCGTGATCTCGCTGGCCGACAGGCCCTCGCAATTCGGGCAATTCGACCCCGATGTGGCGCAGATTTTCGAGAGCTTCTCGGTCGCGGACGCCGCCTGTATCTTGGAGCTGTTCTGATGGAAGCACTATATCTTGCGGGTCAAAGCGCAGGCCCTCGCCGGTTTGAGGCTTTCCAGACACAGGCGGGCGGGATTGCGCCGGCCACGTATGAAAATCGGATGGATTCCGCTATGTTCACACTCGGTTACAAACCCGTGACCCATCCCTTGAACGAGGGGCAGGTGGGGCGTTATGCGCGTCACCTGTTGGAGTACAGAGACAGGAGACAAAAATGTCGAACAGCATCAAGAGCGTCCTCGCGGTTGGTCTGGTTGCCCTCGTGGCAGCCTGCGCCCAGCAGCAGCAAGAAGAAGAATTCGTCGTGGTCGATCCCGAGCCGATCTCGACCGAGCCGACCTACACCGGCAAGCTCAAGTAAGCACGCGGACACACGACAGGGGCAGGCCCTTGGGCCTGTCCTGACCCAAGACGAGATCCGGCGGTCCCTTCGCATTGACGGAGGCGGGTCATGATAAAGCACCGCGGTTTTCCCGGGCGTCTGCCCGGCTCCGACTTTCAGTTCACCATTCGCCGCGCCAATCCGAAGGGCGCCACCGCCATCGTGCGGCGCGAACGCTATCGCGACCGCCGGCCTGCGGACAAGCGGGCGGATGCGGCTTTTGTCCGCGCGCTGTGGGAGAATTTCGGGGATCAGCCCTTCGAGCGGGGCAACCTGGATGCCGGGCGGCTGAGTTGGCTCTTTGGGCGCGAGGTGCTGCCGGCGGAAGATCCGTTCGATTCGGAGAGTTACGAGGCGTTGCTGATTCTGGATGTTCCGGCGGCGCAGCGCGCCTTTCCCGACGCCTTCGACGGAGGGGGCTGGGAATGATTGGCTCAATTCCGGTCCCTTATTTAGGCACGTTTTTGCCGACGCCTTGGAAATACACGCGAATTACAGCCGATCATCCGCAAGCTGAGATTTCCAGCTTGGCGCAACGAGCGATTGCGTGCAGGTTCGAGCCTGTAGTGGCGGCCTTTCCCCAATGGGCCGAGACATACCGTCTAAACCGTTACCCTTCCCCTGATGGGCGGCCTTTTGCAGTATTGCAAAGGTCGCCCTTTTTTGCTGCACGGTCAGAGGTTTGCAAAGGTAGGCGGGAGGTCGCCCAAATCCGGCGGCGGGGCAAGGACCGCTTTGACGCGGGGCCCGCCATGGCATTGACTGCGCGCAGTCATAATCATAGCGCGCGAGGCGATATACGATGCAGTTGGTCAAACCTTTCCTTGTTCTGGGGCTTCTGGGCCCGCTTGCGGCCTGCGGCAACACCGTGCCGGAACAGGCGCTTTTCGGCGGGGCCGCGGGCACCGGCGCAGCGGCCGTCGTGGGGGGATCGCTGCTTACCGGGGCGGCCGTCGGCGCCGCTGGCAACGTGGCGTTCTGCCAGGTCTACCCGGAAAAATGCCTGTAGCCTGAATAGCGCGCCCGGTTTCCGGGCGATTCAACCTTTATCAGACCACCCCTCGCGGCAGCGGGGCGGTGGTCTTTTTCGTATCACTTCCGACCGGCGGGCGTGCCGGGGCGGGCAAGACTGAAGGGGACGTGAGATGTTCAAGAAAATCCTGATCGCCAACCGGGGCGAGATCGCCTGCCGGGTCATCAAGACGGCGCGCAAGATGGGCATATCGACTGTGGCGATTTACTCGGACGCCGACCGCCACGCGCTGCATGTGGAGATGGCCGACGAGGCGGTGCATATCGGCCCGCCGCCCGCCTCGGAGTCATATATCGTCATCGACAAGGTGATGGAGGCCATAAAGCAGACGGGCGCGGAGGCGGTGCATCCGGGGTACGGCTTCCTGTCGGAAAACCCCAAGTTCGCCGAGGCGCTGGAGGCCGCGGGCGTGGCCTTTATCGGGCCGCCCAAGGGCGCGATCGAGGCGATGGGCGACAAGATTACCTCGAAGAAGATCGCCGCCGAGGCGGATGTGAACACCGTGCCCGGTCATATGGGCCTGATCGAGGATGCCGAGGAGGCACTGAAGATCTCGGAAGAGATCGGCTTTCCGGTGATGCTGAAGGCCAGTGCGGGCGGCGGCGGCAAGGGTATGCGGATCGCGTGGAATGCCGAGGAAGTGCGCGAGGGCTTCCAGGCGTCGAAGAACGAGGCGGCGTCGAGTTTCGGCGATGACCGGATGTTCATCGAGAAGTTCGTGACGCAGCCGCGCCATATCGAGATCCAGGTGCTGTGCGACAGCCACGGCAACGGGATTTACCTGGGCGAACGGGAATGCTCGATCCAGCGGCGGAACCAGAAGGTGATCGAGGAAGCGCCGAGCCCGTTCCTGGACGCCGAAACCCGCAAGGCGATGGGCGAGCAGGCCGTGGCGCTGGCCCATGCGGTGGGCTATTCCAGCGCGGGCACGGTGGAGTTCATCGTCGACGGCGACAAGAACTTCTATTTCCTTGAGATGAACACGCGCCTGCAGGTGGAACACCCGGTGACCGAGCTGATCACCGGCGTGGACCTGGTGGAGCAGATGATCCGCGTCGCGGCGGGCGAAAAGCTGTCGCTGAACCAGGACGACGTCACGCTGACGGGCTGGGCGATGGAAAGCCGGCTTTATGCGGAGGACCCGTATCGGAACTTCCTGCCCTCCATTGGGCGGCTGGTTCGCTATCGCCCGCCGGTGGAGGTGGCGGCTGGGCCGCTGCTGGACAAGGGCAAGTGGCAGGACGAGGCCGAGGCCGGAGAGACGGCGGTGCGCAATGATACCGGCGTTTATGAGGGCGGCGAGATCAGCATGTATTACGACCCGATGATCGCCAAGCTGTGCACTTGGGCGCCCGACCGGGGCGCGGCGATCGAGGCGATGCGCGTGGCGCTGGACAGCTTCGAGCTGGAAGGGATCGGGCACAACCTGCCGTTCCTGAGTGCGGTGATGGACCACCCCAAGTTCGTATCGGGCGACATGACCACCGCGTTCATCGCCGAGGAGTACCCGGACGGGTTCGAGGGCGTGGAACTGGAGGAAGCGGCGCTGCGGCGGATCGCGGCCAGTTGTGCTGCGATGCACCGGGTGGCGGAAATCCGGCGCACGCGGGTGTCGGGCCGGATGGACAACCACGAGCGCCGCGTGGGCGAGGATTGGGTCGTCAGCCTGCAAGGCATCAGTTTCGAGGTCAGCATCGACGCGGATCGCGACGGCGCGACGGTGACCTTCGCGGATGGCGGCAGCCACCGGGTCTCCAGCGGCTGGACGCCGGGCGACGCGCTGGCGGTGCTGAACGTGGATGACGAGACGCTGGTGCTGAAGGTCGGCAAGATTTCGGGCGGGTTCCGCATCCGCAACCGGGGCGCGGATCTGAAGGTGCATGTGCGCACGCCCCGGCAGGCGGAACTGGCGCTGTTAATGCCCGAGAAACTTGCCGCTGATACATCGAAGATGCTGCTGTGCCCGATGCCGGGCCTGATCGTCAGCGTGAACGTCGCGGAGGGCGACGAGGTGCAGGAAGGCCAGGCGCTGTGCACCGTGGAGGCGATGAAGATGGAAAACATCCTGCGGGCCGAGAAAAAGGCCCTGGTGACCAAGATCAACGCCGGTCCGGGTGACAGCCTGGCGGTGGATGACGTGATCATGGAGTTCGAATGACGCGGTGAACCTGCACGGGTCTCATATCCTGCCGGCGGCCATGGTGGGCGCGGTCCTGCTGGGGGCCTGCACGCGCGACGACGAGACGTCGATGCGGGCGCGGCTGGCGCCGTGGTTCAGCCTGGGGGAAACGCTGGCGTTTTCGTCCAAGGCGCGGTGTTCCGCGGCGGCGTTTCGGCTGGTAAGCTCGGATATCGGCGCCGCGGTGCCGGTGGAGCGCAATGTGCCCGACATGCTGCGCGCATTGCCGCGCCGAGGCGTTGCGGCGCTGGACGACCCGGAGATGACGCCGGATGCGGCGATGGTCGATGCGGTCAACATGCAGCGCACCTTTGGCATGGGGATGCGCCGCGCAGGACTGGAGGCGCGGCCCTGCATGGAGGGCAAGGTGGGGGTGGAGTTCCGCCGCCTTCTGATGCGGCCTGAGACCGTGCTGGCCTATGAGACGACCGAGGGCACGCTGATGCTGATGGACCGCGCCAACCGGGTTCTGGTGGTCGCGGCGGGAGAGCGGGCATGAATGGCGCGGGGGATCAGTTGCCGCTCAGCCGGTCGCGGATTTCCTGTTGCCGGATGGGCATCTTGTCGATCGCGCGCGAAAGCTCGCGCACGCTCCACGGCGCGGGTTTGCGCAGCTCGACCTTGCCGTCCTTGCCGATGAGCGCCAGCATGAAGCCGCGCGGGCGCAGCGTGCGACGCAGGTCACTGTCGGCGGACGGGTCGGTGTCTGTCAGGACCACGACGTCGCGCCGGTCCAGATCATCCAGCCGGTCGGTGATGAAGTTCATCTGTTCGATGTATCGCGGGTCCGAGGCGTTGTCCGCAAAGACGACGATGGGGCGCTTTATCCAGAGAAATTCTTTCAAATCGACGCTTTCGCCGGGAAGTATGATCCCGTCATTCAGCGATACATCGGTCGCGCGGGCGCTGTTCGCGACGAATGAAAACGAAGTAAGCGCCAGAAAAGAAAGAACGATCAGCTTGCGCATTTGGCCTCCTGCTCGACCAGATATAAGGCCCGGGGCGCCGAAAGCGAAGGCCGTTTGGCCGCAGGGCCGCGAAAATTTTACCGTTAATCCCGTGGTCAGGTCCCGCGGTGCAGGGTTGCGCGACGCAAGGTCGACCGCCCGTGTATCGCGGGCCGCACGGGAAAGGCGCGTGATCATGGATGTTGTTCTGCATATCGGGGCCCACCGCACGGCTACCACGACATTTCAGGCTTATCTGGCGGAAAACCGCGCCGCGTTGTCGCGGATGGGCGTCACCGCCTGGGGCCCGAAACAGACGCGCGATGGCCTGCTGACCGGGGTGATGCCAATGGACAGCCCGCGCCCGCCGCAGGACCAGTTGGACCGCGCGCGTGCCCGCATTGCGATCAATATAGCCAAGGCGCGTCGCGCGGGGACGCGGGTGCTGGTGATCAGCGACGAGAACATGATCGGCGCGCCGCGTCGCTGCCTGCGGCAGGGGCGGCTTTATCCCGATATCGGCCAGCGGCTGGCACGGTTCGCCCACGCCTTTGACGGCCAGGTGACGCGGGCCTGCCTGTCGATCCGCAGCCACGAGAGTTTCTGGGCGTCGGTCGTGTCCTACGGCGTGGCGCGGGGGCATCGCGTGCCCCACCGCGCGGCGCTGGACAGGCTGGCGGCCTCGCCGCGGCTGTGGCGCGACGTGGTGCTGGACGCGGCCTGCGCGCTGCCCAAGGTCGAGCTGACCGTGCTGCCCTACGAGATTTTCGGTGGCCTGCCCGAGCGGGTGCTGGAACACATGACAGGGCTTGGCCCGATGCCGCGCGCCCATGCGCGGGAGTGGATGAACAAGGGCCCCGGCCTGGGCCAGTTGCGCCGGATCGTGAAGGATCGCGGCGGCGACCCCGCGCGCCTGCCCGAGGGGCCTGGCAAGTGGCAACCGTTCGACGACACCGCCTTGCGTGACATGCGCGAGGCCTATGCCGATGACCTGTTCTGGCTGCGTGCCGGGGCGGAAGGATTGGCGCAACTGACAGAGGAAACCGGACCGGCCAAGACGGGGACAACCCCGCGCCCGGACCAGAAGCGAAGAGGACAAGACGATGGGATCGAAAACCGACGATTGGCGTAAGATCGCGGAAGGCGAGCTGAAGGGCCGCCCGCTGGACGACCTGACGTGGAAGACCCTTGAGGGGATCGACGTCAAACCGCTTTACACCGAGGAAGATGTCGAGGGGATGGACCACCTTGGCACCATCCCCGGGCAAGCGCCGTTCACGCGCGGCGTGAAAGCCACGATGTATGCCGGGCGGCCCTGGACGATCCGGCAATACGCGGGCTTTTCCACGGCCGAGGAATCGAACGCGTTCTACCGCCGCAACCTTGCGGCCGGGCAGCAGGGCGTGAGCGTTGCCTTCGACCTGGCAACGCACCGTGGATACGACAGCGACCACCCGCGCGTGGTGGGTGACGTGGGCAAGGCGGGCGTGGCCATCGACAGCGTCGAGGACATGAAGGTGCTGTTCGACGGCATCCCGCTGGACCAGGTGAGCGTCAGCATGACGATGAACGGCGCGGTGATCCCCGTGCTGGCCAGCTTCATCGTCGCGGGCGAGGAACAGGGGCATGACCGCAGTGCCCTGTCGGGCACCATCCAGAACGACATCCTGAAAGAGTTCATGGTGCGCAACACCTATATCTACCCGCCCGAGCCCAGCATGCGGATCGTCAGCGACATCATCGAGTTCACGGCGAACGAGATGCCGCGTTTCAACTCGATCAGCATCTCGGGCTATCACATGCAGGAGGCGGGCGCGAACCTGGTGCAGGAGCTGGCCTATACGCTGGCGGACGGGCGCGAATACGTGAAGGCCGCGATCGAGGCGGGGATGGACGTGGACCGCTTTGCCGGGCGGCTGTCGTTCTTTTTCGCCATCGGCATGAATTTCTTCATGGAGGCGGCGAAGCTGCGCGCGGCGCGCCTGCTGTGGCACAGGATCATGACGGAGTTCGGGGCGAAGAACGACCGCTCGAAGATGCTGCGGACCCATTGCCAGACCAGCGGGGTCAGCCTGCAGGAACAGGACCCCTACAACAACGTGGTGCGCACCGCCTACGAGGCGATGAGCGCAGTTCTGGGGGGCACGCAGAGCCTGCACACCAACGCGCTGGACGAGGCGATCGCGCTGCCCACGGATTTCAGCGCGCGGATCGCGCGGAACACGCAGTTGATCCTGCAGGAAGAGACCGGTGTGACGGCGGTGGTCGACCCGCTGGCGGGGTCCTATTACGTGGAAAGCCTGACCGCCGAGCTGGCCGAAAAGGCGTGGGAGCTGATGGAAGAGGTCGAGGAAATGGGCGGCATGACCAAGGCCGTCGCCAGCGGCATGCCCAAGCTGCGGATCGAGGAAAGTGCCGCGACCCGTCAGGCGATGATCGACCGGGGCGACGAGGTGATCGTCGGCGTCAACAAGTACCGCAAGGACAAGGAAGATCCGATCGACATCCTGGACGTGGACAACGTCAAGGTGCGCAAGGGGCAGGTCGAGGCGCTGGAGCGCATCCGCGCCGAGCGTGACGAGGACGCCTGCACGAAAGCACTGGATGAACTGACGCGCCGCGCCAAGGACGGCGGCAACCTGCTGGAGGCCGCGGTCGAGGCGGCACGGGCACGGGCTACTGTGGGGGAAATCAGCATGGCCATGGAAAAGGAATTCGGACGGCACCGCGCCGAGGTGAAAACGCTGGCCGGGGTCTACGGCAAGGCCTACGAGGGTGACGAGGGGTTTGCCGCGATCCAGAAATCGGTCGAGGCCTTTGCCGAGGACGAGGGGCGTCGGCCCCGGATGCTGGTCGTCAAGATGGGGCAGGACGGGCATGACCGGGGCGCCAAGGTGATCGCCACGGCCTTTGCCGACATTGGCTTCGACGTGGATGTCGGCCCGCTGTTCCAGACGCCGGACGAGGCGGCGCAGGATGCCATCGACAACGACGTGCACGTGATCGGCATTTCCAGCCAGGCGGCAGGGCACAAGACGCTGGCGCCGCAGCTGATCGATGCGCTGAAAGACAAGGATGCGGGCGATATCATCGTGATCTGCGGCGGGGTCATTCCGCAACAGGATTACGAGTTCCTGACCAAGGCGGGTGTGAAGGCCATTTTCGGCCCCGGCACCAACATCCCCGAGGCGGCGCAGGATATCCTGCGGCTGATCCGCGAGGCGCGGGCAGCCTGATGCAAAAGCGGCCCACGATCCTGGTCGGCATGGCAGCGGGGCTTGTCTGGGCCGTGGCCGTGTTGTGGATCGGGCGCCAGATTCCGGTGCCGATGGCGATGATGCAGCCGACGCTGATGGGGGCTGCGTTCGGCCCCGGCGTGGTGCTTGTGCTGATGATCGGACGGCTGGCGCAGCGGCGGTTTTTCGACGATGACACGATCGACGGGCAGCCGCTGACGGGCGGTGCTGCGATCGACGCCAGGGTGTTGCAGAACACGGTCGAGCAGGTGGTGCTGGCCTTGTGCATCTGGCCGCTGGTTGGCTTTTTCCTGGGCGCGGGCACGGTGCTGGCGCTGGGGATCGGCTTTGCCGTGGCGCGGGTGGCGTTCTGGGTGGGGTACCACGTGGCGCCGCCCTTGCGGGCCTTCGGGTTCGCGGCGACGTTCTATCCGACAGTGCTGGCGGCGCTCTGGGTGCTGTGGCGGCTTACGGTGGGGTAACATGCTGAAACTGGATCATTTCGCGGTGGCGGCCGAGACGCTGGACGAGGGCCGTGCCCATGCAGAGGAGAGCTTGGGCATCGCGTTGCGGCCCGGGGGGCGGCACGCGCATTTCGGCACGCATAACATGCTGCTTGGGTTGGAGGACGGGCTTTACCTGGAAGTTATCGCGATCGACCCCGAGGCACCCGCGCCGGGCTATGCGCGGTGGTTCGATCTGGACCGGTTCGAGGGGCGGCCGAGGCCGACGAACTGGATCTGCAATACGCCCGATCTTGGCGCGGTGGTGGCGCGGTTTCCGCAGGCGGGTGTGCCGGTGCCGCTGGCGCGGGGCGACCTGCGCTGGCAGATGGCGGTGCCCGAGGACGGGCGGCTGCCGTGGGACAACCTGTTTCCGGCGGTGATCGAATGGCAATGCGCGCAGCACCCCGCGCAGATGTTGCCGGCGTCGGGCTGTTGGCTGGACCGGCTGGTGGTGACGCACCCGGAGGCAAAGGCGCTGGAGGCGGCGCTTGGGCCAGTGTTGAGCGACGGACGTGTCGTCTATGAGACCGGCCCGGCGGCGTTGCGGGCGGAGTTGACCACGCCGCGCGGGGCGTGCGTGCTGGCATGAAGGTCCGGGCGGCGGAGGCCAGCGACGCGGCGGCGCTGGCGGGGATCGTCAATCACTATATCCGCGAGACCACGGTCAGTTTCACCGAAGACGAGAAGACCATGCTGGAAATGGCGCTGGCCATAAAGACGCGGGACGAGGCGGGCCACGGGTTTCTGGTGGCCGAGGACGCGGGCGAGTTGCTGGGCTATGCCACCTACGGGCCGTACCGCAACGGCTCGGGCTATCGCGAGACGCTGGAGCATACGGTGCTGCTGCGCCCCGGCGCGGAGGGCAACGGGGTGGGCCGGACCCTGATGGCGGCGCTGGAGGAGCATGCCCGCGCGGGCGGCGTGCATTCCCTGATCGGCGGGATCAGTGCCGAGAACGACGGCGGCATTGCCTTTCACCACAGGATCGGCTTCGTCGAGGTGGGGCGCGTTCCGCAGGCCGGGCTGAAATTCGGGCGGCGGATCGATCTTGTTCTGATGCAGAAACTCCTGTCCCCCGGGGGCCACGCCCTTTAGGTTGGCCGCCATGTCAATCTGGAGTCGCATATCCGAGGCGCTGTCGGCGCTGGCCAGTGGTGAGCCGCTGACAAGCGTGTTCGACCGGTTGCGCACGCCGCCGGAGCGGACGGTGGCCTTTGCCATTGCCGTGATCGCTCTGGGCGCGAAGATGGCCAAGGCGGACGGGCAGGTGACGCGCGACGAGGTGACGGCGTTCCGCGAGGTGTTCCAGATCGCCCGCGACGACGAGGCGGGTGCGGCGAGGGTGTTCAACCTCGCGCGGCAGGACGTGGCGGGGTTCGAGGAATATGCCAAGCGGATCAAGGCGATGTTCGGCGAAGATGCAGCAACGCTGAACGATCTGCTGGAAGGGCTGTTTCACATCGCGGTGGCGGACGGGGTGTACCATCCGAACGAGGATATCTTCCTGTCGGAGGTGGCCACGATCTTTGGCCTGCCAGAGCGGGAGTTCAACACGCTGAAAAGCCGCTTCGTGCCGGATGCGCGGCCCGATCCCTATGCGGTGCTGGGGGTCACGCCCCACACGCCGCTGGCCGAGATCCGCAAGGTCTGGCGCGACAAGGTGCGCGAGATGCATCCCGACCGGATGGTGGCACGCGGCGTGCCGCAGGAGGCGATCAAGCTGGCCGAAAAGCGCCTGACCGACGTCAACGACGCGTGGGAGCAGATCCAGCGCGAGGCGGCCTGAGCGATGCGGTTAGCCACCTATAACATCGAGTGGTTCAACGCGCTTTTCGATGACCATGATGCGGTGCTGGACGACGACGGGCCTTCGGCGCGGTACGGTGTGACGCGGGGCGATCAGCTTGCCGCGCTGGGAATGGTGTTCACGGCGATGGATGCCGACGCGGTGATGGTGATCGAGGCGCCGGACAGCAATGGCAAGCGCGATACGGTCACGGCGCTGGAGGCGTTTGCGAGGCTGATGGACCTGCGCGCGCGCAAGGCGTTGATGGGGTTCGTGAATGATACGCAGCAGGAGATCGCGCTGCTTTACGACCCGGACGTGATGACCTGTCGGCATGATCCCAAGGGCGAGGAAACCGGCAAGAAAGGGTCGAGTGGGGCGCCGCGCTTCGACGGCGTGTTCCGGATCGATCTGGATATCGACGCGACGGAGGATCTGGTGACGTTCTCCAAGCCGCCGCTGGAAGTGGCGGTGGAGGTGAAGGGTGGGTTCGGGTTTCGCATGATCGGCGCGCATCTGAAGTCGAAGGCGCCGCACGGGGCCACCACGCGGGACGAGGTGATGCGGCTGTCCATTGCCAACCGGCGCAAGCAGCAGGCGCAGGCTGTGTGGCTGCGCAAGCGCGTCCGGGCGCATCTGGAGGCAGGTGAGCACCTGATGCTGCTGGGAGACCTGAATGACGGTCCGGGTCTGGATGAATACGAGAACCTGTTTGGCCGCTCGTCGATCGAGGTGATCATGGACGGGGCCGAGGCGGGCGGCTTAAGGCTTTATGATCCGCACGCACGACGGGCGCTGACCCAGCGGATCGGCGCCCAGAACAGCACCGCGCGGTTCTACCTGAAGGACGAGGGACGGTACCTTCAGGCGCTCTTGGATTACATCATGATTTCCAGTGGGTTGCGGGCGAAGGGACCGAAATGGCGCATCTGGCACCCGTTCGAGGACCCCGATTGCTGGAAGGTTCCGGACCTGCGCGATGCGCTGCTGGCGGCGTCGGATCACTTCCCGGTCACGCTGGATATCGACCTGACATCTTAAAATCGTCACGCAAACGCGCTATATTGGGCGTATGAAACGCATCGTACCCATCGCCGCCCTGTCGTTGTGCCTTGCCGCCGCGCCCGCCCTGGCGCAGGAGGAAGAGGACGAAGGCTTTTCCCTGATGGAGCGCGGGGCGCAGATGTTCATGGAAGGCATCATGCGCGAGATGGAGCCGGCGATGCGCGATCTTGAAGGGATGGCGAAGGACATGCAGCCGGCGCTGCGGAATTTCGTCGAGGAGATGGGCCCGGCCTTTGCCGACCTGATGGGCCAGATCGATGATCTGAGCAATTATCACGCGCCCGAGATGATGCCGAACGGCGATATCATCATCCGCCGCAAGACGCCGCTAGAGCAAGAGATCGACCCCGACGAGGAAATCGAGATCTGAGGCGGGTCGCCTTTGATCTCTTGATTGGTCCTAGGACTTGCCCGGCACGGCCTTAGCGCGGCGCGGGCGCAGCAGCTTGACGTCAAATTCGGCCTGAAGCGTGTCGGCGAGCGAGGCGAGGCGCGTCTGCGCCACCTCGCCGTAGAGCGGCACGGCTTCTTCCGTCAGACGCAGGACAAGCTGCTTCTTCTTGGGGTGCCATGTCAGCTCGCCCAGCTGCGTGTCCTTGCGCAGCCAGAACATGGCGGCAAAGCGCATGGCCTTGCCCAGAACTTCGGCCTGGTGCTGGTCACGCTCGTCCAGAAGTTCGGCGAGTTTCTCGAACTGGGTGCCATCACGCTTGTTGGAATAGCGGTGCATCAGGGCAAGGCCGAGAAAAACCCGCTCGGAATGCTTGAGCCCGCCCAGGTTGGCGCGGGTGGCGTTGTCGAAACAGTCCTGCGCCCGGTAGTCGGGATGCGAGCGCCAGCTGACATCGTGCAAGAGGCAGGCGGCGCGGATGATGCGCAGTTTGTCGTGCTTGGCACTACGAAAGAGCGGTTCCACGAAGTGATAGATGGCGCGGCCATAGCCGGGCAGGCGGGCGTCCTTGGCCTCGGCAAAGCGGCAGGCCTCGATCAGGGGGTCGCGGTCGCGCAACTGTTGGGGCATCTGTTCGTACAAGAGCCCCTCGCGGATGCCGTAGCTGGACACGGCGATGTCACGGGGGCCGAAGGTCTTGACCAGGCGGCGCAGCACCTCCGCGGCGTCGGGGACGAGGGCCATCCGCTGAGAGGAAACGCCGGCGCGGTTGCGGAGCTCTTCGGAGTCGTTGTCGGCGATGTAGTCGGCGGTCTTGCGCACGTCCTTGGGGGTCATGCGGTATTCGTGCAGCACGTGCAGGGGATAGCCGCGGCGTTCCATGTCGATCTTGGCGATGGCGCGCCACGAGCCGCCGACGAGAAAGAGGCGGTTCTTCTGCTCACCCAGCTGGTCGTGCATGCGCTCCAGCGTGTCCTTGATATAGGCCTTGCGGGCCTTCTTGCCGCCCTTGACCTCCTGCAGGGAGAAGGGGCCAAGGCGGGAGGTCAGGCGCTTGCCGACCTGTCCGCCGTTGATCTCGGCCAGTTCCATGGACGAGCCGCCGATGTCGCAGACAAGGCCATACGAGCCGGGCCATCCCAGAAGCACGCCCTGGGCCGACAGGCGCGCCTCTTCGGGGCCGTCGACGACCCAGAGGTGGACGCCTGTTTCGCGCTTGATCTCGTCGCGGAAATCGTCGCCGTCGGTGGCCTCGCGCACGGCGGCGGTGGCCACGGCGGTCAGCGGGCCGGTGTCCATGTTCTCGGCCAGCCGGGCGAAGCGCTTCATGGCGGCCAGCGCGCGTTCGCGGCCCTCGGGGTTCAGGCGGCCGGTTTCCGACAGGCCCTGGCCGAGGCCGCACATGATTTTCTCGTTGTAGAAATAGGCCGGGCTGCGGGCGGCGCCGTCGAACACGACCATGCGGACGGAGTTGGAGCCAACGTCGACCACGCCCACGCGGCTGAGCGCCTTGGCCGCGTCCTTGTCGAAAAGCGGGCGCCCGAAGGGGCCCCATTCGCTGTGTTCAGGATCGGTCGTGCCGTCCATGACATCCCCGGCTTGGTAACGGCCCCCTATATGCGACAGGGGGCCGGAAGGGTCAATCGTCGGTATGGGTGAGTTTCGGCACGTCCGCCGCCCCGGCGGAGCCGCGGCCCGAGAGCGACGGGTTTTCCATGAAGAAGCGGTGGCAGTTGAAGGCGAAGGTGCCTTCCTCGGTCAATTCGCGGTGGAAGCTGCCGTCTGGGGACATCACCCAAGTCTGCGCCACGTCGGCGAGGTTGGCGGCCATGACCTGGCCCACGATCTGGGCCTTGACGGTGGGGTTTGTGATCTCGACGAGGGTTTCGACGCGGCGGTTGAGGTTGCGGCCCATCCAGTCGGCGGAGGACATGTAGACCTTGGCTTTTTTCGAGGGCAGGCCCGCGCCGTTGCCGAAACAGACGATGCGGGAATGCTCGAGGAAGCGCCCGACGATGGACTTGACGCGGATGTTTTCCGAAAGCCCCTTTATCCCCGGGCGGATGCCGCAGATGCCGCGCACGACAAGGCAGATCTTCACGCCGGCCTGTGAGGCGGCATAGAGCGCGTCGATCACGTCGGGTTCGATGATGGAATTCATCTTGGCCCAGATCTCGGCCGGTTTGCCGGATTTGGCATGCTCGATCTCGGCGGCGATCATTTCCAGCAGGCGCGGCTTCAGCGTGGTGGGCGAGATCGCGAGGTTTTCCAGCTTTTCGGGCTGGGCGTAGCCGGAGAGGTAGTTGAAGACCTTGGTGGCGTCGCGGCCCAGCGAGGAATCGCATGTGAAGAGGCTGAGGTCGGTGTAGATCTTGGCCGTGATGGGGTGATAGTTGCCGGTGCCGTAATGGGTGTAGGTCACCAGCTTGTCGCCCTCGCGCCGGACCACGGTGGAGATCTTGGCGTGGGTCTTGAGGTCTATGAAGCCATAGACCACGTGGGCACCCGCACGTTCCAGTCGCCGCGACTGGCGGATATTGGCGGCCTCGTCGAAACGGGCCTTGAGTTCCACGAGCGCGGTGACGGACTTGCCGTCTTCGGCGGCCTCGCAGAGCGCCTCGACGATGGGGCTGTCCTTTGAGGTGCGGTAGAGAGTCTGCTTGATCGCCACCACGTCGGGATCGCGGGCCGCCTGCGTCAGGAAGCGGATGACCATGTCGAAGGTCTCGTACGGGTGGTGCAGCAGCATGTCCTTTTGCCGGATGGCGGCGAACATGTCGCCGTCATGGTCCTGCACGCGCTCGGGCACGCGGGGCGTGAAGCTGGGCCACAGAAGATCGGGGCGGCTGTCGAGCACCATTTCCTTGAGATCCGCCAGCCCGATCATGCCGTCGACCTCGACCACCTCCTCGGGGCGGACTTCGAGCTTCTGCATGATGGTGCGGCGCAATTCCTCGGGCGCACCGGAAGAGATTTTCAGGCGCACGACTTCGCCGCGGCGGCGGCGTTTAAGGGCGACCTCGAACTCGCGCACGAGGTCCTCGGCCTCTTCCTCGACTTCGAGGTCGCTGTCGCGCAGGACGCGGAAATTGCAGTGCGCCTTGTAGGTATAGCCCGGGAAAAGGTGATCGAGGTTCAGCAGCAACAGGTCTTCGAGCGGCAGGGCGCGGAACTGGCCCGGCTCGGACGGGACGGTGATGAAGCGGTCGATCTGGTTGGGGATCGGCAGGAGCGCCTGAAGCGGGCGCTTGTCGGACTTGCGCTGCATCTGGAGCGCCAGCGAATAGCCGAGGTTCGGGATGAAGGGGAAAGGGTGCGCGGGATCGACGGCCAAGGGCGACAGGACCGGGAAAACCTGTTCGAGGAAGATGTCGCTGAGATGCGCGCGGTCGTCCTTGGTCAGGCTGTCGATGTCGAGGATGATGATGCCCTCGGCCTCCATTTCCTGCCGCAGGTCTTCGAGGGTGCCCTGTTGCTGGGCCAGAAGCTTGCGGGCGTCTTCGTCGATCAGGACAAGCTGTTCGGCGGGGGTGAGGCCATCGGCGGCAGGCGTGGTGTTGCCGGCATGGGCCAGCTCGCGCAGGCCCGCGACGCGGACATTGTAGAACTCGTCGAGGTTGTTGGCCGAGATCGACAGGAATCGCAGGCGTTCCAGAAGGGGGACGCGCGGGTTCTGCGCCTCTTCGAGAACGCGCCAGTTGAAGCCCAGCCAGCTGAGCTCTCGGTTGAAGAAGCGTCCGGGGCCGGTGATGTCGAGGCCGTCGATCGTCACGGGGGCCGGGGCGGTGGACTTGAGGAAATCGGCGTTTGTCATGTGGCCCTTATGGGATTGCGACGTAACGATAAGGTGACGACTGTGCCGTTACATCCCTGCCTTGTCCAGCACGTCGCGGGCAAAGGGACGGGTGAGCGCGCGTTTGCGCGAAAGTGCGGCGGAATCGAGCAGGGCGACGACCTGGCGGGCGGCCTCGAACGAGCGGTCGATGCGGCGCAGAAGGTAGGGAATGACGTCCGGCGTGGGCGTCAACTGGCGGTCGTCGAAGAGCTTGGCGAGGATCGCCGTCAGCAACATGTCGTCGGGCAGGTCGAGTTCCACGGCGGGCGTGCCCTGCACGCGGCTGGCAAGGTCGGGCAACGCGAGGTTCCAGTACTTGGGCGCTGTGCTGGCCGTCAGCAGCAGGGAATGGCCCTCGGCCAGCGTCAGGTTGTGCAGGTGGAAAAGGGCGGTCTCTGAGGCGTCCTGTCCGGCGATGGTCTCGCAATCCTCGACCGCCACGTGGCTGCGGGCGAGGGCGGGAATGTCGGCGCCGGGCAGGTCAGCGGCGGGCAGGATCGTGGCGCCGCTTTGCGCCGCCCAGACATGGGCGAGGTGGGTCTTGCCCGCGCCGGGCGGGCCGTGCAGCACCAGCTTGCGGGCGGGCCAAGATTCCCACGTATCTATCAGGGCGACGGCCTGCGCATTGGCGGCGGAAACGAAAAAATCCTCCCGCCCGTGTGCCGGTTTGGCGGGCAGGTCGAAGCTGAGCTGCTGTGCCATTATTCGGTGTCCCGGTCGCCTTGCCCGGTATAGAGGGCACTGTCCATGTATTGCTGTACGCCGAAGCGGGCAAGAACGCCGATGGCCGCTGCCACCGGCACCGCGACCAGCATGCCCACAAAGCCGAAGAGCGCGCCGAAGACCGATAGCGCGAAGATCAGCCAGACCGGGTGGAGGCCGACGGATTCACCGACCAGCTTGGGCGTGAGGATGTTGCCCTCGACCACCTGTCCCAGCACGAAGATGCCGGCGACGAGTCCGATGGACAGCCAGTCGCCCCAGAACTGGAAAAGCGCGAGGCCGATGGCCAGCGCGCCGCCGAGGATGGCGCCCACGTAGGGGATGAATGTCACGAGCCCGGCAAAGGCGCCGACGACCAGTCCGAATTGCAGGCCCACCAGCATCAGCGCCACGGCATAGTACGTGCCGAGGATCAGGCAGACCGTGCCCATGCCGCGGATGAAGCTGGCGAGCGTCTGGTCGATCTCGCGCGCCAGACGGCGGATCACCGGGGCATGTTCGCGCGGCAGAAGGCGGTCGATCTCGGCAATCATGCGGTCCCAGTCGTAGAGCAGGTAGAAGGCCACGACCGGCACGATCACCAGGAGGACCACCACGTTGACTAGCGAGCCGACCGACGTCAGCACGGTTTCGACCACCTGCCCGCCGCGTTCCTGGATGGTGGTGCCGAGCGTGGCCAGCGACTGGCGCAGGGTGGAATCCTGGTCGACGAGATCGGGAAAGCGGGTGGTGAGGAAGTTTTGCAGGTCGTTGAAGAGCTGCGGCGCGATGTCGATCAGGTTGGCGGTCTGATTGACCAATGTGGGAATGACCAGCAGCGCCATGATGACGAAGATGCAGATCGCCACCAGCGTGATAAGCGCGACCGCCACGGCGCGCGAGGCGCCCAGGCGTTCGATCCGGTCCGCCACCGGGTCGAGGAAATAGGCCACGGCGCCGCCCAGCACGAAGGGCAGGATCACGTCGCCAAGGAACCACATGACAACGAGGAACAGCGCGATGGCGATGCCCCAGAATTGAAATTGTGTCCGGACGGGAAGGGCCATGCCACCTCGGAAGAACGAAATGCGTCTCCTTGCTTTTCGCGCAAGGGGGGCAGCGTTGCAAGCGCCTTCCGGCTTGTCTGGCGGGCCTTGAGGTCATAAACGGGGCCTAAGCACGCAATGACCAGAGGTTCCCCATGCGCCTGTCCAAGTATTTCCTGCCGGTTCTGAAGGAGACGCCCTCGGAGGCGCAGATCGCGAGCCACCGCCTGATGCTGCGGGCGGGGATGATCAAGCAGGCCAGCGCGGGAATCTATTCGTGGCTGCCGTTGGGCTTCAAGGTGTTGCGCAAGCTGGAGAATATCGTGCACGAGGAGCAGGTGCGGGCGGGGCATATCCCGATGCTGATGCCGACGCTGCAATCGGCGGACCTGTGGCGCGAAAGCGGGCGGTACGATGCCTATGGCCCGGAAATGCTGCGCATTCGCGACCGGCAGGATCGGGATATGCTCTATGGTCCGACGAACGAGGAACTGATCACCGATATCTTCCGCGCCCATGTGGGCAGTTACCGGGATCTGCCGCTGACGCTGTATCATATCCAGTGGAAATTCCGCGATGAGATCCGGCCGCGTTTCGGCGTGATGCGGGGGCGCGAATTCTTCATGAAGGACGGCTATAACTTCGACCTGACGAAGGAAGACGCGCTGCACGCGTATAACCGCCACCTGGTCAGCTACCTGCGCACCTATGAGCGGATGGGCTTGCAGGCCATTCCGATGCGGGCGGATTCCGGCCCGATCGGGGGGGACGACACGCATGAATTCCTGGTGCTGGCCGAGACGGGCGAGTCCGAGGTGTTCTATGACAGCGAGATCACCGACCTGAAATTCGGCGAGCGCGAGATCGATTACAGCGACAAGGCGCAATGCCAGGCAGTGCTGGAAGAGTTCACATCGCGTTACGCGCGGACGGACGAAACGCACGATGAAGAGGTGTTCAACAAGATCCCCGAGGACCGCCGCCGCGTGGCGCGGGGGATCGAGGTGGGCCAGATCTTCTATTTCGGGACGAAGTATTCCGAGCCGATGGGCGCCACGGTGCAGGGCCCCGACGGCAAGCCGGTGCCGGTGCATATGGGCAGCCACGGGATCGGCGTCAGCCGCCTTGTGGGTGCGATCATCGAGGCCAGCCATGACGACAAGGGCATCATCTGGCCCGAGGGCGTGACGCCGTTCCACGCCGGGATCGTGAACCTGAAACAGGGGGACGGCGAGGCGGATGCGGCCTGCGAGAAGCTGTATTCGGCGCTGAAGGCCAAGGGGCTGGATCCGCTCTATGATGACCGCGACGAGCGGGCGGGCGGCAAGTTCGCCACGATGGACCTGATCGGCCTGCCGTGGCGGATCACCGTGGGGCCGCGTGGGCTGAAAAACGGCGTGGTGGAACTGACCAGCCGCCGGACCGGCGAGAGCGAGGAAATGGCGCCCGAGGCCGCAGTCGAGAAGATCGCCGAGATCTACGCGCCGCATCGCGGTGAGGCCGGTTCGGTAGAGCCGATGGCGGATCGGTCGTTTCACACCTGGATGTAACGGGCTTGCGGCGCCGGGACTGAGCCGGTGCCACAACCGTTCACGGCAATCTTTATTTCTGGATTCGCGCGAAACGCGCTATACTTGTCTCAAAACAATAAAAGACAAAAAGAGGCAGAGCGATGATTACCAAGGGACTGGCCCTGGCGGGCGGGCTGTGCTGTGCGCTGGCCGCGTCGCAATTTACCGAGTTTTCGCAACAGTATAAGCAGCGTTTGTCGGGCGCCGTGGATGAATTGGCATGGGTGGTCGATCGGTTCGACTCCGATGCCGCGGCGCTTGGCCTGAGCCGCGACGCGGCGCTGAGTGACCTTGCGCGCGGCACCGCCATGGCGCAGGCGCGAAGCGAGAGCATGGGGCAGGTCCTGATCCGGCATGAGCGGTTGTCTGCCCATCTGGAGCATCTGCAGACGACCAATTCCGTCAGCGCGGCGCTGATCGGGTGGCAGTACCTGGACCCGGAGCTGGCGCGGAAGACATGGGGTGATTTCGAGCCTGCTGTGCCGGCGACGGTGGCGGGGGCGGGCTTTGGTCTTGGCGGGTTCCTGGCGGGGTATACGCTGATCGGGATGCTGCTGGGTGGATTGGGCCGGATGGTACGGCGCAGGCCGGAGGCGACACCGGCGGAGTAGGCCTGTCAGACAAGCCCGCGCAGGGCGAAGGCCGCGAGCGCAAGCGCGAGGAGGCCGACGATCAAGAAGACCGCGCGACGGATGCGGTTGCGTGTTGCTTTCGCGGAAGATCGATCATTCATAGACGAACTGCTCGGACAGGATGTTGCGGGGTGGAATGCCGAGGGCGATGAGGCTGTCTTCGACCACGCGCAGCATCACCGGCGGGCCACAGAGGACATAGAGCCAGTCACGCTGGTCCGGCGTGCCGAATTCCCGGCGCAGCATGTCGGGGGTGACATAGCCGGTTTCGCCGGTCCAGTCGGCGGGCGGCTCGGACAGGACATGGATGACCTTGGTGCCGTGGTCGCGTTCCAGCGCCTTCAGGTCCTTGGCGAAGGCGATCTGGCCGGCGTGACGGTTGCCATAGATCAGCGTGGTGGGCCGGGTGTCGCCGGTGGCGCGTAGCTGGCGCAGGATGCCGATGATCGGGGCCAGGCCGACGCCGCCAGCGATCAGCGCGATGCCTGTGGCCTTTTCCCGACCGTCGAGCGTGAGGTGGCCGTGGGGCGCCTCAAGCCAGGCGCGGGTGCCGGGGCGGAGGCGGTCGAGGGTGCCGGTGAAATCCCCAAGCTCCTTTATCAGGAACTGCACGTCGCCCCCGGCCGCGGGCGCGGAGCAGATCGAAAACGGGTTCTCGTTCAGCGAAAAGGCCGAATGCCCGACATTGAGCCAGGCGAACTGACCGGCGCGGTAGGGCAACGTGCCGTCGAAGTCGGGGGTGAGGGCGAGAACCCAGGTGCGATCGGCCTCATGCCGGATATCCGTGATGCGGAAGGGGCGGCGCAGGCGCAAAAGCGGCGCGATCAGGTAGACATAGAGGAGCGCCGCGACGGCCACGGTCAGCAGGCCGAGCCAGACCCAGGCCAGGAACGGCTCGGCGCTGTAGCGCCCGGCGCGCAGGGCGTGCAGCACGCCGAAGCCCGCAACGGCCAGAGCGGCAAGCCCATGCAGAAGACGCCAGTGCTGGTAGCGCAGGCCGGTGGCGTCACGTCCGATTGCCATGCCGACCAGACCGCCAAGCAGGAGCCAGGCCGCGATGCCGGGCCAGAGCGCATGCCAGGAGGTCTCGGCCACTGTTTGTCGGGTGACGTCCCAGACCGGCGCCTGTGCCCGGGGCGAGATGTACAGGAACGGGTGGAGCAGGGCGAAGACCAGCGCCGCGCGCGCCAGAAGCTGGTGACTGCGCATGACCACGTCGCTTCCGACCCGCGCGGTGACGGATCGGAAGCGTCCGAGCAGCAGGAATTCCAGCAGGATCATCGCGAGGGCGACGAGGCCAAGTCCGGTCGCCAGTTCGTCCAAGGCGGTGCGCGGCTCCAGCCCCTGCGCCCAGGCGAGTCCGAGGGGCAGGAGGCCCAGCAGAAGGTAGAAGCCGATCAGGGCACCGGCAGGCATGGTACGTTTCCCCCCTGTGTCTCTGCTGCATATATCGGCATGATTTGAAACCGATGTGAAGACGGGGTTGACCTTGACCGGGGCCACGATACACCGCAGGGACAACTGAATTACCCGGGGGTTCCATCGTGGCAGCACAGCCCAAGCCGTTTTCCGCCTTCGAGACGATGATCGCGTGGCGCTACCTGCGGGCCAAGCGGGCCGAGGGCGGGGTCAGCGTCATGACGTGGATCAGCCTTATTGGCATCACGCTGGCGGTCTTCGCGCTGATTGCGACGCTGGCGGTGCGCGCCGGGTTCCGGGCGGAGTTCGTGGATACGATCCTGGGGTCGAACGCGCATGTGACGGTTTACAGTGCCGGCACGGTGGACCAGCAGACGGGGCGGATCGACCGGCAGATCACCGATTACGAGGCGATGGCGGAGCGGTTGCGGCAGGTCGAGGGCGTCACGCGGGCGGCTCCGTTGATCAAGAATCAGGTTCTGGCCACCGTGGGCGACCGCAATGCGGGGGTCGAGGTGCGGGGGATCACGCTGGAGGATCTGAAGGGGTTGCCACGGATTGCAGACCCCGAGACCTCCCAGGGGAGTATTGAGGATTTCGCGCAGGACGCGGCCGAGACAGGGGTCTTTCCCATCGCCATCGGCTCCGGCGTGGCGAGTACGCTGGGGATCGGCGTGGGCGACAAGATCAGGGTGATCAACCCCACCGGCAACCGCACGGCGCTGGGCACCAGCCCTCGGGTGAATGCCTATGACGTGGTCTATGTGTTCAGCGCAGGGCGATATGATATCGACCGCGTCCGTGTCTATCTGCCGTTCGAGGAGGCGCAGAGTTTTTTCAACAGCGAGGGGAAGGCGGACGAGATCGAGGTGATGATCGAGGAACCCGAGCGTGTGAACGACATGTCGCTGGCCCTGCTGCGCGCCGCCGGGGAGAACACGCAGATCTGGACCTGGCGGGATTCCAGCAGCGGGTTCCTGCGGGCGCTGGAGGTGGAGGACAACGTGATGTTCATCATCCTGTCGATCCTCGTGCTGATCGCGGCGATGAACATCACCAGCGGCTTGATCATGCTGGTCAAGAACAAGGGGCGGGATATCGGCATCCTGCGCACCATGGGGCTGACCGAGGGGTCGGTGCTGCGCGTGTTCTTCATGTGCGGTGCTTTCATCGGGATCATCGGCACGGTGATGGGGACGGTGCTGGGGTGTCTCTTTGCCATCTATATCGACCAGATTTTCGCGGTGATCGACAGTTTCAGCGAGCAGCCGATCTGGACGCCCGACACGCGGGGGATCTATTTCCTGCCCGCCAAGCTGGAGTTCTGGGACGTGATGAGTGCCGTGGGCCTGTCGCTGTTCCTGAGCTTCGTGGTGACGATTTTCCCCGCCCGGCGGGCGGCACGGATGAACCCGGTGGAGGCGTTGCGTTATGAGTGAGGCGATGCTGAAGCTGGCGGGGGTCGAGAAGGCCTATAACAAGGGCAAGGCCAACGAGGTGAGTGTCCTGTCGGGCATCGACCTGACGATCGGCGCGGGCGAAATGGTGGCGCTGGTGGCGCCCTCGGGGGCGGGCAAGTCGACGCTGTTGCATATCGCGGGGTTGCTGGACACGGCCGACGCCGGCACGGTCGAGATCGGCGGAGAGGACATGGTGGGCCGGTCGGACCGGCGGCGCACCATCATGCGGCGGCAGGAGGTGGGTTTCGTCTATCAGTTTCACCACCTGTTGCCCGAGTTCACGGCGGAAGAGAACATCGTGCTGCCGCAGCTGGCCGATGGCATCAGCCGCAAGGTGGCCGAGGCGCGGGCGACCGAGTTGCTAAGCCAAGTGGGTATTGCCGACCGGGCGAAGCACCGGCCCAGTGCCATGTCGGGCGGCGAGCAGCAGCGGGTGGCGTTCTGCCGGGCGCTGGCCAATTCGCCGCGCCTGTTGCTGGCGGACGAGCCGACGGGGAACCTGGACCCCGGCACGTCGGACCAGGTGTTCGCGGCGCTGGTGGAACTGGTGCGGGGCACCGGGCTGGCCGCGCTGATCGCGACGCATAATCTGGAGCTTGCGGCGCGGATGGACCGGGTGGTCAAGCTGGAGAACGGGCGGATCGTGGTGGGGTGAAACCCCACCCTACGCAAGCGAAAACGGGGGATGCCATGCAGGTGACGTTGGGCGAGATCGAGACGACGGCGAAGGCGGCGCTGATGAAACATGGCGCCGAGCAGTGGATCGCGGGCGAGGTCGCCGCGGCGGTGCGCGAGGCGGAAGGCCTCGGTAACCGGATCTGCGGGCTTTATTACCTCGAAAGCTATTGCCAGCAGTTGCGGACGGGGCGCGTCAAGGGCGACGCGGTGCCTGAGGTGCGCAAGCCGCGGCCCGGCGTGGTCGAGGTGGATGCGAAATTCGGGTTTGCCCAGGCGGCGTTCTCGAAGGCGCTGCCGGAAGCGGTGAAGGCGGCGAAGGAGATGGGCACGATCAGCCTTGCTGTCTGTCATGCGCATACCTGCACCAGCCTGGGCTATTTCACGGCGCAGATCGCGCGGGCCGGGTTCATCGTGCTGGGCATGACCAACGCGACGCCGGTGGTGGCGCCGCCGGGAGGAAAATCCCGCGTGATCGGCACGAACCCGATTTCCTTTGCCGTGCCGGATGGCAAGGGCGGGGTGGCGATGCTGTTCGACCAATCCACGACCACGGTTGCGCTGGGCAAGATCACCATGGCCAAGGCGGCGGGCGAGACGATCCCCGAAGGCTGGGCCGTCGATGCGGACGGCAAGCCCACCACGGACCCGGAGGCGGCGCTGAAAGGCTCGCTGGTCAGCATGGGGGGCTACAAGGGTTGGGGGTTCGGCCTGATGGCGGAACTGTTGGCGGCGGGGATGACCGGCAGCCGGGCGGGCGTGGACCTTGGCCCGCTGAAAGCGCCCGAGGGCGACCCGCACGATATCGGAGATTTCTACCTGATCGTGGACCCCGATGTTTCGGGTGGCGCGTTCTTTGACCGGCTGACGCAGGTGTCGGGCGCAGTGCAGCGGGACGAGGGCGCGCGGATGCCGGGGCAGGCGCGCGCCGTGCAGGACCCGGTCAACGTCGACCCGGATGCGTGGGCGCTGGCGCAGCGGCTGGCGGGCGCGGATTAACCCGCGCAGGTGGCGCGCAGCATGTCCATTGCAGGCGCGCGCCGATCGTAGGAAGCCTCGAAAATCGCGCGGCTTTGCGACGGCGTGCAATCGGCCAGCCGGATGTTGCGGCCACGCTTGAGCGCCAGTGTCACGTCGTAGAGATCGTACTGGTCGAGGGTCGCGAAACTGGCGGCGCTGAAATGCGCGGGCACCAGGTCGGCCGGGTCGGGTTCGTCGAAATCCTGTGCGAAGGCGGTGCCGGCAAGGCTGGCGCAGAGGGCTGTCATGGTGAGGACGCGGTGCATCAAAAGGCTCCTGTTATCTGACACCAGAGATATAGGGCGCGGGCACCAGAAACAGAAGAGCGGTTTCAGTTTTCCGGGTGGCAAGGCTCGTTCGGAGCGGCGCGGGCGCCGGGTGGCGGCAGCCGATCCAGGGCCGGGTCGCAAGGCAGGGCGGCGCTGTGGGCGTCGGGCGCGGTGAGGGCCATCACGATCAGGCCGGTGCCGAGGCGCAGGGCGGGTTTCCAGGGGAAGGCGAAGGGTGGTGGCATGGGTGGCGTGTCCTTTGCTCTGTGACGGATGCAGATGGGTCGCCAGGGGGAACGGATTCGTTCAATCGAGATGCGCGGCGACTTGTGCTTCACGCATAGGTGACTGGCCCGTGTGGGCGGGGCGTCTAACTGCAAGGCAGACAACAGGGAGGTTATGATCATGCGTTTCGTTCTGCCGGTGGCCTTGGCCGCTATGACATCTTTTTCGGTTTCCGATGCCCATGCCGCGCAGGTATCATTTGACGGAAGCTGGAAGCATCAAAGGTTCTCGCTGTTCTCGGGCAACGACTATGCCCGCAGGGGCGGGGCGTTGGACGTGACCTCGGACGCCGCAGTGTCGCTGCTTTACCGCGAATTGCCCAAGAGCGCGTGGCAGGCCAGCGGGGCATCGTGGAACTGGCAGGTGTCGCAAAGCGTGCCGCCCACCAACCTGGCGCGCAAGGGTGGGGACGACCGCAACCTGGCGCTTTACTTCGTGTTCCTGCCGGAAGGCGCGGCCGAGCGTGCGCAGGGCAGCCGGGTGACGCGGCTGTTGTCGAACGAGGACGTGCGGGTGCTGGTCTATGTCTGGGGCGGTGACCACGCGCGCGGCGAGGTTCTGAACAGCCCCTATCTCGGTGCGCGGGGCAAGACGGTGGTGCTGCGCGGTGCGGGGACGGGCGAGGCGCGCGAGAGCGTGGACCTCAACGCCGATTTCCGCCGCGCCTTTGGCGGGCCGGCGACATCGCTGGTGGGACTGGCCGTGTCCGGCGACAGTGACGACACCGATAGTATGATCCGCGCGCGGATTTCGGGGTTGCAGGTGCGGTAGAGCCCTGCGCGCCAATACATCGCGCATCTGATCCAGATCAAGGCGCGGCGCGCGACCGGGGTGCAGAATGATTCCTGCGATGCCGTTCGAACCGCGCCGGAGCACAGATGCCGGTGGCCGGGGCGCGGCATCCCTGCACGCCCGGAGGAGCATATGAGAGCATTCAGCACGCATGAAGGATGGGCCGGACGCCCGCGGCTGATCGGGGCGGTTGCATGTCTGGCCTTGGGCGCGGGGCCGGTCCTGGCGGAAGGGGACGCCGGAGCCGGTGCCGCGCTTTATGCACAGCATTGCGTCAGCTGTCACGGACCCCGTGCCGATGGTCACGGGCCGATGCGCGAGGTGCTGCTGGTGCAGCCCTCGGACCTGACAACGCTGACCGCCCGCCATGGCGGCACTTTCCCGGTGGAGCGCGTGGCGCAGAGGATCGACGGGCGCGACCCGCTGGTGTCGCACGGGTCCAGCATGCCGGTCTACGGCGATTTCTTTGACACGACGCGCCAGATCGCGGTGCGCACGGGGGCTGGACAGCCGGTGATGGTGTCGCAACCGGTTGCGGATCTGGTGGTGTTTTTGCAGTCGCTGCAGGAGCAGTAGCCGGCACGGCATTTGATGCGCGGGCAGGACGGGCTATCATCCCTCTCAGAGGAGTGTATTGATGACCCGTTTTCTTTCTTTTCTTGTAGTGATCTTCCTTTTGGCCATGCCGGCGCGTGCCGACGACGCTGCGCGTCAGGTTATCTCGGACCAGCTTGACGCGTTTCAGCAGGACGATTTCGACAGCGCCTTCACCCATGCCAGCCCGATGATCCAGGGCATCTTCGGCTCGCCCGAGCGGTTCGGGCAGATGGTGCGCAACGGCTATCCGATGGTCTGGCGCCCGGCCGAAGTGGAATTCCTGGGTGAGCGGGACAAGGGCGATGCACTGGTTCAGGACGTGCTGATCCGCGGTGCGGACGGCGTGTATTACGAGCTGGAATACGAGATGATCCAGGGGCCAGGCGGCTGGAAGATCAACGGTGTGCAATTGAAGCGCACCGGCGACGGCGTGGCCTGACGCCGCGGCTTGCCGGACGGCTGGCCGGACTGACCTGACGCGCGGTATTTGCCGCAAGAAACGGGTCGTCCGGACAAGGGTGTCATGCGACCAACGGGCATGAGCGACAGCCCGTCCATATCCCCATCCTCCGCCCTGATGCTGCTGGCGCTGGCCGCCGTCTGGGGCGGGTCGTTCTTTTTCGCGGAAATTGCGCTGACCGAGGTTCCGCCGCTGACCATCACGCTGCATCGGGTCGTCTGGGCGGTGCCGATCCTGCTGGTGGTCGTGCGAATGCTGGGGCTGCAGGTGCCAAGGGAGTCAAGGACCTGGGGCGCCTATCTTGTGATGGGGGCGCTGAACAACGCGCTCCCGTTCTCATTGATCTTCTGGGCGCAGGTGGCGATCCAGAGCGGGCTGGCCTCGATCCTGAATGGGACGACGGCGGTGTTCGGTGCGGTGGTGGCGGGGCTGCTGTTGCGCGACGAGCCGCTGGTGCCGCGCAAGATCGTGGGCGCCTTGCTGGGCCTGGCGGGCGTGGCGGCGATCATGGGGCCGGACCTGCTGCGCGGTGTGGACCTGCGCAACCTTGCACAGCTTGCGGTGTTGGGCGCGGCGCTGAGCTATGCGCTGGCGAGTGTCTGGGCCAAGCGGGCGCTGGCGGGGCAGGCGCCCCAGATGAACGCGCTGGGGATGCTGATCGGATCGAGCCTGCTGATGCTGCCCGTGGCGCTGTGGGTGGACGGGGTGCCGCGGTTCGACCTTTCGATGCATGTCTGGGCGGCTCTGGTGTCGCTGGCGGCGCTGTCGACGGCGCTGGCCTACCTGCTTTACTTTGCCATCCTGCGGCGCGCGGGCGCGGCGAACCTGATGCTGGTGACGCTGATGATCCCGCCCTTTGCGGCGGGGCTTGGCGCGGCGTTCCTGGGCGAGCGACTAAGCGCGGAGGCGTGGATCGGATTCGGCCTGATCGCGCTGGGGCTGCTGGTGACGGACGGGCGCGTGTTGCGCCGGGGGTGATCCATGTCAAGGTGGGCGGGGGCGCGGCTGTGGGACAATGGCGTGTCCAAAGAGGAGGAGACCGTCATGTATACCCATATCCTTGTGCCTGTGTCCTTTGACGAAGATCGCGATGCGGCAGGCGCGATGCACGTGGCCGAAGTGCTGGCCGAGCACAGCGCGAAGATCACGCTGTTTCACGTCATCGAGCAGATCCCGAGCTATGCCGCGACCTATCTGCCCGGCGGTTACGTGAAAGAACGCAAGATCGCGATTCAGGCGGAGCTGGACAGCGCAGCCTCGGGCCTGGAGCACGCCGCCGGCGTGGTGGTGGATGGCCATTCGGGGCGCACCATCGTGGACTATGCCGACAGCCACAAGGTCGATTGCATCGTGATCGCGGGGCACCGCCCGGGGATGCAGGACCTGCTGCTGGGATCGACCGCGCAATACGTTGTGCGGCATGCCGCCTGCGCGGTGCATGTCCTGCGCTGAGGCTTGAGAAACCGGCGGGCGATGCCCATCTGGAATGCAATGAACAGGATTACAGGAGGACTGCCCGATGAAATGTCCGGTTGACGGAGAAACGCTGGTGATCACCGACCGCGCCGGTGTCGAGATCGACTATTGCCCGCAATGCCGTGGGGTGTGGCTTGACCGTGGCGAGCTGGACAAGATCATCGAGCGGACCACGCCCGAGGCGCCGGATGCCCGCGTCTGGCAGGCCGACAGCCGCCCGCAGAAGAAGAAAAAGCGCGGCGGGTTCCTGGAAGAGCTGTTCGACTTCTGAGGCTGCCCCGGGATCTGTCGTTTTGACCGACGGTTCTTTCTTGGGCTGCTGGCGTCAGGAATGTGCTATGCTGGGCTTGCCCGCGGTTCGGCGGGCAGGCCCATTTCTTTAAACAAGCGAGTTTTCATTAGTTATCGGGGCCTTTGACTGAACAGCTACAGTTCAAGGGAGACCACTGATGAACGCGAGAGCATTTTTCCTGACAATGGCGATTGCTTGTGGGGCGCCTGCCGCTTTGGTGGCGCAGGATGACACGCGGACGGAAACGGTCCGCTTCGACGCGGGCACCAGCGGCACGACGATCACCGACAGCATCACCGGCTATGAAAGCGTGCTTTACACGTTGGGTGCAGAGGCCGGGCAGCGGATGCAGGTCAGATTGGAGCCGACGAACCTGGCCACCTATTTCAACGTCTACGCCCCCGGAAAGGGGCCGGGCGACGAGGCAATTGCCAATGCCGGGACGATGGGCGAGATGGTGCCCGATCTGAACCGGTTCGACGGGGTGCTGCCTGCATCCGGGACCTACACGATCTCGGTCTACATGATGCGCAGCGCGGCACGGCGCGAGGAAGTGTCTGACTACGAGCTTTCCATCAGCATCGAGGGCGCGACCGGTGACACGGTACAGAACGACTATGCCGACGGGCTGCAGGGCGGGCCGGATTTTTACCGCGTGGCGACGTCGGGCGGCGGTGTGCTGAATCTGCGCGAAGCTCCGTCGGGCGGCGCGGCCGTGGTGACGACGCTGAACAACGGGCAGAACGTCCGCAACCTGGGCTGCCGGATGGAAGAAGCGCGGCGCTGGTGCCGGGTGGCGACACTGGCCGATCCGGGTTTTGAGGGCTGGGCCGCAGGAGACTACCTTGTGGAAGGCAGCAACGACCCGTCGGCAGGGACGACCGGGACGGCGAGCGGCTCGGACGCAGCGGCCTCCGATATGCCAAGCGCCGCCGAGCAGGCCTGTCTGCAGGCTGTGACCGAGGAGACCAACAATCCTGACGTGGTCCTGCTGAGTTCGAGTTTTTCCGAGGCGGGCACGGAGGTGATCGTGGGCGTGGGGCCGGGGCAGGCGCCGTGGCAGTGCATTGCCTATCGCGACGGGTCCACCACGCGGCCCATGTCACTGACCGACGAGGGGTCGCTCTGAGCGAGGGAGCCGGCGGGTGAAAGGCCTAGAAACTCTGACGCGCGCTTTGTAGGGTCCGTCGCAGGAGGGCCGTTGCATGCACAAGATCATCGCGCTTTGGGCGCATCCGCGGTCGATGTCCACGGCGACGGAACGGATCATGCGCGAACGCGGCGACCTGGACGTGCTGCACGAGCCGTTCATGTACGACTATTACGTGGGCCAGGGCCGGGATTTTCCGGGGTTCGAGCCGGTGCCGGGGCATCCGACCACTTATGAGGGCATCTGCGACATGTTGCAGGAGCGGGCCGAGGCTGGCCCGGTGTTTTTCAAGGACATGGCGTTTTACGTGGTGCCGCGGATGCTGGAGGACGCGCGGATGCTGCGCCGGATCACCCATGTTTTCCTGGTCCGTCCGCCGGTGGCGTCGCTGCTGAGTTATCACAAGCTGGATCCGGACTTCACGCTGGAGAACGTCGGGCTGGAGGCGCAATGGCGGCTGTACCAGGCGGCCGAGGCCGAAGGGCTGTCGCCCGTGGTAATCGAGGCAGAGGCGGTGCGGGCCGACCCCAAGGGCATCATGCGCGCGCTTTGGGCGCGGATCGGGCTGGAGTGGACCGAGGCCGCGTTCGACTGGCAGGCCCCGCCCGAGGATTGGGAGCATGTCAGCGCGTGGCACGAAGAAGCGCGCACGTCCTCGGGCATCCGCACGGCGGACCCGGAGGAAATGCTGCGCAAGGAG
Source organism: Roseovarius sp. SK2 (assembly GCF_028807495.1). NCBI lineage: Bacteria > Pseudomonadati > Pseudomonadota > Alphaproteobacteria > Rhodobacterales > Roseobacteraceae > Roseovarius > Roseovarius sp. SK2. The sequence continues at coordinate 250,181 of NZ_JARAMK010000005.1, forward strand.
ATTGAATTCGACGCGCTGGTCGAGAAGGCGCCGCATCTGCTGGACTACCTGCGGCACCACGCGCCCTTTTTCCAGAAATTGTCGGAACGCGCGCTGCGCGTCTGAACGAAATCGCCCGCCCCGGCGAAGCGGGACGGGCGAAGACCGTTAGGGATTTGGTCGCTTACTGCATCTTCTCGGCGATGTTGTTGGCGAAGGCGCCGACCATCGCGTTGTAGAACTCCATGCTGCCGGGGGCGAGCAGCATGATGTCGGCGTCCGCCGGAAGCAGAACCGCGGCCTGCTCGGCGTTGACGGTCAGGCTGTAGGCTTCGTCATACTGGTCGCCGGGCCGTTCGATGACCACGTCGCCGGAAATCTTCGAGTCGGCCAGGTCGGCGACGTTCTCGAAGGACGAGGCCAGCTCGACCGAGGTGATGTCGATCATGATCTGGGCGCCGTCTTCGCCCTCGGCGGCGATCTGGTCGGCCAGCTGCACGGCCAGAGTACTTTTCAGGTCGGCGGGCAGGTTGGCCCAGACATTGGCGGCGGTGGCGTTCTGGATGGAGCTCAGGTCGGCCTCGACGGAAATGTCCGAGACAGCGGTTTCAGCTGCGGTCGCGGCGAGCGGCAGGGAAAGCAGGGCTGCCAGCGCGGTGGTTCTGAGAAACGATTTCATCATTCTACTCCTTTTCTGCGAACGCCGGATGGCCCCGTGGCGCATCCCTCGTGGCGTTCGGCGATACAACCGCGTCGTGGGCATGGTGGTTCCCGGCAGGTTTTGGAAATCGGCGGAAACGTGCCATGATGACCCGGCGCGACGCTTGAAAAGAAGGGGGTTGGATGCAGCGGCTTGGGGCGATTTTCTTGGCCTTGGCGGGCCTTTCGGGCTGTGCCGAGGTGGATTTCGAGAGCGCCCGGGCGGGGGAATTCGACGGCGCGGTGTCGGTCTATTGGCTGGAACAGAGCACTGCGGGCTCGGGCAGCGGCGGGCGGTTCGTCTATGTGCCGGTGCCGGGATTCGAGTTGCGTTTCATCCGTCCCGAGGGGAGCGTGCCGGCCGTCATCGCGCCCGGCGTGATGTATACCGATGGCGGGTCGATCCCGCGCGTGGCGCAGGCGTTCCGGGGGTTTTCGCCCTGGAGTTACGGACCGGTCTATATCGTGCATGACTGGCTTTTCGCCGCGCGACGCTGCGTGCAGGACCCGGAGGCGACGCCGGAACAGCTGAAGACTCGCGACATGGCGTTCCAGGAAACGGTCGATATTTTCGTCGAGACGTTGAAGACGCTGGAGCGTGACCGGCGGATCGTGGCGCGGGATTTCAGCCAGGACACGGTGGCGAGCGCCATCGCGGGGCCGATCTCGCGCAACCTGTGGGCCCGAACGGACGCCTGTGACGAGAACCGGCTGTCGCCGAGGGACCAGGCGGTGGTGGACCGGATCCTGCAGCAGCAGAAGACGCTGCGGACCGCACGCGTACCGGGGCAGGAACAGGTGATCGAGGGCGTGCGGGTGCGACTGGTGGATACGATCTCGTTTTGAGGCGGTGCTGTGCTAGGCTCGAGCAGAGGAGGAATCGCCCATGTTGAAGATCGAGGCCGGGGCCACGTGCCAGACTGTCGTCACCACGTTCGAATGCTCGCCGGGCACCTGCGCGGATTTGCTGGAGGCGCTGGAGGCGGCCTATGCGGAGTTCATTTCGAAACAGACCGGGTTCATCGCCGCCGCGCTGCATGTGAACGACGCGCAGACGCGGATCGCCAATTACTCGCAATGGCAGCGGCGGGAGGATTTCCAGGCGATGCTGCGCAGTGAGGAGATGCGGAAGCGGAACAGGGCGTTCGCGGCCATGTGCTCGCGGTTCGAGCCGGTGATGTACGAGGTGGCGGGGGTGTTTTGAGGGGTCTTCGGAAGACCCGGCCCGAATAGCACCGAAGGTGCCGGGCCAGCGCCGACCCGCCCCCGGGGCGGCGCTTGGGTGAGGTAAGCGCATCGACCCGAACGCGGGCGGATGTGGCGGGGATAAAGTGAGCGGACCAGCCGTCGGATGCGCCACCCCGCGGGTCGGCGCTGGCCCGGCAAGCTGGTCTAATTTACTTGACCTAGGGCGCCGGGTTAAACGCTAACGACCAACACAAATGCGCCTAAGAGGAATGCAGTTAGTGACAGCAAGATGGCTATGAGCCCGCCGTACATGAAGCTGTCTGCTGTCTTGTAGTCTGCATCTTGACCTTGCTGAACGCGGTCGACGTATCGCGTGGAAAGAAAGGCAAGTATCCAAGTACTCGCGGCGAAAAGCACTCCGAATGAATAGATGAGCAGAGTAACTGCTACAACTCCCGCTTCTAACAATCCCGCTAGTGCTGAAAACTGGCTGAGTACAGCGACCGCCGCTCCGCCGTTAACTGCAAGAGCGGCAGTAATTGCACCCTTTGCGTAAGCCTGAGAGATCTCTCTGTAGTCTGTCATTAGCCACTCTATCTCTTCTTCCGCTTCACATTCCCACCCCGCTGCCCCGGGCGACCCGCCGTCGACCGGCCCTGTGACTTCGTGGCGGCGTCCGACGCGGCCTCGACCGCCGATTGACGCGCGAGGGGGTCGTCGTGGACGGCGAGGTCGACGGCCTCGAGGCGTTTGACCTCGTCGCGCAGGCGGGCGGCCTCTTCGAATTCAAGGTTCTCGGCCGCCTTGCGCATCTCGGTGCGCAAGCCGTCCAGATGGGCCTGCAGGTTGGCGCCGACGAGGGGCTTGTCGACCTTGGCCGTGACGCGGTTCATGTCGACGTCGCCCTTGTAGAGGCCTTGCAGGATGTCCTCGACGTTTTTCCTGATTGTCTCGGGGGTTATGCCGTGTTCTTCATTATAGGCGATCTGCTTTTCGCGGCGGCGGTTGGTCTCGCCGATGGCGCGTTCCATGCTGCCCGTCATGCGGTCGGCATACATGATCACGCGGCCCTCGGCATTGCGCGCGGCGCGGCCGATGGTCTGGATCAGCGAGGTCTCGGAGCGCAGGAAGCCTTCCTTGTCCGCGTCCAGAATGGCGACGAGGCCGCATTCGGGGATATCCAGCCCTTCGCGCAAGAGGTTGATGCCGATCAGAACGTCGAAGGCACCGAGGCGCAGGTCACGAAGAATCTCAATTCTTTCAATGGTATCGATGTCGGAGTGCATGTAGCGCACGCGGATGCCCTGTTCGTGCAGGTACTCGGTCAGGTCCTCGGCCATGCGCTTGGTGAGGGTGGTCACCAGCGTGCGGTAGCCAGCCTCGGACACGCGGCGCACCTCGTCCAGCAGGTCGTCGACCTGCATCTCGACCGGGCGGATCTCGACCTGAGGGTCCAGGAGGCCGGTGGGGCGGATCACCTGTTCGGTGAAGACGCCGCCCGTTTGCTCGATCTCCCACTTGGCCGGGGTGGCGGAGACGAAGACGGATTGGGGGCGCATGGCGTCCCATTCTTCGAACTTCAGCGGGCGGTTGTCCATGCAGCTGGGCAGGCGGAAGCCGTGTTCGGCCAGGGTGAATTTGCGCCGGTAGTCGCCCTTGTACATGCCGCCGATCTGGGGGACGGAGACGTGGGATTCGTCCGCGAAAACAATCGCATTGTCGGGAATGAACTCGAACAGCGTGGGGGGCGGCTCGCCCGGGGCGCGGCCCGTCAGGTAGCGCGAGTAGTTCTCGATGCCGTTGCAGACGCCCGTGGCTTCCAGCATTTCGAGGTCGAAATTGGTGCGTTGTTCCAGCCGCTGTGCCTCGAGCAGTTTGCCTTCGCCGACAAGCTGATCGAGGCGGGTGCGCAGTTCTTTCTTGATGCCGATGATGGCCTGTTGCATCGTCGGCTTGGGCGTCACGTAGTGCGAGTTTGCATAGACGCGGATCTGGTCGAAGCTGTCGGTTTTCTCACCCGTCAGGGGATCGAATTCCGTAATGGATTCAAGTTCTTTCCCGAAGAAGCTCAACTTCCATGCGCGGTCCTCCAGGTGGGCGGGGAAGATCTCGAGGCTGTCACCGCGTACGCGGAATGAACCACGCTGGAACGCCTGGTCGTTGCGGCGGTATTGCTGGGCGACAAGGTCGGCCATGACGGCGCGCTGGTCGTAGTCGGAGCCCACTTTCAGATCTTGTGTCATGGCGCCGTAGGTCTCGACCGACCCGATGCCGTAGATGCAGGAGACCGAGGCCACGATGATCACGTCGTCGCGTTCCAGAAGCGCGCGGGTGGCCGAGTGGCGCATCCGGTCGATCTGTTCGTTGATCTGGGATTCCTTCTCGATATAGGTGTCCGAGCGCGGCACGTAGGCCTCGGGCTGGTAGTAGTCGTAGTAGCTGACGAAATACTCGACCGCGTTGTTGGGAAAGAAATTCTTGAACTCGCCGTAAAGCTGGGCCGCCAGCGTCTTGTTGGGGGCCAGAATGATGGCGGGACGCTGGGTTTCCTCGATCACCGATGCCATGGTGTAGGTCTTGCCGGTGCCGGTGGCGCCGAGCAGGACCTGGTCCCGCTCGCCGTCGTTGACGCCCGAGGACAGCTCGGCAATTGCCGTGGGCTGGTCGCCGGCGGGCGAGAACTCGGTCACCATCTCGAACCGCTTGCCGCCCTCGAGCTTTTCGCGCGCCTTCACGTCGGGTGCGGGCGCGTGCATCAGGGCGGTGGACTTGTCGGAATGGGCGTAGGGCATGGGGGCGATTCCTTGAAACTTGCCCCAGACTTGATGCCTGCGAGCCCAAGTTCAAGGCGGGCGGGCGATGGTGCCTGGAATGGTGACGGGATTTGTCAGGAGGTGCGCGTGGGGATTTGAGTATTTTTGGCAAGAAAAAGCCGCGGGGCGCGCGCAAATGGCCTCTTGTGACAGTGGGGCCGCTTGGGGTAATCGGGAGGACAAGACCAGATCGGAGACGTATCATGCCAGCACGTATCTACCAGCCCGCGCGGACAGCCACCCAATCGGGGCAGGCCAAAACCAACACCTGGGTGCTGGAGCATGTCAACGAGACCGGGCGCGACGTGGATCCATTGATGGGCTGGACCAGTTCGTCGGACACGCAGGCGCAGGTGCGGTTGCGTTTTTCTAGCAAGGAGGCGGCGCTGGACTATGCCAAGGAGCACGGCATCGACGTGGTCGTGGCAGAGCCGCACAAGCGCAAGCCCAACATCCGGAGGGGCGGCTATGGCGAGAATTTCGCCACCAACCGCCGGGGCGCCTGGACCCACTGAGCCCATTGCATCGGGCGCGCGGGATGGCGGGCCGGTGCCGTGGGTGCAGAGCTTTGCCTCTGCCGCGGGGCAGTTCGATGCGGCGCTCTTGCCCGCGCGAGCTTGACAGGGATCAAGGTGCCGGATGGCAGAGGGCGGTATACTTCGCTTGATTTGATTGAGCGAAGGAGATGCGCGATGGCTGTCGTGGAACAGATGAACGCCAAGGCCCGTGGTAACGGGACGGCGGAGAGCGGGCAGGACAGCGTGACCGCGTTTCGCCGCGCCTTCGAGGCGGGCGAGTATCCCTACGAGGAGAAGATGAGCCGCGACGCCTACGAGGCGGAGAAGGCACCGTTGCAGGCCGAGTTGTTGAAAGTGCAGCACTGGGCGCAGGAGGCCGAGCAGAAATTCGTGCTGCTGTTCGAGGGGCGCGATGCGGCGGGCAAGGGGGGCACGATCAAGCGGTTCACCGAGCATCTGAACCCGCGGCAGGCCCGCGTGGTGGCGTTGAACAAACCCACCTGGGAAGAGCAGGGGCAGTGGTATTTCCAGAGGTATATCAACGAATTGCCGACTGTGGGCGAAATGGTGTTCTATGACCGGTCGTGGTACAACCGGGCCGGCGTGGAGCGGGTGATGGGCTTTTGCCAGCCGCATGAATACCTGGAGTTCATGCGCCAGACGCCCGAGTTGGAGCGGATGCTGACGCGGTCGGGCATTCGGCTGTACAAGTACTGGTTCTCGGTCACGCAGGAGGAGCAGAAGCGGCGGTTCGACAGCCGCGCCACGGACCCGCTGAAGCAGTGGAAGCTGAGCCCGATCGACAAGCAGAGCCTTGGCAAGTGGGATGACTACACCGAGGCGAAGGAGGCGATGTTCTTCTACACCGACACTGCCGATGCGCCTTGGACCGTCGTCAAGTCGAACGACAAGAAGCGTGCGCGGTTGAATTGCATGCGGCATTTGCTGGCCTCGCTGGACTATCCGGGCAAGGACGAGGAGATCGTGCAAAGGCCTGACCCGCTGATCGTGTCGACGGCGCAGCATGTGTTGCACGGCACGGATCATATTCTGGGCAAGTCGCTGCATCCCGACACGCGCAAGGGGTCTTGAGGCGCGCGACGGCCGCGGCCATTTCCTGCGCAGGAAATGGGCCGGAAAATGCGCATTTTCCGGTGGCGCGCGATGGCCGGTGCAGGGGCTCTTGCCGTGGGGGCGGCGAGGGCCTAGACCTTGCGGCATGTGGCGCTGCCTGACCTTTCTCTGTGGCCTGATTGCCGCGCCGATGGCGCAGGCGCATCCGCATGTCTTTGTGGATGTGACGCTTGCCCTGGAGACCGATGCGGAGGGGCGCGTTGACGGGGTCGAGGTGACGTGGGTCTATGATCCACTATTCACCATGCTGGTGTTGAGTGACCGGGGGCTGGATGCGGATGCGGATCTGAGCCTGACGGAGGAGGAAAAGGCCCTGTTGCTGGGCTTTGACCTGCAGGACTGGCCCGAGGGCTTTGACGGCGCGTTGTTTGCCTATGACGAGGACGGAGCAGTGGCGCTGGGTCCGGCGGAGGCGCTGTCGGTGGGGATGCAGGATGGGGCGCTGGTGACGCGGCATCGCAGGCCGGTTGCGGCGCGGGAGATCGGTGCGGGCGAGGTGCTGCGGCTGAAGCCTTATGATCCCTATTACTATGCCGCGCTGAGCCTGGTGGGCATAGACGGCCTGCCAGACGGCTGCACGGCGCGGATCGTGCCGCCGGACACGGATGCCGCCGATGCGCGGGTGGCCGAAATGGGCAACAGCAACGACGAGCTGTTCTTTGAAGAGGCGAAGGTGGGTGTCCACTATGCCTTTACCGCCGAGGTGACATGCGCGGGATCGTGACGGCGCTTGGTCTTGTCGTGGTGGCGCTGGCGGTCTGGCTGTGGGGCTTTGGCGGGGCAGGTGCCGTGCAGGCCTGGGCGCTGGAGGGTCAGCGCGAGGTGCAGCAGGCGATGGCGGGCTATTTGCAGAAGTTGCGGGCCGGGGAGGCCGGGGCGTTGATGGGCCTGTGGGGGATCTGCTTTGCCTACGGGTTTTTTCACGCGGCGGGGCCGGGGCATGGGAAGCTGTTGATCGGCGGGTACGGCGTGGGTCGCGCGGTGCCGGTCAAGCGGCTGGTGGGCCTGGCGCTGGCGTCGAGCCTGGCGCAGGCGGCGGCGGCGGTGCTGCTGGTCTATGCGGGACTTTACGCGCTGGGGCTGGGGCGCGAGGCCGTGACGGGGCTGGCCGATCGGACACTGGCGGCGGTGAGCTATGGCGCGATTGCGCTGGTGGGCGTGTGGCTGGTGCTGCGCGGGGCGATGAAGCTGTGGCGGGCGAGGGGCCACGGCCACGGGCATCACCACGACCATTCCCACGATCACGGTGACGGCGTCTGTTCGACCTGCGGGCATCGACACGGGCCGAGCGTGGAGGAAGCGGCCAATGTGCATGGCTGGCGGGAGGCGGCTGCGTTGGTGGGCGCGGTGGCGATCCGGCCCTGTACCGGGGCGCTGTTCCTGCTGATCCTGACATGGCGCTTCGGGATCGACCTGGCGGGCATTGCCGGCGCCTTCATCATGGGGCTGGGCACGGCGAGCGTGACCATGGTTGTGGCCGTGGCTGCCGTCAGCTTGCGGACAGGCGTGTTGGCGCGGCTGGCCACGGGAGGGGCGGGCGCAAGGGCGCTGCCGGTGATCGAGATGGCCGCCGGGGCGCTGATCGCCGTGGTGTCGTTGCAACTGGTGGCGGCGGTGCTGTAGGCGACGCTGCGCCATGAGTATTTCTGGCAAGAAAAAGCGAGGCTGTGTACGAGGTTGTGCGGGCCAGTCGAAAGGGGTTTTGCGGACGCGGGAAAGCCTCTATGGGCTGGGGTATGACCGATGTGACGACATATCGTGCACACGCCCGGGCGGCGCTGAATCTGGGGCTGCCGCTCGTGGGCAGCCACCTTGCGCAATTGGCGATCACGCTGACGGACGCGCTGATGCTCGGCTGGTACTCGGTCGAGGCGCTGGCGGCGGAGGTGCTGGGGGGCACGCTCTTTTTCGTTCTGTTCACGCAAGTGGTTCTTTGGGTCACGGTGGCGGCGGTTGGGCTGAACGTGGTGGTGAACTACGCACTGATCTTCGGAAACTGGGGCGCGCCGGAGATGGGGGTGCGCGGGGCCGCCGTGGCGTCGCTGGTGGTGACGAGCGCGAGCTTCGTGGCGCTGGCGGTTTATGCGGCCAAGGTGACGCCCGAGCACGCATTGTTCCGCCGCGTCTGGCGGCCGGATTGGGAGGCGTTCGGGCAGGTGTTCCGGCTGGGCTGGCCCATCGGGATGACCAGCCTTGCGGAGGTGAGCTTGTTCGCCGCCTCGACGGTGATGATGGGCTGGCTGGGGACGATCGCACTGGCCGCGCACGGGATCGCGCTGCAGGTCAGTTCGGTCACGTTCATGGTGCATCTGGGGCTGAGCAACGCGGCGACGATCCGGGCGGGCAACGCGTTCGGGCGCGGTGACGGGCCGGGACTGCGGGACGGGGCGAAGGTGGTCTTGGCGCTGTCGGGCGTCTTTGCGGCGGTGACGGTGGTGCTGTTCCTGACGCTGCCGGAGCCGATGATCGCGGCGTTCCTGAACCCTGATGAGCCGGAGCGCGACGCGGTGGTCGCCGTGGGCGTGGGCCTGTTGGCGGCGGCGGCCCTGTTTCAGCTGGTGGACGCGGCGCAGGTGATGGCCTTGGGCCTGTTGCGCGGCGTGCAGGACACGCGGGTGCCGATGCTGATCGCCGTCGTCAGCTATTGGATCGTGGGCGTGCCGGTAAGTTACGCGATGGGGTTCTGGCTGGATTGGGGCGGTGTGGGCATCTGGCTGGGGCTGGCCGTGGGGCTGGCGCTGGCAGGCGTGTTCCTGATGTGGCGCTTCTGGTGGTGGTCGGGCCGGAACGTGGCGGCGCGGGTCTTGCAAGAGAGCCGCGAAACCGCTAGGTGAACGCCCTGCGGTCGCAGCCTACCCGCGTTAAAAAACAAGGACCAAATCAATGGATACGATCGTGATCTGCTCTGGCGGGCTTGATTCCGTGTCGCTTGCCCACAAGGTGGCGGGCGAGGGGACGCTGCGGGGGCTGTTGTCTTTCGACTATGGCCAGCGGCATGTGAAGGAAGTGGCATATGCCGCGGCCTGTGCCAAGCGGCTGGGCGTGCCGCACAAGGTGGTGGACATCTCGGGCGTGGGCGCGGCGCTGGGTGGCTCGGCCCTGACCGATGACGTGGACGTGCCGGACGGGCATTACGCGGAAGAGACGATGAAGATCACCATCGTGCCGAACCGCAACGCGATCATGCTGGCCATCGCCTTTGGCATGGCCGCCGCCGAGAAGGCCGAGGCGGTGGCGGCCGCCGTGCATGGCGGAGATCATTTCATCTACCCTGACTGCCGGCCCGGGTTCGTCGAGGCGTTCCAGGCGATGCAGGATCAGGCGCTGGAGGGCGTGGCCGAGGTGCAGCTGTACACGCCGTTCCTGACGGGGTCGAAGGCGGATATCGTTGCCGAGGGCGCGCGCTGGAACACGCCATTTGTCGAGACATGGTCGTGCTACAAGGGCGGCGACGTGCATTGCGGGCGCTGTGGCACCTGCGTGGAGCGGCGCGAGGCGTTTCACTTGGCGGGTGTCCCGGACCCGACCGCCTACGCGGATGAGACCTTCTGGAAAGCGGCGACGGGGGTGGCGTGATGTATACGATCACCAAGGAGTTTCACTTCTCGGCCAGTCACCAGTTGCACGGGTTGCCCGAGGACCATCAATGCGCGCGGCTGCACGGGCATAACTATGTGGTCGTTATCGAGCTTCGCGCCGCCGAGTTGAACGGGCATGGGTTCGTGCGGGATTACCTCGATCTGGCGGAGTTCAAGCGGTACGTTGATGAGACGCTGGATCATCGGCACCTGAATGATGTGCTGGGAGATGATTGTGTGACCGCCGAGCGGTTGGCGAAGCATTTCCATGACTGGTGCCATGCGCGGTGGCCCGAGGTGGCGGCGGCAAAGGTCAGCGAGACGCCGAAGACATGGGCGGAGTATCGGCCGTGAGCGAGAAGCACCTCATCCGTGTCTCCGAGATTTTCGGGCCGACGATCCAGGGCGAGGGGGCTTTGATCGGCCAGCCGACGGTGTTCGTGCGCACGGGTGGCTGCGATTTCCGCTGTTCGTGGTGCGACAGCATGCACGCGGTGGACAATGACTATCGCGATACTTGGAAGGCAATGACGCCCGAGGCGATCATGGAAGAAGTGGCGCGCCTGGCAGGGGGCAAGCCGATCCTGATCACGCTCTCGGGGGGCAACCCGGCGATTCAGCCGATGGCGGACCTGATCCGGCTTGGCCAGGAACAGGGCTGTTATTTCGCCATGGAAACCCAAGGGTCGGTCGTGCGCGGTTGGTTCGAGGCGCTGGACATGCTGGTGCTGTCGCCCAAGCCGCCGTCGAGCGGGATGCCGACCGACTGGGGGCTGGTGGCGGAATGCGTCGAGGCGGGCCAGGGCACGCAGACCATCCTGAAGCTCGTAGTGTTCGACGAGGCGGATTTTGCCTATGCGCGCGAGGCCGCGGCGATGTTTCCGCAACTGCCCGTCTACCTGCAGCCGGGCAACCATACGCCGCCGCCGCCCGATGACGACACGGCCCAAGTCGACCGCGACGGGCTGGAAGCGCGGATGCGCTGGCTGGTGGACAGGGTGACCGAAGAAAAGTGGTATGACGCGCGGGTGCTGCCGCAATTGCACGTGACCCTGTGGGGCAACATGCGCGGGGTCTGACGGAGGACGGAATGGCGGACAATATCTACAAGGATCTCAAGCAGCTGGGCGGCGAAACGAAAGTGCCGCAAAGCCCCGAAGAGGCCGAACTGGAGCGGGTCGAGAACCCGCAGACGGATGTGGCCTATAACGTGCGGTTCACCGCACCGGAATTCACATCGCTATGCCCGATGACCGGTCAGCCGGATTTCGCGCATCTGGTGATCGACTATGTTCCGGGCAAGTGGCTGGTGGAAAGCAAGTCGCTTAAGCTTTTCCTCACAAGTTTCCGTAATCACGGGGCTTTTCACGAGGACTGCACCATTTCGATCGCGCGACGTCTGGTGGATTATCTGGAACCGCAATGGCTGCGGATCGGGGGATACTGGTATCCGCGTGGGGGTATCCCGATCGACGTCTTTTGGCAGACCGGTGAGATACCGGCCGGTGTCTGGGTGCCGGATCAGGGCGTGCCACCGTATCGCGGGCGGGGCTGAAACGCAAAGCCCCAGAGTCTTCGTGCGAAGACTCTGGGGCTCGAAAATTCGAAAAACTTTCCGATGCTTAGCAGGGGCGCGTCACATAACCGCCACGGCCGTCCGCATAGGCGCATTGGTCGGTGCGCTGGTTCCGCGCGATAAGCGCGCCTGCAGCGGCGCCGCCAGCTGCGGTCACAACGGTCCAGCCGAGATTTGCGTCAAAGGCCTGGGCGGCAACGGCGCCTGCGCCTGCGCCGATCAGGGCGCCCTGTTCCTCCTCGGTCAGTGTGTCACATGCAGTGACGGTCAGGGCGGCGGCGGTAGCAAGTGCTGTGATGTGTTTTTTCATGAGTCCTCTTCCTTTTGCTGTACCTCCAACGACTTTAGAGCCCAAGAGTTCCACGTCAGGTCACATGATTTTTCATCCGCGTAAATCTGCGTAAGTGGCAGGGCTGTCGGCGGAAATACGCTTCCCTACATCAGGGTGGTGTAATCAGGATACCTTTTGGTCTGAAGCTCTCGGCAGCCATGGCGCAGAGGGCGGACCGGAACCCGCACACAGACTTGCGGGCAAAAAGGGCTGTTGCTCGGGGCGCCGTCGGCCCATAACAGCGACGGATCAGCCGAAGGACCTGCGCCCTTTCATGTCATCAGACCGCCCCGTCTGGCTACGGCTTGCACCGTTCATCTTTCTCTTGCTGTGGTCGGGAGGCTATGGCGTGGCGAAGGTCGGGCTGGTCTATGCCGCGCCGATGACGATCCTGGCGCTGCGTTTTGGGTTGGTGGTGGTGGCGATGGCGGTACTTTGGGCCGTGCTGCGTCCGCCTTTGCCGCAAAGCCGCGCGGAATGGGGACATCTGGCCATTGTCGGCCTACTGATCCAATCGGTTTATTTCGGTATGTCGTACTGCGCGCTGGAAGCGGGTGTCGCGGTGGGGACGTTGGCGCTTTTGATGACGCTGCAGCCGATCCTGGTGGCGCTGATCGCGCCGCGCTGGACAGGCGAGCGCGCGGGGTTGAAGCAGTGGTCCGGCTTGATCCTGGGGCTTGTCGGGGCTGGCATGGTGATCGGAGCACGCTCGGCGGTGGAGCCGCCCAGCCTCATGGGGTTCGTCTTTGCGATGATCGGACTTGGGGGCATCGTCACCGCGTCGCTTTGGGAAAAGCGGTTCGGGCTGCGACACCACCCGGTGACCTCGAACCTTGTCGGTTATGCCGCCGGGCTATTGGGGATCCTGCCGTTGCTGGCGCTGCAGGAGAATCTGTCGATCAACTGGAGCTGGCCGTTCGTCGGCGTGCTGTTCTACCTGGTGGTGGGCAATTCGCTGCTGGCGGTGGGGCTGCTCCTGGCGATGATCCGGGTGGGTGACGTCGCCAAGGTATCGGCGCTTTTCTTCCTGGTGCCGCCGCTGGCCGCGGTGATCGCGTGGGTCATGCTGGGCGAGGTGATGCCTCCCCTGGCCTGGGGCGGCATGGCGCTGGCCGGTGTCGGCGTGGTGCTGGCGACGCGCAAGGCGGCATAGCGGCGGCAATGCGCGGGGTGGGAGGCGCGTGCGACCCTGTTGCGTCACGTCACTCTACGATGAAAACGCCACGGGCCTCTTTTGGCGGGGCGGAATGATCCTTGACCAGAAACGGGTATTCGCCCTTGCGCATCGGGTGAAAGCTGAACCGGGCACCGCCCTTGCCGTCGCACTGGATCGCGCGGAAGCTGAGGCCCTGGGCGTAGAACTCCATTTCGCTTTCGAGGACCGACAGAACGCGGATATGTGCGTTTTCCATCAGCTGAGGGGACTCGAAATGAAAGCCGGTCTCGGGCGTGACTGCCTGCGGGCAGATAACGTTGAGCCGGTAGTAGCCGCCATGGGCCAGCCGGAATTCGGATTGCGAAATCGCGACGCCGCCGTCGGCATCGCGAGTCATCTCCAGGTGGATGTCGTTGGGCTTGCCTTCGCCAAGCTGGCCCGAGACGGGTTGTTCGGCCAGCGCGGGTGTCGCGGCAAGGACGGCGGCAGAGATAAGGGCGCGGATGGGATGTGCGATGAGGGATCCTCCGGTGGATGTTTCGAGAATGGGAAGTAGTTCCGCTGTGGCGATTTTCCAGTTGCGCATTTCGAGAGGGCGTCCTCTGAAGGAGGCAAAGGCGACAGGGCAGGAAAAAGGGCCGGCACCTTCGGCACCGGCCCCGTGGCGTGGTGAGTCGGGCAGGATGCCCACCCTACGAGGTCAGCTCTTGTTCATCCTGTTGTCGATGAGGTCGTCGACGACGGAGGGGTCTGCGAGTGTGGAGGTGTCGCCGAGGGCGCCGTAGTCGTCCTCGGCGATCTTGCGCAGGATGCGGCGCATGATCTTGCCGGAGCGGGTTTTCGGCAGGCCGGGGGCCCATTGGATCAGGTCGGGCTTGGCGATCGGGC
>NZ_JARAMK010000006.1:0-251036 GCF_028807495.1 Roseovarius sp. SK2
CGTCGTCTGCGGCGAGATCATGACCATGCCGGGCCTGCCCAGCCGCCCCGCGTCCGAATCCATCCGCCTGAACGACCAGGGCGAAATCGAAGGATTGTTCTAAAGGACCGGTTTTCCCCACCCCATGCGAGCGGTATAGGGTGGGGGACCATTTTCGGGCCGGGAGGAAAGACATGACGGCAGAGATTATCGACGGCAAGGCGTTTGCCGCAAAAGTGCGCGAGAAGGTGGCGGGCCACGTGGACCGCCTGAAGGAAGAACACGGCATCACGCCGGGACTGGCCGTGGTGCTGGTGGGCGAGGACCCGGCAAGCCAGGTCTACGTCCGCTCGAAGGGCAAGCAGACCGTCGAGGTCGGCATGAATTCCTACGAGCACAAGCTGGAGGCGGACACCTCGGAAGAGGATCTGCTGGCGCTGATCGACAAGCTGAACAACGACAAGGACGTGCATGGCATCCTTGTGCAGCTGCCGTTGCCGGACCACCTGGATTCCGACCTGGTGATCAACTCGATCGACCCGGCGAAAGACGTGGACGGGTTTCACATCTCGAACGTGGGCCTGCTGGGCACGGGACAGAAAAGCATGGTGCCCTGCACGCCGCTGGGCTGTCTGATGATGCTGCGCGAACACCACGGGAGCCTTTCCGGCATGGACGCGGTGGTTGTCGGGCGGTCGAACATCGTGGGCAAGCCGATGGCGCAGCTTTTGCTGGGCGACAGCTGCACCGTGACCATCGCGCACAGCCGCACCAAGGACCTGCCCGAGGTCGTGCGCCGCGCCGATATCGTGGTGGCCGCCGTGGGCCGGCCCGAGATGGTGCCGGGTGACTGGATCAAGGAAGGGGCCACCGTGATCGACGTGGGCATCAACCGGGTCGAGCGCGACGGCAAGAACAAGCTGGTGGGCGATGCCGATTACGAGAGTTGCGCGGCGCGCGCGGGGGCGATTACGCCCGTTCCCGGCGGCGTCGGGCCGATGACCATCGCGTGCCTGCTGGCCAACACGGTGACGGCCTGCTGCCGTGCCAACGGGTTGTCGGAGCCGGAAGGCTTGACGGCGTAAGACCTCTTGCCCGGCGGCCTCCGCCGGGCAGCCCCCGACCGCCCCCGCGGGCGGGGGCTTCACCCCCACCCTCGGTCGGGGACTGCCCTCATTTCTTTTCGGCCTTGTCGCAGGTCTTGCGCACGTCGCTAAAGGTCCACCGGAATCATGGTGCCGACCATCATGGCGATGTGGCGTTCCGCACCGTCTGTCACGGCAAAAATATCCGATTGCACCACCATCAGGCGGCGGCCCGGCTTGATCACCCGGCCCCGGGCCACAAGGGTGTCGCCCGCGCCGGGAGCCAGCAGGTTGATCTTCATCTCAGTGGTCATCACCTCCATCCCCTCGGGGATCAGGGTCAGCGCGGAATAGCCCGCGGCACTGTCGCCGATGGCGAAGGTCAGGCCGGCATGGGCGACCCCCTGCTGCTGGCGGCTGCCCTCGAGGATGGGGGCGGTGATCTCGACCCGGCCCTCGGCGATGCCGGTGAGCGTGGCGCCCAGCGTCTGCATCATGGATTGCCGGGCAAAGCTGTCGCGGATGCGGGTCTCGAAGGGAGCAGACATGGGGCTGGGGTCTCCGTAGGGTGTCCGGACAGTCTAGGCCGTGCGCGTATGAATAGGAACCGCGCCGGTCATGCCTTTGCGCCGCGCGGCATGGGCGCGGGATGGGGGGTCTTGCCCGTCAGGATCGCCAGCGCCTCGGGGCGCATGAGATCGCAGAGCGCGGTGTCGTGGCTGCGCAGGCCGCCAGTATAGGTGCCGTAGGCGGGCATCACCAGCCGGTCGCTGTCGAGCAGGAAGGCGGGCCGGGTGATGGCGCGGCCCCGGACAGGCAGGGTGACCTTGGGGTGATAGTGCCCTGACACCTCGCCGGAAAAGCCCTGTTGCGCGATGTGGCGGAAGGTGAGCGGCGGGACGGGCAACTCGAACAGATGCGCGCCGCCAAGGTCGACGGGGCCGGGATCGTGGTTGCCCTCGATCCAGACCCAGCGGCGGCCGGCCTGAAGGCGGCTGATCCAGAGTTTTTCGGCATCGAGAAGGGCGCGGGCGGCCAGCGCGTCGTCGAAGCTGTCGCCAAGGCAGATGACGGTATGGGCGCCGGTGGCTTCCAAGTCGGCCTGCAGCCGCGATAAGGTGTCGTGGGTCTCGTAGGGGGGCAGTTGCGCCTCGCCCAGGCGGGCCCGGCGTTCGGTCTTGCCCAGGTGCATGTCCGACACGCAAAGCAGGTTCAGGTCACGCCAGAAAAGCGCGCCGGAGCCGAGGGCGGTGAGACGGGCGCCTGCCAATGTGAACTCGTAGCCGTTCATGCTTCGTTCATCACGCGGGGCGACTGATTTTGCAAGGGCTTTTCCGGGTGTCAGGCGAGACCGGCAGCCTGCATCAGGCGTTGGGTTTCTTCCTCAATCAGGCGGTCCTGTGCGCTGCCTTCGACGGGGGTGCGTCCGGCCTCGAGGAACAACGGCGCTGCAAAGGGCGTGACGCGGGGCAGGCGGACAAGGTCGACGCGGTTGCCGATGCGGTCGAGCATCTCCTCGATCCGGCCAAAGTCGATCAGGCCGCGCATTGCCTCTTGCCTTGTGATGTCCAGGAGCAGGTGATCGGGGTCGTATTTGGCCAGCGTGTCATAGAGGATATCGGAGGAAAATGTGGCCTGCCGCCCGGATTTGCGGACCTGGGGCAGGTTGCGCTGGATCAGGCCCGCGATGGTGGCGGAGGCGCGAAAGGTACGTTTTATCAGCTGGTTACCGGCCAGCCACTTGTCGAGGCCTTCGCGCAGGGCGGCGCGGTCCAGAAGGCCGGTGGCATCGGTCAGCGGTTCCAGCCCCCAGATGAGGGTGGCGTAATCGGTCGAGACGAAACCCATGGGGGCGAGGCCCATCTCCTCCATGCGTTTGCTGAGGATCAGGCCCAGCGTCTGTTGCGCGTTGCGGCCGGCGAAGCCGTAGATGCAGGCATGTTCGCGCCCGTCATGGGGAAAGCTTTCGATGAGCAGGCGACCCGCTTTGGGAAGTTGCGAGACGTCTTGCTGGAGCGCAATCCAGTCGGCGGTGTGGGCCGGAAGGGCGGAGTGGTCGCCGGAATGCAAGAGCGACAGGATGCGCTGGCTGAGCTGGGTGGAGGTGGCGAACTTCGTCCCGGCGAAAGTGGCGATCTTGGGTTTCTTCGCGGCGTCGCGGCTGACCTCGACCACGGTTTCGCGCAGGCCTTCGTATTTCACGATCTGCCCCCCGATCAGGAACGTGTCGCCGGGGGTGAGGGAGGCGGCGAAGCCTTCCTCGACCTCGCCCAGCGGCTTGCCGCCGCGGTTGCGGCGCATCCGGACCTTCAGCAGATCGGCGTCCTGGATGGTGCCTATGTTCATGCGGATCAGGCGGGCGCTGCGTGGATCGCGCAACTGCCACAGGCCGTCGCGATTGAGCAGGCGCTGCCATTGGTCATAGGCGCGCAGGGCATAGCCGCCGGTTGCGCAAAAATCGAGGCAGGCGTCGAACTGGGCGCGGGTGAGGGTGGCATAGGCGCCGACGGTTTGGACTTCCTCGAAAAATGCATCTGCATCGAACGGCCCGGCGCAGGCGCGGATGAGGATGTGCTGGCAGAGCACGTCGCGGGGGCCGGGGCCGCGTGGCTCGCCGTCGAGGTCGTGGTCACGGACGGCCTCCAACGCGGCATGGCATTCGATGACCTCGAACCGGTTGGCGGGGACCAGAAGCGCCTTTGATGGCGCGTTGTAACGGTGGTTGGCGCGGCCGATGCGCTGCACCAGGCGCTTGACGTTCTTGGGCGCGCCGACCTGGATCACGAGGTCCACATCGCCCCAGTCGATGCCGAGGTCCAGACTGCCGGTGCAGACCACGGCGCGCAGCTCGCCGCGCTGCATGGCGGCCTCGACCCGCTCGCGCTGTGCCCGGTCGAGTGAGCCGTGGTGGATGCCGATCGGCAGGGCCTCTTCATTGGCGAGCCAGAGGTTGTGAAAGAAGATCTCGGCCTGGGCGCGGGTGTTGTGGAAGATGAGGGTGATGCGGTGGCGTTTCACCTCTTCCAAAACGGCGGGGATCGAATAGGCTGCACCACCCCCGGACCAAGGTGGGGTGGCATCGGTTTGCAGCATTGCGATATCGGGCTCGGGGCCGGGATCGGCCATGAGGATTTCACAAGGGTCGGGGTGGCGGGCGAGCAGGCGCGCGATGGCGGCGGGGTCCTCGACCGTGGCCGAGAGGCCCACGCGGCGCAGGCCGGGACACATGGCCTTAAGGCGGCTGAGGGCGAGGAAAAGCTGGTCGCCGCGCTTCGACTCGGCCAGCGCGTGGATCTCGTCGACGACGATGCGTTTCAGCCCTGCAAAGATGCGCGGCGCATCCTCGTAGGACGTGAGGAGTGCCAGGCTTTCGGGCGTCGTCAGCAGGATATGCGGCGGGTCGGCGCGCTGGCGGCGCTTGGCCGACGAGGACGTGTCGCCGGTGCGGTCCTCGATGCGGATGGGCAGGTCCATGTCTGACACAGGCGTGGTGAGGTTGCGCTTGATGTCGGCCGCGAGCGCCTTGAGGGGCGAGATGTAGAGCGTGTGCAGCCCCTCGTGGCCGTGCTCGGCGATGTCCACCAGCGTGGGCAGGAAGCCCGCCAGTGTCTTGCCGCCGCCGGTGGGGGCGATGAGCAGCAGGGCGGGGTCATCGGCGCGGTCCAGCATCGCCTGCTGGTGCGGGTGGATGGACCAGCCGCGCGAGGCGAACCATTCAGTGAACACGGGGGGTAACGACGTCATCCGCCAGATGTAGGCGGAACCGCAAAACTTTTCAGGAAAAGTTTTGCCCGGAGTTTTCAAAAACTCCGGGCGGCGCTTACTTCACGATGGTCTCGTCCTTGACGAACATGTTCGCCCAGGCACGGTCCAAGAGATCGGGACGCATCTGGTAGGGAATGCCCTCGAATTCGCAGATCGAAATCATCTGGTCGATCAGGAAGATCGGCTGGTAGTTGGCGTAGACGTTGTTGATCGTCGGGTACTTGACCTTGAGCAGATGCAACAAGGTGTCCTCGTCCAGCGGCATGCCGCGTTTCTTGGCCACCATGGCGAAGATCTTGAGGAAGTCCTGCTGGTTCGGGCCGTCGATCTTGATCTTGAAGAAGATCCGGCGCAGGGCGGCCTGGTCGAAGATCTCGTTGGGGTGGAAGTTGGTCGAGAAGATCACCAGCGTGTCGAACGGCACCTCGAACTTTTCGCCCGATTGCAGCGCGAGGATGTCCTTGGATTCCTCGAGCGGGACGATCCAGCGGTTGACGAGGCTTTGCGGCGGCTCTGCCTGGCGGCCAAGGTCGTCGACGATGAAGATGCCGCCCGTCGATTTCAACTGCAGCGGTGCCTGGTAGGTCCGCGCGGTCGGGTTGTAGACCAGGTCGAGCATCGACAGGCTGAGCTCGCCCCCGGTGATGACCGTGGGCCGTTCGCAGCGCACGTAACGCGTGTCGAAGGTGCGCTTTCGGCGCAGGGAGTTGGGGTCGTCGACCTCGACCTCGGCCTTGGAATGGACGATCGGGTCGTAGACGGTGATGACTTGGCCCGCGTATTCGATGGCGCGGGGGACATAGATCTTGTCGCCCATGGCGTCGCGGATGCCGTTCGAGATCGAGGATTTCCCGTTGCCGGGCGGGCCGTACATCAGGATCGAGCGGCCGGCCGACACGGCAGGGCCGAGGTGATCGAGCAGATCGTTGGGCAGCACGAGGTGGCCCATGGCGCCGGTCAGCTCGTCCCGGGTGATCTGGATGTTGCGGATCGACTGGCGCTTGACCTGTTCACGGTAAACCGCCAGCGGCACGGGCATGGCGCCGAAATATTCCGATTGCGACAGCGCGTCGAGGGCGCGGGACTTGCCCGCGTCGGTCAGCTGAAAGCCCATCTCGCCGCCCGAATTGGCGTTGAGCGTGCCGGTCGCCTCGAGCAGGCGTTGCTGGCGCGCCATGTCCACCAGTTCCTGCGTGACGGCGCGAGGCAGGCAGATCGCCTCGGAGATTTCGCTGACCATGTCGAGGTTCTTGCGGAACATGGTCTTCAGCAGGATGTCCCGCATCATGACGATGGGGAGCTGCATTTCGTCGAGCCCGGAGGGTGGCGGGGGCGGCTGAACGCCGTTGGTCACTTGCATATTCATGGTTTTCTGCCCGTTTTCTTCGACAAGTTGACATGTCTCAGGCACCGCATACTGCGGCGCAATCCGGGGCAGGATGGCATCAAATCATGCGGAAATTGTGGTCGCGCGCGGGCGTGGTTGGGGCAGGCGCCTCAGGCGCCGTAGGCGGCGCCGAGGCCGAGATAAATCACGAGTGTCGCGCCCAGGGCGAAGCCCATGGGAAACTTCTTGCCGCGGTCCCAGCTGATCCAGTCGGGGGCGAGCCGGCGCAGCGGCGTGTGTTTCGCCAGCCGGTGCGTGACGAAACAGGCCAAAAGGTTGGCGGTAAAGAGAAACATGATGATCCGCCAGTCGGCTGGGGCGATGAAGGGCGCCGCGGCGGCGATGAACTTGCTGTCGCCCGCGCCCATCAGCCCGCCGGCATTGGCGATGAAGCCGATCACGAGGGCGATGAACATGATCGCGATGCGCCACGCATAATCGGGCCAGAAGGGGGTGACGGCCCAAAGGCCGACGATCACGAAGATCCCCGCCAGCGTCAGCACCGAGGTGTTGGGAATACGCATGGCCTTGAGGTCACTCCACATCACCCAGAGACAGACCGGGGTGACGAAAGGCAGGAACCAGAGCGCCGCCCAACTGGTGATTTCAAGGGGCATGACCCGCGCCTCGCACGTCTTTTATTCGACGTTGTTTTCCAGCGCATTCAGGCTGCGCGCGGCGGCCTCGAAATGCTGGGGATGCGTGTCGATGGCGTCGCGCAGAAGGCCCTTGCCGATATTGGTGTCGCCCTGCTTGATGGCCGAAAGACCCAGCGTGTAGAGCAGTTGCGCGCGCTCTTCCTGGCTGGTCTGCAGGACAGGCATGGAATATTTCTTTTGCGCGCCGCGCGCCAGGACAAGGTTGTTCTTGGCGGTGAACAGGCTGTCATCCTGTCGGATCGCGTCGGTGAACAGGCGCTCGGCGGCGGCGAAGTCGCCGCGGGTCAGCTTGGAATAGCCCCAGTTGTTCATGACGCTGGCGGGCTGGGTCGTGAGGCCGACGGCGGTCTCGTAGAAGCTGTCGGCTTTCTTCCAGTTCTGGTTGCTGTCGGCGATCATCGCCTCGAGCCGGTAGCGCTTGAAGGTCTCATGGGTCGGCGGGACGGAATCCAGCACCTCGTCGGCGCGTTTCCATTCGTTGTTGCGAATGAGCGCGTCGGCGTATTCCACCTGGTCGTCATTGGTGGACTTTTCATGCTCGACCACGTTTTGCCAGGCCGCGACGGCCTCGGTGTGGCGCTTGGCGCGAATGAGCGATAGCGCGAGGCCGCGGCGCACGTCGATGCGGTCGGGCTTTTCGCCCAGCGTGCGCTGGAAATATTTCACGGACTCGTTTGGGTCTGCCACGGTCAGCATGACATCGCCGAGGTTGCTTTCGTCGACGACGTTGAGATCGGACAAGGCCCGGTCCACATCGGCCTTGCCGGCCTTTTCATCACAAGCGGAAAGGGCAAATGCGCTGCCCACGCAGATGCACATAAGAATAGGGTGGCGCATTTTTTGCGTCCTTTTACTGCCTTTGCCTCAACCTGGTATACTGCGGATCAGGTAGTCGCTGCTCCCGCGCCGCACCAGTTTATAATCTTGCTCTAACTCTTCACTATAAAGAGAATTTTCCGATTTTGCGAGAACTAACCGCAAATTGTCTCGGATTGAGTCACTTTGGCCATTGTCGAGCGCGTAGGCCTTTTTGAACACCTGTTCGGCCTCGCCGTTTTCGCCCTTTTCCAGCAGGACAACGCCAAGGTTGTTCCAGACCTCGGGCGAGAATTCGTCTTTTTCGATGGCCTGTCGGAGCAGGCGTTCGGCGGTGTGCAGACGCCCCAGGCCGAGATTGGCGGTGCCCAGGCCGCCAAGCACATCGGCGCTCATGCCCTCGTCGAGGGCGGCGCGGGAAAAGGCGTCGATGGCCAGTTCGTACTCGCCGGCGGCCACGAGGCGGTGGCCGACCAGCTTGGAGTCGACGGCCTCGCCATCCTTTGCGACGCCGGGGGCGTAAGGGCTGTCGGGATCACGCGAAGCGCCTTCGCCGCAGCCCGCGACGAGAGCGAAGGAAACCAGAAGCCAGACACCTGCTCGTGCCATGCCGGTTATGTCGCCTCTTCGTTGTGGCGGCAGGCCCGCGCGGGACCTGCCTTTCGTTGGTCCGGCCGTTACTGGCCCGCCATCGTGAAGAGTTCCATGATCCCCAGCACCGACGGGCCGACCAGAATGATCAGCAATGGCGGCACTGTAAGCATCATCGTGGCCAATGTCATCTTCGTCGGCAGCTTGTTGGCCTTTTCTTCAGCCCGCATGACCCGTTTGTCACGCATCTCGCCGGCATAGACGCGCAGGGCGTCGGCGATCGAAGTGCCGAAGGATTGTGATTGCACCAGCACGGTCACGAAGCTGGAGATATCCTGCACGCCGCAGCGTTCGGCCATTTCGTTCAGGACCGAGGGTTTGTCCCGTCCGGCCTTGATCTGGTGGGAGACGATCTCGAATTCCTCGGACAACGCAGGATAGGAAGCGCGGATTTCCTTGGACACCCGGATGATTGCCTGGTCGAGCGACTGGCCCGCCTCGACGCAGGTCAGCATCATGTCGAGGCTGTCGGGGAAGCCTTCCTCGATTTCCTGCTGGCGCTGCTGCTGACGCTTGGTCACCCAGTATTTCGGTATCAGGTAGCCGATCCCGCCGGGGCCGAGGATATACATCATCGTTTGCGTCGTGGTCGTGTCCTCGGCACCCGCCAGGAACACCAGGAAGTACAGCACGCCCAGGATCAGGAAACCGATACCGAGCGCGAACTGCGCGAAGTGGAAATAGCGCACGGCGTCGCGGCTGCGATAGCCGGCCTGCATCAGGGTCAGGCGGATCTGGCTGAGTTGCTTTTCATCCTCGGGTTCGAGGAACTTCGCATACCTGTCCAGCTTCTCGTTGCGCTGGCCGGTGCGCAGCTTCTTCTTCTGGTCCTCGGTCGACAGGCCGCTGCGCGACTGCTTCTTGATCTTGTCCAGCGGGTCGTTCGACTCGCGGATCAGGATCGGGATCGTCAAGAGGACCAGAAGCAGGCCCAGTGTGCCCACCGCGATCAGCGGGCCGAACGGGCCCAGCGTATCGGTCATGAACTGTGAAATCCTGTCCAACATGGTCGTGGCCTTTACACTTTGATGTTCACGAGGGCGCGCATCACGAAGAGGTTCGCCACGAGGAAGAAGCCGACAGCGAGGCAGGCCGGTATGAAGTAGGGGTGTTCCATCGCCTCGTCGTAATAGTCGGGCTTGATCATCTGGATCGCGATCAGCGCGAGGATCGGGAAGGCGGACAGGAACTTGCCCGACCACTTGGCCTCGGCAGTGATGGCCTTGACGCGGCGGAACAGGCGGAAGCGGGCGCGGATCACCTTGGCCAGACCATCGAGGATCTCGGCCAGGTTACCACCCGATTGCTGCTGGATGGTCACGGCCACGGCGAGGAAGCGCAAATCCTGCATGTCCAGCCGTTCGGCCATGTCCTTGAGCGCCTCACCCATGTCGCGGCCATAGGCGGCCTCGTCGGCGATGACGCCGAATTCGGTGGCCAGCGGGTCGGCGACCTCGTTGGCGACGATGGAAATGGCCGAGCTGAACGGGTGGCCGACACGCAAACTGCGCACCATGAGTTCGATGGCGTCGGGCAGCTGTTCTTCCAGCATGGCCATGCGTTTGCTGGCCTTCATGTTGACCCAGACAAAGATGCCGCCCACGCCCATCGCGACGGAGACGAGAATGCGCACGGGCAAGGCGGTGCTGGTGCCGACCGACAGGCCGATAAAGGCGATGAAGCCGCAGGCCACCATCAGCATCATCAGCTGCTTGGGCGAGAACGCGATGGCCCCCATCTGGGCCTTGGTGGCGAGGATCGAGTAAAGCGGGATCTTGCGCGCCTTGAGATGCTGTTCCATCTCCTTGCGCAGCTTTTCCATCACCTCCTCGCGATTGCCGGTCTTGTCGAGCATCTCCAGCCGGCGGTTGACGCGGTTGTTGAGGCTGATGGAGCGTCCGAAGACGGTCAGGTAAAGACCCTGAACGAGGACCATGATCCCGATGAAAATCAGGCCGTAAATGATTGGCTCTGCACTGATAGACATAGCGTTTACTCTCCCACGGGTTCATAGATGCTGGGCGGCAGGTCATACCCCCACAAGCGGAACCGTTCTGAAAAATTCGACCGCACACCTGTGCCGGTGAAATGGCCGATGATCTTGTTGTCGGGCGACAGGCCGACGCGCTGGAAGCGGAAGATCTCCTGCATGGAAATCACGTCGCCCTCCATGCCGGTGATCTCGGTGATCGAGGTCATCCGGCGCGAGCCGTCTTGAAGGCGGCTGGCCTGCACCAGAAGGTTCACGGCCGACGCGATCTGCGAGCGCACCGCCTTGAGCGGCATCTCGATCCCGGCCATGGCGACCATGTTTTCCAGGCGGCTGATCCCGTCGCGCGGGTTGTTTGCGTGGATCGTGGTCATCGAGCCGTCGTGGCCGGTGTTCATGGCCTGCAGCATGTCGATCACTTCCTCGCCGCGCGTCTCGCCGACGATGATGCGGTCGGGGCGCATCCGCAGGGCGTTTTTCAGACAGTCGCGCGGGGAAACTTCGCCTTTGCCCTCGACGTTGGGCGGGCGGCTTTCCATTCGACCCACGTGGATCTGCTGCAGCTGAAGTTCCGCGGTATCCTCGATCGTCAGGATGCGTTCGGCATTGTCGATGAAGGACGACAGCGCGTTGAGCGTGGTCGTCTTGCCCGAACCCGTACCGCCCGAGACGATCACGTTGAGGCGCGTGGCAACGGCGGCCTGAAGATAGGCGGCCATTTCCTCGGAAAAGGCGCCGAAATTCACCAGGTCGTCGATGCCCAGCTTGTCCTTCTTGAACTTACGAATGGACACCAGGCTGCCATCCACCGCCACGGGCGGGACCATGGCGTTGAAACGCGAGCCATCCTGCAGGCGGGCGTCGACGTAGGGGTTGGATTCGTCGACGCGACGGCCCACGGCCGACACGATCTTGTCGATGATCCGCAGAAGGTGCTTTTCGTCCTTGAAGGTCGTGTCGGTCAGTTCCAGCCTGCCCGCACGTTCCACGAACACCTGCTGCGGGCCGTTGACCAGAATATCGTTGACGGTGTCGTCCTTCAGGAGCGGTTCCAGCGGGCCAAGGCCGCGCACCTCGTCATAGAGGTCCTGTGTCAGCGTGGACCGGTCCTCGCGATTCAGAACGATGCTGCGTTCTTCCAGCGCCTCGCCTGCAATCGACGCGATCTCCGCGCGCAGGTCAGCCTCCGTCGCACTTTCCAACGCGCCGAGGTTCAGGTTGTCCAGAAGCGCGCGGTGCAGTTCGATCTTGATCTCGGACAAACGTTCCTTGCGCTTGCGGTCCTTGTCCTGCGGCGACGTAGTTGCCGCCGCTTTCTGAAGCGGTTTGCGCAGCGAGACGCTTTGCGCCTCTTCCACGGGGGCGGTCCGGGGTGCTTCGGCGACGGGCGTCTTGTTGGCCTTGACCGGCTGGGCGCCTTCGGTCGTCTTCTTGTATCGCGAGAACATTGGTTAACTTCCTTTATGCGGCCTGATCGGCGTCGCTTTGGCCAAGCGCGTGCAGCGAGACCGCCAGCTTGGCGATTTCCTTGCGCAGCGGGTTCTTGCCGGCGGCGCTTGCCAGCGGCGTGCCGTGGTCGCCCGCCTGCATCACCGGCTTGCCGCCGTCGGGCAGCTGCACCTCGATGCTGATTTCCAGGCTTTCGGCCATGCGCTTGACCCGGCTTTTGCCGTTCAGGTCGGTGAACTTCGGCGCGCGGTTCAGGCAATAGCGCAGCTTCTCGACCGGCAGGTCCTCGGAGCGCAGCGCCCGCTTGAGGCGCAGGGCGTTCTGGGCCGAACGCATGTCGAGCTCCAGCGTGGTGAAGTAGATCTGCGCGGAATGCAGCACGGTTTCGGTCCACTGGACCAATGTGCCGGGCATGTCGACGATGACATAGTCGAACTTGGCACGGGCCATGTCCAGCACGCGCTGTACATCCTCGGGCGTGATCATGTCGAGCGGCAGGATGTCGGTGGGTGCGGTCAGAACCCAAAGCTTGTCCTCGTAGGAGACCAGCGCCTGCTTGAAGATATCCTCGTCCATCGAGTCGGTGTCGGCCCACATTTCATAGACGACATCCTTGCGCGGCAGGTCGAGATAGGTGGCGACCGAGCCGGTTTGCAGGCCGAGGTCCAGGATGCAGACGCGCGGGGCGTCGTTCTTGGTGACCGTGGCCAGTTCCCATGCAAGGTTCACCGCCAGGGTCGTGGCGCCGGTGCCGCCGGCAAGGCTCTGAACCGCCAGCAGAACACCGTCGCCCGGGCTGCTCGAATTGCCGAATGGGGCGGCGGCGGCGGCAGAGGCAGAGATGTCGGTGCGCTGCAGGCGGTCGATCGCGGCCTGCAGCTCGTTCTCGGGCAGAGGGTAGGGGACGAATTCATCCGCGCCCTGCCGCAAAAGCTGGTGCAGGGACGAGGGGCTGACATCCTCGGCGATCAGGATCACCTTGATCCCGCGTGCCTTGGCCATGGTGATGATTTCGCTGAGCAGGCCGATCTCGTCCTCGTCGCTGGCGTCGATCGCCAGCGCCACGAATTCCAGACCGTCGGCTTCGGGCTGGTTGAAGAAGGCCAGCGCCTCGGCAAAGCCAAGATCGCCCCAAGCCTCGCCCAGGGCGGTTTCCATGTCCTCGATCAACAGGTCGAAATCCTGCACGTCACGGCTGACGGTGCAGGCCGTGATCGGGCTGGACTCGGGTTGTTTTTGCACACTACTCATCTCAGGTCGGACCCATGCTTGTTGCGACGTCGATGCGTCGGAAACCGTTATCTTTCGGACTTCGGGACGATGCGCATACACGCACGGACCCATTGCCATGCGCTGAAACTGCTGGAAAATCTGGGCAATAATTGGGCCAAAAGATCGTAATTGTGCGATATCTCAGGACAAAAAAAACCCGCCCAACAGATTGTTTCGGGCGGGTTCTTGAGGTGGCCCGGCCTGTGGCCGGACAGGGAGAATTCAGATCATTCCGAACTACCGCTGGTGACTTCACCACCTTCTTGGACCATGATCAGTTCCGAGCGCGGTACGGCGCTGGCGACGTATTCGCGGTAGACCACCTCGGCATATTTGCCGTCCATCACGATGGGATGCGACGCGACAAAACCGGTGACCTCGGTCACGGTGCGGCGGTTGCGGCGTTCGCGGCCTTGCGTGACGACCAGCGGCTGTGCCTCACCGAAGGAGACGACGGCCTCGAGGCGGCTGCGGCTGATGCCCTGCGAAACAAGGAAGTTGACCACCGCGTTGGCGCGTTGCTGTCCGAGGCTCTTGTTATAGCCGGCGGACCCGACAAGGTCGGTGTGGCCGTAGACCCGGAAGCGGACCTCGGGGAACTGCCTGATCCAGCGGGCCTGCTCGCGCAGCGTGTCACGGGCGCCGGCATCGAGTTTTGCGCTGTTGAAGGCGAAGTTGACCGTGCTCAGAACCTCGTTAGAGAAGCGGTTGGCCAGATCGTAGACGTAGCCTTTCTCGCCGCGCATTACCAATTGGTTGTGGACGGTGGCATTGCCGAAGTTGCCGCCATCGACGAGGCCGCCCGCTTCGCCGAAGTAGGACTTGTAGACCTGCCCCTGCTGCGAACACCCGGCGAGGGCGAGAACCGACGCTGTTATAAGAAACTTTTTCATGGCCTTGTCTCTCCTCAGTCCATCACGTAGCCGTAGGACCCGTTGAAATCCTGCCGGGCGACTTCGCCAGTCGAGCCGCCTGACTGGCGCACGTCCTTGGCGACGCGACCGTTCAGGAACAGGTCTTTTTCCGTCGGCAGCTTGACCCGGTCGGTCGGCAGGGCAAGAACCGTGCCGCTGGTCGGGGTCACGAGATGCGCGGTGACGATGATCACCAGCTCGGTCTGGGCGCGTTCGTATTCCGCGCTGCGGAAAAGCGCGCCGAGGATCGGGATGTCACCCAGCCACGGGATCTGGCCCGCATTGTCGCGGAAGTCGTCCTGCAGCAGGCCCGCGATGGCAAAGCTTTGCCCGTCCCGCATGACAACGGTGGTCGAGGCGTCGCGGCGGCGGAAGGCGGAGACGTTCAGACCGTTTGTCGTCAGGCCGTTGGAGGGGTCGAGCGAGGAGACGGCGGCGGCCATTTCCAGGTTGATGACCTCGTCGTCCAGCACGCGCGGGGTGAAGTTGAGCTCGACGCCGAAGGGCTTGAACTCGATCGTGGTGGTGCCGTTTTCCTGGGCTACCGGGATCGGGAATTCGCCGCCTGCGAGGAACTTCGCCTCCTGGCCCGAAAGGGCGGTCAGGTTGGGTTCCGCAAGGGTGCGCACGACGCCTTTTTCTTCCAGTGCTTCCAACAGGATACCGACCTCGGTCGAGCCGATGTCGAAGCCGATGGCAAGCGCGCCGAAATTGTTCTGAACCGTCGGGATCGCGCCCGCCAGTGTGCCCAGGACGCCGCCCTGGGTGTTGGTGGTGCCCGAGCCGCCGATGAAGCCGGCGCTGCCCGCCGACCGAGCATCAAGGGACAGCGAGGTGCCCAGTGCCTTGGACACGGTGCGCTGCATCTCGGCAAAGCGGACTTTCAGCATGACCTGCTGTTTGCCCGAGACCGACATCAGGTTCGACACGCGCTCGGGCGCGTAGCGGTTGGCCAGTTCCAGCGCGCGGTCCATCTTGCCGGCGCTGGTGACGGTGCCCGACAGAACGATGCCGTCATTGGCCGACCGGACCTCGATCTTTTCGCCCGGCATGATCTGTTGCAGCCGTTCCTTGAACTCGGAGATATCGGGGCTGACATGCACCTCCACGTTGGTGATCAGCCGGCCCGTCGCATCCAGAAGGGTCAGGGTGGTGCGCCCGGGCGCCTTGCCCAGCACATATACGGTGCGGTCCGACAATGTCGAAAAGTCCGCGATGGAGGGGTTCGCGATGCTCAGTTCCGCGAAGGGCACGTCACTTTCTATGACGACGGCCCGGTTCATCGGGATGCTGAGATCACGGTTTGCGCCCTTGCGGATCACGGTGATGGATTCCGCCATGGCCATTTCCGCGAGGGGAGAAATCAATACAGCCAGCCCCAACAGGGCAGCCTTACACAAGCTCGAATTTTTCATGTGACCTGCCTTTCCGATCACGCCTCATTAATCGGGTCTTTTCGCCCGGAATTGGCAAGACTGTGGGCCAGTTCAAAAATTTTTTCAAGAATCAACCACTTTCGAGGCGCTGTTGCTGTGGATTTTTGGGGACAGTTGCCGGAAAGAAACGAGGCGCCCTGTGGTGGGGGCGCCTCGGGTATACAAGATGTTGTGTTGATCAGTTCGTGGCGCAGGGGATCGGTGTCGAGATCACTTCACCGCCGCGGCGGGTTTTGATCGTGCAGATCTCTTCCTTTACCTGCGGCGCGGGCGCGGCGGCCCGTTCGATGCCCAGCAGCATGTTCTGGTCGACTTCGATCGCCTGGGCCACGGTTTCGTCGTCTGCGCCCACCAGCGACAGCGACAGGCTGCCGGTGGATTGAGCCTGGGCGAGGGCGGCGACCTGTTGCGGTTTGATCGCCACGGTGACGGTGCGGGCGATGATCGCCTCGGTGGTGTCGCCATTGGCGACCTGATCGACAGCGATCAGACGCACACCGGTCTCGATCAGCTTGGTGACCTCGGTGCGGCTGCGGCTGCCGTCCATGCCCTGGGCCACGTTGGCAGAGCCGGTCCAGTAGATATCAACGCGGTCGCCCGGACGCAGAAAGCCCGACACGCCGCTGGACACGTCCACCTCGATCGCGAAGGCGCGCATGCCGCGCTTGAGCTGCGAGGTGATGCCGGCATCTTCACCCGGCCCGGTGACCTTGACATCAAGGATCGCTTCCTTGGGTTCCATCGCGCGCAGCACCGTGCGCGGTTCGTCCTCGCCTTCGGGGAACAGCTCTTCCATAGTGGAATAGGTGCCCTCGGGCAGTGAACCCACGGGGTAAGCCACCAGCGACACGTGATCCTTCAGCAGGCGCTGGCCGTATTCCAGCTTCTGCGTGGCCACGTAGACGTCGACCGTTTCAAAGGCAGGGGCGCTCTTGGCGCGTTCCTGTGCAAGCTGGGCCTGATAGCCCTGGATGTAGTTCTTGGCCATGTAGACGGCAAAACCTGCCAGACCTAGGCCGAGAATGAGTACAAGTCCAAACACCAAACGCATGGCGTGTCCTTTCAAGTTTTGCTGCTCTCGTGGCGCTTCGAGCGCCTTATGATTTCTAAGTACAATCCAATGTCTTCAAGCAAAGATCACAGGGTATAGCCTCACCGGATTGACGCCGGAAACGCTTTTGAACTGGAATTGCACACCCTCAGGCCACCGTACGTTCGTGCGCCTCTTCAAGCTTCATTCTTCACCGACTGACTGGGCGGCGACCTCATCGGAAACGGACGTTCCGAGCGCGTTGTTGGCGGCACCGATAGTTTGAATGGTCCCCACAGCCAAACCGACGATCGCGGCTGTCAGAACAACCCAGTCCACGCTGACAGCGCCGTCTTCCGAGTACGAGAAATGCTTCAGCATCTTCAACATTTTAGACCTCACTCGTTTGTTCGATAACCCGACACTGCTTAATGAATGTGACCTTAGTTAGGCCCAGGATTGACAATTTCGCCTGAATCCCCTGATCCAAAAGGAAAACGCCGCATACCCAAAGGTGTGCGGCGTTTTTATCAGTCAGCAGACTGATTGATTATCCGCCGGTGCCAACGCTTTGGCCTTCGACGCCGGACGAGATCTTGTCGGCCAGCAGGCCCACACCGTCGGAAACGCTGGCAACGCCAGCAACGCCCAGGCCCACGACAGCTGCGGTCAGCACGACCCAGTCAACAGTCACGGCACCTTCTTCGTCCTTGCGGAATTTTTTGATGAATTTGATCATGGTTGGTCCCTCCAAAGGATCAGTTTTACTCAAGTTGCAACCGCTTGCAGTTGAGTGGGCCGCCTCTCTCTTTGGCCCGCTGCGTTGCGGTATGGGGAGAATATAGCCGTCCGATTCCGGCAAGATTTGGGCGGCATTTGAGCGTTTTTGGACCGCGTTAACTTTTCCGCGAAGAGCTTGCCTAAGGCATTGATTTGCAATGTTTAAAAAAGGTTAAATTTTTTGAATCATTCGTTTGATCGGGGCTTTTCCTGCCGAAAGGCCGGGTTTGGCGTTCGTTATAGAACGACAATTATAGGCAAATGGCGCGATTGGTGTCATACTGGCAAAAAATCAACCGAGGCAGAGCAGGCCCGACCATGCGATTCAAACGACTTCTCGCCCTCGGCGTGTGCCTGGCGTGTGCATTCCCCGTTCATGCAGGCGATCCGCCGCCGTTTCCGGAGTTCACGTTCAAGAAAGGCAAGCCGCCCAAGAAAGGCGGTGGCAAGCTGATCACGGTGCAGATCGATCCCGAAGACCAGGCCCACCTGAAACCCAGCGGCAAAAGCAAGAGCGGCGACGACGGGGCCGCGGACATTCCCGTCGTGCCGAGCGTTACCGCCGCCTATGGCTGGTTCTGGACGAAAGTGCCCACCGATGACAAGACCAGCGGGCCGGACCGGCTGCGCCTCGCGTTCGAGAACCTGCGGGACGGGCCCGGCGGTGCGTCGGTCAAGGGGCCACGGTTGCAGCATATGCAGGAGATCGCCCGTGTCCACGGCGCCGACATCCTGCGCGCCACGATCGGGACCGAGGTGTCGCCGGCGCTGGTGCTGGCGGTGATCTCGGTCGAGTCGGGCGGCCGCACGGATGCGGTCAGCGGCGCCGGTGCCCAGGGACTGATGCAGCTGATCCCGGCCACGGCGGAGCGTTTCGGCGTGGCGGACTCGCTGCAGGCGGGGCAGAACATCAAGGGCGGGGTGGCCTACCTCGACTGGCTGATGAAGGAATTCCGCGGCGACGCGGTGCTGGCGCTGGCGGGCTACAACGCGGGCGAGAACGCGGTGAAGAAGCACGAAGGCGTGCCGCCCTATGCCGAGACCCGCGATTACGTGCCCAAGGTTCTGGCGGCCTTCAAGGTGGCCAGCGGGTTGTGCAAGACGCAGCCCGAACTGATCACCGATGCCTGCGCGCTGACGCTGGCGTCTTACTGAGAACCGGCGTCACGCTTTCTTCTTGGCGCGGCTTGTTCCCTTCTTCGTGCCTTTTTTCGCGGCCTTCTCGGCGATCAGTTCCACGGCCATATCCATGGTCACGTTGGCTGGCTCTACATCCTTGGGCAGGGTGGCATTGACCTTGTCCCATTTCACGTAGGGGCCATAGCGGCCTTCCATGACATTGACCGGCCCGCCGCTTTCGGGGTGCTCGCCCAGTTCCTTGAGCGGCTTGGCGGCGGTGCGCCCGCGTCCGCGCCCCGGGTTGGCGCGCTTTTCGGCCAGAAGTTCGACCGCGCGGTTCATGCCGATCTCGAAGACGTCCGCAGGATCCTTGAGGTTCACGTAGACCGGCTTCGCCTCGTCCTCGGCCTGGTGCATGACATAAGGTCCGAACCGCCCGAAATTGGATTTGACCTCGCCGCCGTCGGGATGCTCGCCCACGATGCGCGGCAGGCTGAGCAGGGTCAGCGCCTTTTCCAGCGTCATCTCGTCCTTGTCCCAGCCCTTGGGCAGCGACGCGCGTGGCGGCTTCTTGTTCTCTGGCGTCGGCTCGCCGCGCTGGACGTAAGGCCCGAAGCGCCCGGACTTCAGCCAGATCTCGTCGCCCTGATCCTCGCCCAGCAGGCGCTCGTCGCCCTCGGCGCCTTCGCCGGCGATGGGGCGGGTATAGGTGCATTCAGGATAGTTGCCGCAGCCCACGAAGCCGCCGGTGCGCGAGGTCTTGAGATGCAGGCGTCCTTCGCCGCATTTGGGGCAGATGCGCGGATCGGACCCATCCTCGCGCGGGGGATAAAGCTGCGGCGCCAGCACCTCGTCCAGCTTGTCGAGCACCTCGGCGATGCGCAATTCCGACGCTTCCTCGACAGCGGCGTGGAAATCGCGCCAGAACTCGGCCAGCACCTTTTTATAGTCCGCGTCGCCGGCCGAGATGACGTCCAGCTCTTCCTCGAGGTTGGCGGTGAACTCGTAGCCCACGTATTTGCGGAAGAAGTTAAGCAGGAAGATCGTGACGATCCGGCCCTTGTCCTCGGGGATCAGGCGGTTCTTGTCCTTGCGGACATATTCACGCTCCTGGATCGTGGTGACGATACTGGCATAGGTCGAGGGGCGGCCGATGCCCAGTTCTTCCATCTGTTTCACCAGCGTCGCCTCGGTATAGCGGGGCGGGGGCTGGGTGAAATGCTGTTCGGGGGTGACCGAGCGCTTGTCGGTCTTGTCACCCTCGGCCAGTTGCGGCAGGCGCTTGTCGTCGTCATCGACGACGGCGTCGTCACGGCCTTCCTCGTAGACCCGCAGGAAGCCGTCGAACAGCACGACCTGCCCCGTTGCGCGCAGGCCGACCTGGCCGTCCTTCGAGCCGATCTCGACCGTGGTGCGTTCCAGCCGCGCGCCTTCCATCTGGCAAGCCAGCGTGCGCTTCCAGATCAGGTCATAGAGCTTGCGCTGATCCGGCTCGCTGAGTTTCAGGCTGTCCACGTCGCGCGTCATCTCGGTGGGACGGATGCACTCGTGCGCTTCCTGCGCGTTCTTGGCCTTGTTCTTGTAGATGCGGGGGCTGGACGGAACGTAATCCTTGCCGAAGCGCTCGCCGATGGCGTCGCGGGCGGCCTCGACCGCCTCGGGCGCCATGTCGATGCCATCTGTCCGCATATATGTAATGTGTCCCGCCTCATACAGACGCTGGGCCGCGCTCATGCATTGCCGGGCACCCATGCCGAACTTGCGGCTGGCCTCTTGTTGCAGGGTCGAGGTCATGAAAGGCGGGCTGGGGTTGCGGCTGCCCGGCTTGGCCTCGACGCTCGTGACCGTGAGGTCGCGGCTCTCGATTGCCTGTTGCGCCATCTCCGCCTGCGTGGCGTTTTCCAGATCGTATTTGTCGAGCTTGTCACCGGCCAGGCTGACCAGCCGCGCCTCGAACTCTTGCCCGCGGGGCGTGGTGAGCAGGGCCTTCACGCTCCAGTATTCGCGGGGATTGAACGCCTCGATCTCCATCTCGCGTTCTACGATCAGGCGCAGGCAGACCGATTGCACCCGGCCCGCGCTGCGTGCGCCGGGCAGTTTGCGCCAGAGCACGGGAGACAGGTTGAAGCCCACGAGATAGTCCAGCGCGCGGCGGGCCAGATACGCCTCGACCAGCGGGCCGTCCACGTCGCGCGGGTTCTGCATCGCCTCGGTGACGGCGGTCTTGGTGATGGCGTTGAACACCACGCGTTTGACGTCGGTGTCCTTCTTGATGGCGCGGCGCTTGCGCAGGGCCTCTTCCAGGTGCCAGCTGATCGCCTCGCCCTCGCGGTCGGGGTCGGTGGCGAGGATCAGGGAATTGTCGTCTTTCAGCGCGTCGGCGATGGCCTTGATATGTTTCTTGCTGTCGTTGCCGACCTCCCAGGTCATCTCGAAATCCTGGTCGGGATCGACCGAGCCGTTCTTGGCCGGAAGGTCGCGCACATGCCCGTAGGAGGCCAACACGGTGTAGTCCTTGCCCAGGTACTTGTTGATCGTCTTGGCCTTGGCCGGGGATTCGACAACAACGACTGGCATGAACACTCCTATGGTCTGAAAAACGGGGCGGGCGACTCGGCCCGGCCCCATGGCGGCGCAACATGTGGTGTCTGTGCGGGGATTGTCAATGCGGCGCGGAACGCGTGGTTGTCGGGACGCTTCGTCTCAGTTCAGCGAGACGAGCCCGCCGGGATGGCGCCGGATCTTGCCGTCGACCTCGAGATCGGTGAGCACCGGCGACACTTGCGCGGCGGGGGCGGAGAGGTCGCGGATCAGCTGATCCTCGGCCAGCGGGGCGGGGCCGAGGCGGTTCAGGATGTCGGTATGAAGCCGGGCGGTTTCGGTCAGGCTGCGCTTTTCCGGCGGCGGGGCCAGCCGAAGTTCGGGCTGCGGCGGTGGCGCCGTGTCCGAGAGGGCGGGCAGGGCGGCGAGCACGTCATCTGCGTTGCGTACCAGCGTGGCCCCGTCGCGGATCAGCATGTTGCAGCCCGCGGCGCGGGCGTCGAAAGGATGTCCCGGCACCGCCAGCACGTCGCGCCCCTGATCCAGCGCGTTGCGGGCGGTGATGAGCGATCCGGACTTGGCCGCGGCCTCGACCACCACGACGGCCTGCACGAGGCCGCTGATGATGCGGTTGCGGGCCGGGAAGTGCCGCGCCTGCGGGGTCATGGCGATGGGTTGTTCCGACAGGCGCAGGCCGGTCCGGGCGATATCCTCTGCCAGCTTGGTGTTCTCGGCGGGGTACATGACGTCGACGCCGCCCGCGACGACTGACAGCGTTCCGTGATCCAGCGCGGCCAGATGCGATGCCGCGTCGATTCCCCGGGCGAGGCCGGAGACAACGACATGACCCTGCTCGGACAGCGCGCCCGCCAGCGCCTTGGCCATGCGCAAGCCCAGCGAAGACGCGTTGCGTGCGCCGACAAGCGCCACCATGGGGCGGTGCAGCAGTTGCATGCCCTGTCCGGCGGCCCACAGGAAGGGCGGCGCATCGGGGATGCCTGCCAGAAAGTCGGGGTAATCGGGGCTGCCCATGAAGATCAGCCGGGCGCCAATGGCGGCGCCGGCCTTCAGTTCAGCCTCGGCCACGCCGATGGGGCAGGGGGTATATTTCTCGACGCCCGCGGCACGGGCGACCTCGGGCAAGGCCTCCAGCGCCGCTTGGGCGCTGCCGTGTTCGTTCATCAGCCTGTGGAACGTCGCCGGGCCGACCCGGCGAGAGCGCAACAGACGAAGCCACGCTACCCGATCATCTTCCGTGGTGGGTGGGAGTGGGGGGTGAGTGGAAGGATGTGTTTCCTCGGACATCGTGACTTCGCCTGATTGCCCGATCATTGGTACGCGCGGTTGGTTAATAGGGGGTAAACCAAAACGCTTCCTGTTGAAGATATTTTGAGCGCAGGTGTAAAGACTTGCTTTCGCGCCAAAATTTCCTTTCAAGCAGGTGCGCCAGCGCCGGAATGTATCCGACAGGGCCGTGCGATGTCAGGATTTCAGCAAACCTGTCACTAGCCAGACCCGGTGCGGCACCTGCAAGGTGTCGTCGGGGAAGTCGCGCGCCAGCAGGGCTGCGAGGTCGGCGTCGAATCGCGCCGTCGCCTTGGCGTCAAGCGAAGCGGCGACGCCGGCGCTGGCCCGGATGCGCCCGCGCCAGGCGGTATGCGTGTAAGGCTGCAACACATCGAAGGAGGCGGTTTCCAACGCGGTGACGCCTGCGCTGGCAAGATCCGTCAGCCACGCGGGATAAAGACCTGTGCCGCCCGCCCCGGCCCAGCCGGGAGTGTAGTGCAGGATCAGCGCCTCGGTCGCCGCCACCACGTTGCCGGGCAGAGGAAGCCAGTCGAAATGGGCAATCACGACCCGCCCGCCGGGGCGCAGCAGGCGCACGACCTCTGCCGCGGCGGCGGGACGGTCGAACCAGTGCCAGCTTTGGCCCGCAGTGATGAGGTCGGCCGAGGCGGCGGCAAGTCCTGTCGCCTCGGCCTTGCCCATCTTGTAGGTGATTTCGACATCCGCAGCCGTGTCCAGCCTCGCCGCTTCGTCGAGAAGCGGCTGCGCCGGGTCTATGCCGGTGACCTGAAGCCCGCGCGCCGCCAGTCCACGCGCGACGGTGCCGGTGCCGCAGCCCAGGTCGATGGCGGTCTGGCCGGGGCTGGCCCAGCCGCGCTCTGCGAGAAGGTCGAAGAAGGCAAGCGGGAAGCCGGCGCGATGGGTGGCATAATCGGTGGCGGTGCGGCCGAAATCGACGTTTTCGCCGAAGGTACGCAGGGCGTCGGTGTCTAGGTTTTGGGTCGGGTCTGTCATTGGGCTATCGGCTCAAGCTGGGCGCGTCGCGCGGTGGCGCGGCAGGGCCGCGCCTCGAGGCCGCGCGAAAGAGCGTTGGCAGGGGGGCTGCGTTCTCAACTCCCCGCCTGCGAGCCGCCCACGGTCAGCCCGCCGATCATCACCGTGGGCTGGCCCACGCCCACCGGAACCCATTGCCCCTGCTTGCCGCAATTGCCCATGCCGGGATCGAGCGCCATGTCGTTGCCAAGCGCCCTGATCTGTTGCAGCGCCGTGGCGCCGTCGCCGATCAGCGTGGCGCCCTTGACCGGCGCGCCGATCTTGCCGTTCTTCACGCGGTAGGCCTCGGTGCAGGAAAAGACGAACTTGCCGTTGGTGATGTCGACCTGCCCGCCGCCGAAGCCCACGGCATAGATGCCGTCCTTGAGGTCCGACACGATCTCGTCCCGCGTCGCCTCGCCGCCCAGCATGTAGGTGTTGGTCATGCGCGGCATCGGTGCGTGGGCATAGCTTTGGCGGCGGCCGTTGCCGGTGGCCTCGACCCCCATCAGGCGGGCGTTCTGGCGGTCCTGCATGTAGCCCACCAATATGCCATCCTCGATCAGGACGTTCTTGCCCGAGGGCGTGCCCTCGTCATCCACGGTGATGCTGCCGCGCCGGTCGGGAATGGTGCCGTCGTCCAATACCGTGACGCCCGGCGCGGCGATGCGCTGGCCCATCAGACCGGCAAAGGCCGAACTGCCCTTGCGGTTGAAATCGCCTTCCAGCCCGTGGCCGATGGCCTCGTGCAGCAAGATACCGGGCCAGCCGGGGCCAAGGACCACGTCCATCACGCCTGCGGGCGCGGCTTCGGCCTCGAGGTTGACCAGCGCCACGCGCAGCGCCTCGCGGGCCTTGGCCTGCCAGTCTTCGGGGGCGATGAGCCCGTCGAGCATGACGCGCCCGCCGCCGCCGACACTGCCGGTTTCGCGGCGGCCGTCCTTTTCGACGATGACACTTATATTGAGGCGCGTCATGGGCCGGGTGTCGGAGACCTCGTGCCCGTCGGCCCGCAGGATCACGACCTCCTGCAGAGAGGCGGCGATGGTGGCGGTGACCTGCACCACGCGCGGGTCCATGTCGCGCAGGTAGGCGTCGATCTCGCGCAGGGTGTCGAGCTTAACCGGGAATTCATGCCCGGCAATGGGGTCGGCGTCGGAATAAAGCCGCTTGTTGGTGGGCGAAGGGGCGTCGGCCATCGTGCCACCGCCATCGCCCACCGCAAGGCGTGCGGTTTCCACCGCGCGGCCCATCGCGGCCTCGGAAATCTCGGACGAATGGGCATAGCCCGCCACCTCGCCCCGCACGGCGCGCAGGCCGAAACCTTGCGCGGCGTCGTAGGAGGCGGTCTTGACCCGGCCATCGTCGAAGACCAGCGATTCCGCCCGGCGGCGTTCCAGGAAAAGCTCGCCATCGTCCGCGCCGGCCACCGCCTCGCGCAGCTTGGTCAGGGCCGCCTCGCGCTCGATCTGGGTCTCGAAGGGGCGAAAAACGTCTGCTGTCATCTGCTTGCTCCTGCTCCTGGCGGCTGAAACGCCAATATTTTAACGGTTTCAAAAGCGTCCGTTTGCCGCAACGCATTTCCTTGTACGCCCCGTAAGAATATTGTTATTTACACCGCGAACAACGGGATTCCATGGCCTGCGCCTTGGAACGTTCTGCAAAGACAAAACCGAACTAACGGGATCAGGGTGCAACATGCGCAAATTCACCAGCTTTCTGGCGACCATGATGGCCGCCGCAACGGCGCTTCCGGCGATGGCTCAGGAAAATCTTGAAATCATCGGCAAGCCCGAAACGGGCGGGATTGGTTTTCAACCGGCGGCAACCGAGCTTGCGCGGGACCTGCAATGGCTGGACGGCATGGTGCTGGTGATCATCACCGCGATCACCATCTTCGTCTGCGGCCTGCTGGGCTATTGCATCGTGCGCTACAACGCGAAAGCCAACCCGAAACCGGCCAGCTTTACCCACAACTCGCCGATCGAGGTGGCGTGGACCGTCGTGCCGATCGTGATCCTGGTCTTCATCGCGGCGTTCTCGCTGCCGGTGCTGTTCAAGCAGCAGGAAATCCCCGAGGGCGACGTCAACATCAAGGTCACCGGCTACCAGTGGTACTGGGGCTATGAATACATGGACCACGACTTTGCCTTCGACAGCTACATGATCGGTGCACCGGCCACGGGCGGCGACAACCGCCTGACCGACGACGTGCGTGCGCAGCTGGAAGAGGCAGGTTACTCCGAGGACGAGTTCCTGCTGGCCACCGACACCGCCGTCGTCGTGCCCGTGGGCCAGACGGTCGTGATGCAGGTCACCGGCGCGGACGTGATCCACAGCTGGACCATCCCCGCCTTCGGCGTGAAGCAGGATGCCGTTCCGGGCCGGATCGCGCAGCTTTGGTTCACGGCCGAGAAGGAAGGCATCTATTTCGGCCAGTGCTCGGAACTGTGCGGCCAGGCGCATGCCTACATGCCGATCACGGTCAAGGTCGTCAGCCAGGAAGAGTATGACGCGTGGCTGGAAGGCGCGATCGACGAATACGCCGGCGACCCCTCGACGCTGCCCGACCGCGTGAAACTGGCCTCCGCCGAGTAAAAGACAGCCGGGGCGCGCAGCACGCGCGCCCCATGCCATCCCCCGCAGGATGCGCCCCCGGGCGCATCCCGTGTTTCGGAGACGACATGAGCGACGCAAGTCTGAACACCACCAGTGTGAAGAGCCTCGAGGACGAGGCCACCTTCGGCGATTTCTTCGCGTTGCTGAAGCCGCGCGTGATGACGCTGGTGGTATTCACCGCCTTTGTCGGACTGATCGCCGCGCCCGTGTCGGTGCACCCGGTGGTGGGCTTTGCCGCGATCCTGTTCATCGCCGTGGGCGGCGGTGCGTCGGGCGCGCTCAACATGTGGTGGGATGCCGATATCGACGCGGTGATGAAACGCACCGCCAAGCGCCCCATCCCGGCGGGCAAGGTCACGCGGGACGAGGCGTTCGCCTTCGGCGTGGCGCTGTCGGGCTTCTCGGTGGTCATGCTGGGGCTGGCGACCAACCTGCTGGCGGCCGGTCTGCTGGCCTTTACCATCTTTTTCTACATCGTGATCTACACCATGTGGCTGAAACGCTGGACGCCGCAGAACATCGTGATCGGCGGCGCGGCGGGCGCCTTTCCCCCGATGATCGGCTGGGCCGCGGCCACCGGCTCGGTCTCGGTCGAGGCGGTGCTGATGTTCTGCCTGACCTTCATGTGGACGCCGCCGCATTTCTGGGCCTTGGCGCTTTTCACCAAGATGGATTACGACAACGCGCAGGTGCCGATGCTGACCGTGACCCGCGGCCGCCGGTCGACCCGCGTGCACATCCTGGTCTATACCATCCTGCTGGCCGCGCTGGCCATCGGGCTGGGCTTTACCAGCGTGGGCGGGCCGCTTTACCTGGCCGTTGCCGTGGTGCTGAACCTCAACTTCCTGAAAGGGGCCGTGGACATCTGGCGCCGGGACGAGGCCGCCTCGGAGGCCGACAAATATCTGGCCGAGCGCAAGTTCTTCAAGGCGTCGCTGCTGTATCTTTTCGCCCATTTCGGCGCAATTGCCGCCGAGGCGCTGCTGGCGCCCTACGGATTGGGAGGCTGGTAAGCCATGTCCCTGTCGCGCCAACACGAAATGCACAAGCGCCGCTTTTCGCGGAACCTTGGTCTTGGCCTCGTGCTGGCCGCTTTTGTCGCACTTGTGTTCGGGCTGACCATTGCCAAGGTTTCTGACGACGATTTCGCGGTGACGACGGAGGAGGCAAGCTGATGGCGATGGACCGGAATACCAAGACGGTGATGCGGCTGGTGGCGGTGGGCGTTACAATGGGGGCGCTGGCCTGGGCGTCGGTGCCGCTGTACGACTGGTTCTGCCGGGTCACCGGCTATGGCGGCGAGACCAACGTGGCGGATCTCGGCTCGGACGAGATCCTGGACCGGACGATCAAGGTGCGGTTCGACGCCAGCAACGAGCGCGGCTTCCCGTGGGAGTTCAAGCCGGTGCAGCGCGAGATGGAGATCCGCATCGGCGAGACGGGCCTTGCCTTCTACGAGGCGTATAACCCGACCGATCGTCCGATTGCGGGATCGGCCACCTATAATGTCACCCCGTTCGAGGCCGGCGGCTTCTTTACCAAGATCGATTGCTTCTGCTTTACGCAGCAGGTTCTGCAACCGGGCGAGCGCGTGCAGATGCCGGTGACGTTTTTCGTCGACCCCGAGATTGTCGACGACCGCGACGCCAAGTACACCAAGACAATTACTTTGGGCTACACGTTCTACGAGACGGAGATGCCCGAAGACGAAACGCAGGCCGCGCTCGACAAGGGCGAGACACCTGATAATAACGTGAACTGAGAGCCACCGACGAGGGACCAAGCCAGATGGCACATGAAAAAAATCACGACTACCACATTCTGAACCCCTCAATCTGGCCCTTGCTGGGCGCACTTGCCGGGTTTGTCATGCTGTTCGGCGCGGTGCTGTTCTTCCACGGCAGCGGGCCGTGGATGCTGCTGGCCGGCTTCGTGGGCGTCGCCTACGTGATGTTCGGCTGGTGGGCCGACACGATCAAGGAGAACCACGCAGGCGATCACACGCCGGTGGTGCGGATCGGCCTGCGCTACGGCTTCATCATGTTCATCATGTCCGAGGTCATGTTCTTCGCGGCCTGGTTCTGGAGCTTCTTCAAGCACGCGATCTACCCGATGGGCGAGATGTCCCCGATCCAGGACGGCGTCTGGCCTCCGGCGGGGATCGAGACGTTCGACCCCTGGCACCTGCCGCTGATCAACACGCTGATCCTGCTGTGCTCTGGGATGGCGGCGACCTGGGCGCACCACGCGCTGGTGCACGAGGACAACCGCGACGACATCAAGTGGGGCCTGACCATCGCCATTGCGCTGGGCGCGATCTTTACCGTGTTGCAAGCCTATGAATACAGCCACGCGGCCTTCGGCTTCTCCGGCAACATCTACGGCGCCAACTTCTTCATGGCGACGGGCTTTCACGGGGCGCACGTGGTGATCGGCACGATCTTCCTGTTCGTCTGCCTGATGCGGGTGCTGAAGGGCCATTTCACCCCGGAAAACCACATCGGCTTCGAGGCCGCCGCCTGGTACTGGCACTTCGTCGACGTGGTGTGGCTGTTCCTGTTCGCCGCGGTCTACATCTGGGGCGGCTGAAGAATTTTCGTACGAAAATTCTCTGTCTCCGGCGGGGATACTTGAAGCCAGAGGAAGATGCGGAGGGGGTGCCTTCCGCATTTTCGCGTCAGATGGGGCGTCATGCAAAGAAACCTGGTTCTTCCGCTGATCTTCGGCCTGGCCGGTGCGGCCGTGCTGATCTGGCTGGGCGTGTGGCAGATGCAGCGGCTGGACTGGAAGGAAGGGATCCTGTCGCAGATCGAGACGCGGATCGCCGCTGAGCCTGTGGCCCTGCCCGAGAGTTTCGATCCCGAGGCCGACAGGTACCTGCCGGTTACCGTGACCGGGCAATTCGGCGAGGGCGCGCTGCGGGTTCTGGTCAGCCGCAAGCAGGTGGGGGCGGGATACCTGGTGATCTCGCCGTTCGAGACCGCGGCGGGGCGGCGCATCCTGGTGGATCGCGGCTTTATCCGGCAAAGTGACACGCTGGAGGCTGCGCCCGACAGCGAACTGACCGTCGCCGGCAACCTGCACTGGCCCGAAGACCGCAACAGCTCGACGCCCGAGAACGATGTCGCGGGCAACACGTGGTTCGCAAGGGACCTGGGCCAGATGGCCGACGTGCTGGACACCGAGCCGGTGTTGCTGGTGGCACGTGAATTGTCGCAACCTGAGGACGCCGTGACGCCCTTGCCGGTGGACACCGCGCACATTCCGAACGATCACTTGCAATATGCGATCACCTGGTTCTCGCTGGCCGCCATCTGGCTGGGGATGACCGCATTCTATATCTTCCGCGGCCGTGGCGCCGCAAAAGGACTGGACCGATGAAATACATCTCGACCCGGGGCAACGCGCCCGTCTTGAGTTTCGAGGAAGCCATGCTGACCGGGCTGGCGCGGGACGGGGGGCTGTATCTGCCCGAGAGCATCCCGGCGCTTTCGGCGGACGACATCAAGGCGCTGCACGGCGTCAGCTACGAAGAGGCGGCGTTTCGCATCATGCGGCCCTTCATTGGCGACGCCTTCACCGACGACGAGTTCCGCGCCATCATCGCCAAGACCTATGCCGGGTTCGGCCACGCCGCACGCGCGCCGTTGAAGCAACTGGACGCCGGACATTTCCTGCTGGAGCTGTTTCACGGCCCCACGCTCGCGTTCAAGGACTTCGCGATGCAGCTGATCGGCCAGCTTTTCGAGGCGTCGCTCAAACGCTCGGGCGACCGGGTGTGCATCGTGGGCGCGACCTCGGGCGATACCGGCTCGGCCGCGATCGAGGCGTTCCGGGGGCTGGACAAGGTGGATGTCTTCATCCTCTACCCCCATGGTCGGGTCAGCGAGGTGCAGCGGCGGCAGATGACCACGCCCACCGAGGACAACGTGCACGCCATCGCCGTCGACGGCGATTTCGACGCCTGCCAGGCGCGGGTGAAGGACATGTTCAACGATTTTCAGTTCCGCGATGCGGTCGGCCTGGCCGGGGTGAACTCGATCAACTGGGCGCGGGTTCTGGCGCAGGTGGTGTACTATTTCACCTCCGCCGTGTCGCTGGGCGCGCCGGAGCGCAAGGTCAGTTTCACCGTGCCCACGGGCAATTTCGGCGACATCTTCGCAGGCTACATCGCCAAGCGCATGGGCCTGCCGATCGATCAGCTGATCGTCGCCACCAACCAGAACGACATCTTGCATCGCTGCCTGACCACGTCGGAATACAGGCCCGACGGCGTGATCCCGTCGATCAGCCCGTCGATGGATATCCAGGTCAGCTCCAATTTCGAGCGGGCGCTTTACTATGCCTACGATCAGGACGGCGCGGCCGTGGCGCAGCTGATGGACGAGCTGAAGGCCGGCGGCTTCTCGGTCAGCCAGGGCGCGCTGGAGGCCTTGCAGGAGAGCTTCGCCTCGGGCCGCTGCGCCGAGGACGAGACCCGCGCGACGATCCTGGAGACGTGGAACGCCGCCGGGGAACTGCTGTGCCCGCATTCCGCCGTGGGCGTGAAGGTGGCCGAGGAAATGCGCGACGCGGCCACCCCGATGATCACGCTGGCGACGGCGCACCCGGCGAAATTCCCGGCGGCGGTGGAAGAGGCCAGCGGCCAACATCCCCCCTTGCCGGAACGTATGGCCGACCTGTATGAGCGGTCGGAACGCGTGACGCGGGTCGAGAACGACCTTGCCGCCATCGAAACCCTCATCAAGGACCGCATCCCGAATTGACCGTCAACCTGACCACTCTCGACAACGGATTTCGCATCGTCACCGAACATATGCCCGGCCTGCAATCGGCGGCCATCGGCGTGTGGGTTCTGGCTGGCGCCCGGCACGAGGACGCCGCGCAGAACGGTATCGCGCATTTCCTCGAACACATGGCCTTCAAGGGCACCAAGCGGCGCAACGCGCTGGAAATCGCAGAGGCGATCGAGGATGTGGGCGGCTATATCAATGCCTATACCAGCCGCGAGGTGACGGCCTATTACGCCCGCGTTCTGGCCGATGACGTGCCGCTGGCGCTGGACGTGGTGGCCGATATCCTGCGCAACCCGGTTTTTGACGCGCGCGAGATCGAG
The DNA here is from genome assembly GCF_028807495.1 of Roseovarius sp. SK2. NCBI lineage: Bacteria > Pseudomonadati > Pseudomonadota > Alphaproteobacteria > Rhodobacterales > Roseobacteraceae > Roseovarius > Roseovarius sp. SK2. Next base: position 30,928 of record NZ_JARAMK010000006.1, read on the forward strand.
GTGGAGCGGGGCGTGATCCTGCAGGAGATCGGGCAGGCGCTGGACACGCCCGACGACATCATTTTCGACTGGTTGCAGGAGCAGGCCTATCCCAACCATCCGCTGGGCCGCACCATCCTTGGCCCCGAGGACCGGGTGCGCAGCTTTTCGCGGGATGACCTGACGCGGTTCGTCGATCAGCGCTATCGTCCGGGGCAGATGATACTGTCCGCTGCCGGTGCCGTGGATCACGATGCGCTGGTCAAACTGGCCGAAGAGGCGTTCGGCGACATGCAGCCCTCCAAAACCATCGCGCCGCCGACTGCCAAGTTCGCCGGTGGCGAGACGCGCACCGTGCGCACGCTGGAGCAGGCGCATTTCGCCATGGCGTTCGAAAGCTCGAACTATTCCAGCCCGGACATTCACACCGCGCAGATCTATGCCTCGGCGCTGGGCGGCTCGATGTCCTCGCGCCTGTTCCAGGAGATCCGCGAGCGGCGGGGGCTGTGCTATACGATCTTCGCGCAGGCCGGGGCCTATTCGGATACCGGGATGCTGACGATCTATGCCGGGACCTCGGCGGACGAGATGGCAAGCCTTGGCTGGCTGACGGTGGACGAGATGAAGCGCGCAGCCGAGGATTTCAGCCAGGCCGAGCTGGACCGGGCGCGCGCGCAGATGAAGGCCGGGTTGCTGATGGGGCTGGAAAGCCCGTCGAACCGGGCCGAGCGGTCGGCGCGCATGATGCAGATCTGGGGCCGGGTGCCCGACCTCGACGAAGTGGTCGAGCGGATCGACGCGGTCACGCTTGCAGATCTCAAATCCCATGCCGAGGTGATCGCGACGCAAGCGCCTGCCGCGCTGGCGCTTTACGGGCCCGTGAGCCATGCACCGTCACTGCAGACCTTGCAGGAAAGGCGCGCGGCCTGATGTTCCTGCCGCGCCGGAAAATCCGGATCGAGACGGAACGCCTGACCTTGCGCGAGCCCGTCCTGACCGACTTCCGCGAGTGGTCTTCCTTGCGCGAAGGCAGCGCCGATTTCCTGACCCCGTGGGAGCCGCAATGGGCCGCCGACCACCTGTCGCGCAAGGGATTTGCGAACCGGGTCTACTGGTCGCAGCGGTCAATCTCCTCGGGGTCGGCGGTGCCGCTGTTCCTGTTCCGGCGCGAAGATGATGCGCTGGTGGGCGCGATCACGCTGGACAATATCCGCCGTGGCCCGGCTCAATCGGGGACGCTGGGTTACTGGACAGGCCAGCCCTATGCGCGGATGGGTTACATGCGCGAGGCATTGCAGGCGATGTCGCATTATGCGTTCGAGCGGTTGGACCTGTCACGGCTGGAGGCGGCCTGCCTGCCGGAAAACGCGCCGTCTCGGAGGCTTTTGGAAAGCTGCGGGTTCAAGTACGAGGGCGTGGCGCAGAGTTACTTGCAGATCGCAGGGCGCTGGCGGACGCATGTTCTGTATGCCGCGCTGCGCGGCGACCGGCGCGGGCGGACGGATGTGGGGTAGGGCGGGGTTTCACCCCGCCGCGACGACTAACTGATCCTTCGCGCGGAATAAAGGCGCGGCATTGCCGCGCCGCCGCGCGATCGCCAGACCGCCCCCCGGGCTGGCGATTGGTTGCAGTCAGCGCCTCGATTGGAAGTTTCGCGGATGTTTCCGGGATAAAGGGCCTTGAACAACTGCCAGTCGCCATCCCGCGGTCTGGCAATCCCGCGACTTTCTCGGGATCGCATAAAAAGAGGGGAGCCCGAAGACCCCCCTCATCACTCGTTACGAACCCAACAGAGAACTCGTTACGCAAGTCTTGGCTTAGCGCGCCTGTGCGATGGCCAGCGCGGTGAAGCCGCCCATGCCCAGATCGGCCTGCATCATGGCCTCACCCGTTTCCAGGTTGATGGTGTAGAAGCCGGCGCTGTCTGCGCCTTCCATCTGCAGGATGGCATAGGCCATGTCCTCGCCCTCGGACGGCGACATGATGTCGAAGCCGCCCCAGTCGCTCAGGTCAACGGCTTCGCCGTCGACGGTGACTTCGGCGATGGTTTCCAGCGTGCCTTCGTTGTTGGCCAGGCTGACCAGCGAATCCGTCTCGGCATCCAGCGCGTACTGGAACGTGCTGCCGGCGGTCTCGCCGTTGATCGCGTTGGTATAGGCGTTGGCATAGATCACCGGGTCGGCGCCGGCATTGGCGTCGCCTTCGGCATAGGCCAGATCATTCACGCGAACGACCTTGCCGGCCTTGTCCTCGGCGCTGAAATCCTTGGGAAAATAGACCAGGTTGTCTTCTTCCGAAGACACGGCGCGGACGGCGTCGATCTTGTTGTTGAAGTCGAACGCGACCTTGGAGCCGTCAGCGACCATGGCGTCTTCGTTGAACGACGCTTCGAGATCGGTCATTTCACCGCTCGCGGGGTCGATGGTGACGACCATGCCGTTCTTGAAGCCCAGAAGTTCGCCGGTGACGGGGCGCCATGCGATGGCATCCAGCGCCTCGCTCAGGTCCATGGTCTGCACGTCGGTCGGCGACGTGATGTCGGCCATGGAAACAAGGGTCATGCCGTCATTGGCAAGGGCAAAGCCCATATCTGCGGCATGATCGTCTGCAAGAGCGGCACCCCCCAGCATCGACAGGGCGGAAACAGCGGTAATGGTACGAGTATACATTGTAATCCTCTCTCTTTCTTAGCTTGCGCAACCAGCCTTCCTGGCCGGCGCTTGATCCGATACACGGACGGTGATCGAGAGAAGTTTCAGTGCGCACAATTTTTTTTCGGCACTACACGTTCGCGGTTTCACGCAGGGGTGTTGACGGTCCTGTTGAAGCGCATGGAAAGGCTGTGTAGCGTTGGGCAACTCACAACGGAGAGCTGCATCATGTCATTCCGCGCCTTTCTAACTGCCGCGTTGGCCGCGTTCAGCGTGTCTGGGAGCGCCATGGCCGCGCCCGACACCGTGCCGTTGACCGACGATATCACGCTGGGCGGCGGCGATTTCAGCACCGGCGGCGGCATCACCGTGGCGGTCGAGCCGCGCCGGGCCATCGACGGGCAGTTGGCGCTTTGCGGTGTCTGGGCGCAAAGCGAGCGGCTGACAGCCTATGTGCGCCCGCATGTGCGCGACCTTCTGGCGCCCGGATCGTTGGCCGTGGACGGGCAGGTGGTGCTGCACGATCTCAGGGTGTTCAACGAGGTTGCGCCGGCCGAAAGCTATGTCGGCGCCTCGGCCACCTGCATGGGCACGGGCCAGCCGTATCGCGATGGTGTCCGCGTCGAAATCCGCATTCCGCGCCGCGCCGTGGTGCGCGAGCGCGACAGCGACGGCATCGGGGCCGAGATCTGGTTCATGCCGGCCAACGGCGAAAACCTGGCGCTCACTTCGGGCTCGATCCTGCCGGCGCGGTGGACACGCTTTACCTCGCCCGGCGATCAGTACGACACCACGCGCCCCGAAGAGAACCCGTCGCAGGACTGAGCGTCGCGGCCTGCGTCATCCCGATTGAAAAACCCCGGGCGATGGGGCAATATCAACCTCATTGAAGGTTAACGAAACGGTGCGGCCAAGACGGGGCAAACCCGCGATCCCGCCGCCACCTCGAGGACAGAGCAGGACAGTCCTGATGAAAAAATTATTGATGACTCTCATGGCGCTCGGTCTTGCCGGCTGTGGCCAACCAGACCGCTTCGACGGGCGCAGCGGAACGGTCAGCCGGGCCGCGCCGATGGCGTCCGGCCCGATCGCCAATGCATGCATGGCGTCGGACCGAAAGGGCCGGTCGCGCGCGCTCTGCGGCTGTATCCAGGCGGCGGCGGACCAGACACTGAACGGTTCCGACCAGCGCCGTGCGGCGGCGTTCTATCGCGACCCGCACAAGGCACAGGAAATCCGCCAGTCGAGCCGGACCCGGGATGAAAGCTTCTGGAAGGCGTACCGCGCCTATGGAGAACGCGCCGAGCGCCTGTGCCGATGAGCGGATTGTTCGACTTTCTGGCCGAGCTCCCCCCCTATGACGACAACGCAACCACGATCTACCGGCTGAACCAGCGTCACAAGCTGATCATCGAGCCGTTCCGGCCGCAGATCGAAGGCGCCCGCGTGCTGGACATCGCCGCCCATGACGGGCGGTGGTCCTACGCGCTGGCCGCCGCCGGCGCGTCCGAGGTCGTGGGGGTCGAGGCGCGGTCCGAACTGGTGGCGCGGTTCGACGCCTTCCCGGACACCGACTTCAAGCCGCGCGTGCGGCTGACCTGCGGCGATCTTTTCGCCGATTTGGAGGCGCGGGGCGCGGCGGGCGAGCGGTTCGACGTGGTGGCGCTTTACGGTATCTTTTACCACGTGATGGACCACTTCCGCCTGTTGTCGCTCATTCGCGCGCTGGCGCCCGGGCTGGTCGTCATCGACAGCGAGTTCATCGTCCTGGACAACGCCATGATCCAGGTGCTGAAGGAAGAAGTCTCGAACCCGCTGAACGCCGTGACCGAGGTCGAGGGGCGCAGCCATACCGTGGTTGGCGTGCCGTCGCGCAAGGCCACCGATTTTATGGCCGAGGCGCTGGATTACGAGACGAGCTGGATCGACCACGAATTGATCCTGGGCGAGGACCGGCGGGGCATGCACGACTATTTCCGCGACGGCCGCAAGGTGCGCCATGTCTGCGCGCTGAGCCCGCGATAGGCTCAGGCCTTCAGGCGGTACCCTTTGCGAAAGAGCGCCCAGGCCAGGGCCGAGACGACCAGTGTCGAGCCCAGCACGATCACCGCGCCCAGCGACACGCTGCTGTCCGACACGCCGATCATGCCGTAGCGCCCCCCGTCCATCAGGTAGAAAACCGGGTTCACGTGGCTGATCGTGTAAAGCGCGCCGGGCAGCGCCTCGACCGAGTAGAACGTGCCGGACAGGAACGCGAGCGGCGTGACGATGAAGTTGGTGATCGCCGCCATCTGGTCGAACTTCTGCGCGAAGATGCCCGCGACCATACCAAGCGCGCCCAGAAACGCCGCGCCCAGCGTCACGAAGCCCAGCCAGATTAGCGGATGCGCCGGTACGATCCCCAGGAACAGCGCCAGCCCCACCGCGATGGCCAGCGCCACCAGTACGCCTCGCGCCACGGCCCCGGCCAGGTAGCCCAACACCAGCTCGGCCGGCGACAGGGGCGGCATCAGCGTGTCGACGATATTGCCCTGCACCTTGGAAATCACGATCGAGGACGACGTGTTGGCGAAGCTGTTCTGGATCACCGTCATCATCAGGATGCCGGGCGCGATGAAGGTGGTGAAATCCACGCCCATCACGTCGCCCCGGCGCTCTCCGATGGCGATGGAAAAGATCACCATGAAAAGCCCCGCCGTTGCCAGCGGCGCCATCAGCGTCTGCGTCCAGACGGCGAGAAACCGCTGCGTCTCGCGCTTGGCCAGCGTGGCCAGGCCAAGCCAGTTGACCCGCCCGAAGCGGCGGCTGCCCATTTCGTGGAATTCCTGCATCTCTGCCTCGATTGTCGCCTTCGGACGCCTTGTAACTCAACGCCCAGTGATTAGAATAGGGCAACTGGAAAAAAGACCACGCCCCCGATGCATCGGCGGCGTGACGAACCAATGAAAGGTGGCTCATGTCCTGGAGTGACGAGCGCGTCGAACTGCTGAAGAAGATGTGGGGCGAGGGCCAGTCGGCCAGCCAGATCGCCAAGGAACTGGGCGGCGTGACCCGCAACGCGGTGATCGGCAAGGTGCACCGCCTTGGCCTGTCGAACCGCAGCGGGTCGGGCAACGGGGCCGCGGCCTCGGACAGCACGGCCAAGGCCAAGCCCGCCGCCAAGGCCAAGCCCGCTCCCAAGCCCAAGGCCGCCGCTCCGAAGGCTGAACCGAAGGCGCCCGAGCCCAAGGAAGAGCCGGCGCCGACCGCCGCGGCAAGCCGCATCAAGGCGATCATCCCGGCGGGCCAACCCCTGCCGCCGCAGCCGTCCGCGAACGAGATCGACCCCGAGGCGCTGGCCAAGGTCAGCGAAATCGAGAAGAAGGCGAAGAAGCTGTCGCTGATGGAACTGACCGAGCGGACCTGCAAATGGCCCGTGGGCGACCCGGCGACGCCGGATTTCTGGTTCTGCGGTCTGCCTGTGAAATCCGGCAAGCCCTATTGCGAGGCCCATGTCGGCGTCGCCTTCCAGCCCATGAGCTCGCGCCGCGACCGGAAACGCTAGGCATTAGTCCGGCTCTGACAGCCACCGGGGCCGCAGCACCATGACGGTGGGCTGCCCCGGAAGCGTATCCAGCGACACGGTCAGCGCGCTGTCCTCGGTGCGCACCACGGCGAACTCCTCTTCCATCGCGGCCAGAAACGCCTGAAGCGTGCCGTCGCCGAACCAGTGCATCGGGATGACGATGGACGACCGCAGGCGTTTGACCGTCTCGATCATCCGGGGCAGGGGCAGCGTGTAGCCCCCGTCGACCGGCGCCAGCAGCACATCCACCCGGCCCAGGGCCGCGAATTGCTCATCCGTCGGCATGTGGTGCAGGTGGCCCAGGTGGCCGATGCACAGCCCCGCCGTTTCGAACACGAAGATCGAGTTGCCCTCGGGCTCGGCCGGCGCGCCATAGCGCGAGCGGATATCGGTCGAGACATTGCGGATCACCATGTCGCCCAGATCGACATAATGATCGACCCCTGCGCCATGCTCTTCGCCCCAGCCGGGCAGGACGTTGGGGATGGCGGGGTCGGGGAAGGGCGTCCAGTGGGTTTCGTGGGCGTGGTTCATCGTCACGACATCCGGCAGGAAATCCACGTTGCCGATAAAGCCTGTGAAGTCAGTGATGGCACTGGTGCCGGTATGAGCCTGGATCAGGAAAGAGGCGTGGGCGATGTAATGCAGGCGCACGCGGTCCTGCGGCACCGGATCGCGAAAACTGGCCTGTTGGATATACTCAAGCCCCGGCGCGGACTGGGCGATCGACAGACAATGGCTGGGCTTGCGCTCGGCCTCCTGCGCCACGACGTCCTGGACCAAGACTGGCGTTGCAAGCGTGGCGAGCAAAATGGCGAGTCGGACCATCGGCAGTACCTCCTGCCGAGAAGTGTAGCGCATGGGGCGCGAAAGTCAGCTTTACGCGGGCGGCGACGCTGCACGGTGTGGTGCGATGCCTGTTTCAGAAGCATATCGGTGGCGCGTTGGCCGTAGCGTCGTGCCCACGAGCAGGAGATCCCGGATCAAGTCCGGGATGACGTCGCGCCAAGGACGCGCCGTCAGCGCAGGATCTCGAACCCGTCCTGATCCGGTGCCTCGGCGGGCTCCGGCTCCACCCGCGCGACATTTGCCGCCGGTGGGCCCTTTTCCATCGCGCGCAGCATGTCCGCCACGGCCTCTTCCGGCCCTGACAGAACGGCCCGGACCGACCCGTCCGCCTCGTTCTTGACCCAGCCGCGCAGACCGCGTGACCGCGCCTCTTCCTGCGTCCAGGCGCGGTAATTCACGCCCTGCACCTTGCCGGTGACCAGAACGCCGGTCAGTGTCGTCTCGTTATGCATGGTCGCCTCCTGTTCTCGGGAATGACATAGGGCGTTTCGCACTCGTGTCCCGCGTGCTCAAGCCACCTTGACCACCTTTGATTTCCGCTACATACCCTGCCCATGACACCGCTTTCGCATATCCGCAATTTCTCCATCGTGGCGCATATCGACCACGGGAAATCGACGCTGGCCGACAGGCTGATCCAGGCCACCGACACGGTGCCGGACCGGGACATGAAGGAACAGCTTCTGGACGCGATGGATATCGAGCGCGAGCGCGGCATCACCATCAAGGCCAACACGGTGCGCATCGAGTATACCGCGCTCGATGGCGAGGATTACGTGCTGAACCTGATCGACACGCCCGGCCATGTCGATTTCGCCTACGAGGTCTCGCGCTCCATGCGGGCGGTCGAGGGCTCGCTGCTGGTCGTGGATTCCACCCAAGGCGTCGAGGCGCAGACCTTGGCCAACGTGTACCAGGCGATCGACGCCGATCACGAGATCGTCCCGGTGTTCAACAAGATCGACCTGCCCGCCTCGGATATCAGTCGCGTGGCCGAGCAGGTCGAGGATGTCATCGGCATCGACGCCTCGGGCGCGATCCCGGTGTCGGCCAAGACGGGCGAGGGCATCCGCGAGGTGCTGGAGGCCATCGTCAAATTGCTGCCTCCGCCCACGGGCACCCGCGACGCGCCGCTGAAGGCCATGCTGGTGGACAGCAAGTACGACCAGTACCTAGGCGTGATCTGTATCATACGCATCGTCGACGGCGTGCTGAAAAAGGGCGACCGCATCCGCATGATGAAGACCGGCGGCATCTATGACGTGGACGATATCGGCGTCTACCGCCCGTCGATGAAGGCGGTCAAGGAACTGGGACCGGGCGAGATCGGCTATCTCAACGCCTCGATCAAGCAGGTGCGCGACACCCGTGTGGGCGACACCATCACGCTGGAAAAGAACCAGACGCCCGAGCCGCTGCCGGGCTTCAACCCGTCGCAACCCGTGGTTTTCTGCGGGCTTTTCCCGGTGGATTCGGCAGAGTTCGAGGACCTGCGCGACGCCATCGAGAAGCTGGCGCTCAACGACGCGTCATTCAGCTACGAGATGGAAAGCTCCACCGCGCTGGGCTTCGGGTTCCGCTGCGGTTTCCTTGGCCTTCTGCACCTCGAGGTGGTCCGCGACCGGATCGAGCGGGAATACGATATCGAACTGATCACCACCGCGCCTTCGGTGATCTATCACGTCTACATGAAGGACGGCACGCAGATCGACCTGCACAACCCGGCCGACATGCCCGACCCGTCGGTCGTGGCCCATGTGGAGGAGCCGCGCATCAAGGCGACGATCCTGGTGCCAGACGAATTCCTGGGCGATGTGCTGAAGCTGTGCCAGGACCGGCGGGGCATCCAGCTTGACCTGACCTATGCCGGCAGCCGCGCGATGGCGGTCTATGACCTGCCGCTCAACGAGGTGGTGTTCGACTTCTACGACCGGCTGAAATCGGTGACGCGCGGCTATGCGTCCTTCGATTACCAGTTGGAAGGCTACCGCGAGGACAACCTGGTGAAGATGTCCGTGCTGGTGAATGACGAGCCTGTGGACGCGCTGTCGATGATGGTGCACCGCGACCGGGCCGAGATGCGCGGTCGGGCGATGTGCGAAAAATTGAAGGACTTGATCCCGCGCCACATGTTCAAGATCCCGATCCAGGCGGCCATCGGCGGCAAGGTGATCGCGCGAGAGACGTTGTCGGCCCTGCGCAAGGACGTGACCGCCAAGTGCTATGGCGGCGACGCCAGCCGGAAGCGCAAGCTCTTGGACAAGCAGAAAGCCGGCAAGAAGAAGATGCGCCAGTTCGGGAAGGTGGATATCCCGCAGGAAGCGTTTATCAGCGCATTGAAAATGGACAGCTGAGGGCGCGCACCCCGGTGAAAAATTGGCGTAGGGTGGGTGATAACCCACGCGGCGCGACGTTCCTTAGCGCGTGGGTTATCACCCACCCTAGGCAGCCGCGCGGATAGTTCGATGTACCGTCGAATAAGGCCAATCCTCAGGGTGCTCGACCAATCCGTGTTTTACCGGGTTGAAATGGCAATAGTTCACATGCGCGACAAAGTCCGCGTCATCGCGGATCGCGTGTTCCCAGAATCGCCGCTGCCAGATCCCTTTCTCACCTTTGCGCATTCGGCTTCGGTTGGCATATCCGCTGGTCACGCAGTGCCGTGAAAACACGGACTTGATCTTTTTCCACCGTATCGAGAAATCAGCGTCGTCGGGCGGCAACGTCCAGACCGCATGGATATGATCGGGAAGAATGACCATCGCGTCGCAGTGCACAGGGTGTTGCGCGGTGACCGAGGCATAGACCGACCGCAGAAGATCTATTTCATCGGTGAGGGTCGTCGCGGACCTGTCTGCAAGTGTGACAGTGAAGAAGTATGTCCCAGCTGGAACATGAAGGCGTCGGTATCTGGGCATACGCCCATAATTCCGCGACAAGGTTAATAAACCATGTAGGGTGGGTGATAACCCACGCGCGATGACGCGTTTTGCTTCGTGGGTTTTCACCAACCCTACGAATGCGGGAAATTGAAACCGGGCGTCACCGCCCGGCCTTATCCCTCACCCCCGCGGCGCGGCCCTCACAGCTGCCCGCACTTCCTTCGCCAGCGCGATCGGGTTGTCCACCAGCCTTGGATCGCGACAGATATAGTCGGCGATGCTGGTGGCCTCGGTCGTATTGTAGCCCGCGTCGATCAGTGACTGGACGAAGTTCGGGTTCGCCTTGTCCCAGATCACTTCGTTCCACGGGCCGCGATAGCAGCTGACCAAGATATACGAGTCCGCCTTGGCCGTGTCGGCCATGACCAGAAATGCCGCTGTCGCGGCGCATAATGTTGTTTTAAGCATGGGTCCCCACCCTGGTGTAGTGTCTCACCAACATATCACGTGAGTCGTTCTTCTCTGAGTCAATTTTGCGAGAAAGGTTAATTTGCAACTGCAGAATCCTTGTCGGTGCATGCGCTCTCCGAATGATTGCGTTTGTCCCCGACCAAGTGTGCTGGATCACAAGCGTTTTCTGACTTATCCACAGAAATTCCCGCTGGGATATCAACAGGTTATCCCCAAGAAATTTTGATGCCGCAGTGCTTTTTTCTTGCCCGACGGCGGTTTCGGGTGTGTCATTCCATTGACTGCAACGGGTCGCTGACCCAACGCAGTGCCGCAAAGGCCCCTCGGGACCGGCGCGGGCGGAACCGGGGGCCGCAGGGCCTTAGCGACCGCTCAAGCCAGTTCAGGCCGATGCCCGGGATGTCCGTCGCTTTCGAGAGAAGGACAAGCCGCGTGTCGCGCCGGGTCGATGCAAACGGACCGGGGCCTGCCCCGTGTTCGTGGCCAAGGCGCCTTCGGGTGCCAAGGCGGCCATGTCCGGCGACGGGGATGGTACGATGTCGTTGCCTTCGGGTGGCGGGATCGCCAAGGGTCTCTTAGAGGCCGGCGGCAAAGCCGGGCCGGATGCCCCTCGGGGTGGTCAGTTCGGCAAAGGCGTCAGGGTGCGGGGTGACCCCCGCGATGCAAAGACCGCGTCTGAGCACCTGGCGCCTTTATTTCTTCCGATGCGCCGAATGGCAGTAGGTCGGAACGCGAACGGGGTCCGTGGCAAATGGCCGCCGGACCCCGCTGTCAGTTGATGCTACCGCGTCTAACACCTGTACCATCGCGATATAGCGCGCTTTGTCGGCGGTCAACCAGATCTGGCGGCTCGGATTGCAAAATTCACCATATCTGCGCAATTTGGTCACAGATCACGTGACCCAGATCAAGGTTGCTGCGCCGCTGTCGCGCTATGGTCCGGCTGCGCAACATCCTGACTGAGGAGACCCATCATGATCTGGTTGATGGTTATCTTGCACGTTTTCATCGGATCCACCCTAGCCGGCTCGTTCGTCATCGCGGCGCTGGCCATGGGCTACGACACGCTGACGCCGATCCTGGTCACAGCGGCGGCGGGGTTCGTCGTGGCATTTCCGGTATCGTGGATCGTGGCGAAACAGCTTTATCAGGCCCGCTGACGCCGGGGATATCGCACCGACGCGATGCCACCCGGATACCGACGCTATACCGATGCGGTATTTTCCAGCCATCCGCGCACGGCGGATTCAAATTCGCGCGGCCGCTCGGCGTGCAGCCAGTGGCCCGCGTCCTTGATCTTGATGAAGGTCGCGTCGGGGAACAGGTCCTTGATACGGGCGCGGTACTCTCGCGCGACGTAGTCGGAATTCGCACCGGACAGAAACAGCGTCTTGCCGTCGAACCGGCCGTCCAAGTCGGGAAAGCTGAGGATCTTCGGCATCTCGGCCTCGAGCGTATCGAGGTTGAGGCGCCATTTTTTTTCTTTCACATCAAGCGATTGCGTGAAGAAGGGAATGAGCGCCGGATCATCGACGACGCCTTTCAACTGCGCCTCCGCATCCGACCGCTTGGTGATCGCCGACAGGTCCACGCTGCGCATCGCGTCGATATACTGCGCCTGGCTGTGACCATAGCTGACCGGCGCGATGTCGGCCACGATCAGGCGGTGCACAAGGTCGGGCCGGGTCAATGCCAGCACCATCGCCGCCTTGCCGCCCATGGAATGCCCGAGCACGTCAATCGGACCGTCAGTTTTGGCCTCGATCACCTCGGCGAGGTCAGCGGCCATGTCCTCGTAGGAATGCTCGGAAAACCAAGGGCTTGTACCATGATTGCGCATGTCGACGGCCATGACCGGGCCCCTGTCGGACAGCCGCTTGGCGATGACTCCCCAGTTGCGGCCCGAACCATAAAGGCCGTGAGCGATGAGAAGCGGCGGCTTCGTGCCTTGGGACGCGTGGTGAATGACATTCAGCATGGCACAAGCCAATACACGCCATTGCCCCCGCAATCAATTGCGCCTAGTGTGCGCCGCCGAGAGGTGGCTTAAGTGATTGATCGCAAACAATTTGGCACACGGCGCGAGGCGCTTGAAAAGCAGCTTCACGAAAAGCTGGGGCTTCGGGGCAAGACGCTTGCCACGCGGCTGCGCCGCGCCGGGCGGCTTTTGCCCAAGCGCCTTCGGGACGAAGGCCGGTTCCTGGTGGACGCGGAGCGGAAATTGGCGCATCCGCGGTTGGCCACTCAGGTCGATGAGGCGCGTGTCGAGAAGGCTTTCGAGGCTTTGGAGACGCACCTGAAAGCCATCGACGCGGCCGACCGGCGGCGCAGTCGACTGATCCACTGGCTGGCCGGTTTGGTGTTCAACCTATTGATCCTTGGCGCGCTGGTACTTATCGCGCTGCGCTGGCAGGGTGTCATATAAAAACCCGCGCAAGCAATGGCTTACGCGGGTTTCCAGGATAGGTCAGACCGAGATCAGAGGTTCGGGTAAAGCGGGAAGCGGGCGCAAAGGTCCGCGACCTCGGCTTTGACTTTGGCCTCGGCATCGCCGTTTCCGTCCTCACCGTTGGCTGCAAGCCCGTCGACCACCTCGACGATCCAGTCGGCGATCTGGCGGAATTCCGCCTCGCCGAAACCACGGGTCGTTCCGGCGGGCGAGCCGAGACGGATGCCGCTGGTGACGGTGGGCTTCTCGGGGTCGAAGGGAACGCCGTTCTTGTTGCAGGTGATGTGGGCACGGCCCAGCGACTTCTCGGTCGCGTTGCCTTTGACGCCCTTGGGTCGCAGGTCGACCAGCAGGACGTGGGTGTCGGTGCCGTGGGTCACGGTATCCAGCCCGCCCTTGATCAGTTGGTCGCTCATCGCCTGCGCGTTGGTGATGACCTGCTGGATATAGGACTTGAACTCGGGCCGCAGGGCCTCGCCAAAGGCGACGGCCTTGGCGGCGATCACGTGCATCAAGGGACCGCCCTGGATGCCGGGGAAGATGGCGGAGTTGAACTTCTTCGCCAGCGCCTCGTCATTGGTCAGGATCATGCCGCCGCGCGGGCCGCGCAGTGTCTTGTGCGTTGTGGTCGTGGCGACATGCGCGTGCGGGAAGGGCGAGGGGTGCAGGCCTGCAGCCACCAGGCCGGCAAAGTGGGCCATATCCACGTGCAGGTAGGCGCCGACCATGTCAGCGATCTCGCGCATGCGGGCAAAGTCGATCTGGCGCGGTACGGCGGAGCCACCGGCGATCAGCATCTTGGGCTGGTGTTCCTTTGCCAGCGCCTCGACCTGGTCGTAGTCGATCAGGTTGTCTTCCTTGCGGACGCCGTATTGCACGGCGTTGAACCACTTACCCGATTGGTTGGGGGCCGCGCCGTGGGTCAGGTGGCCGCCTGCGTCGAGGCTCATGCCCAGGATCGTGTCGCCCGGTTGCAGAAGGGCGGTGAACACGCCCTGGTTCGCCTGGCTGCCCGAATTGGGCTGCACGTTGGCAAAGCCGCAGTCGAAAAGCTTGCATGCGCGCTCGATGGCCAGATTCTCGGCAATGTCGACGAACTGGCAGCCGCCATAGTAGCGCCGGCCGGCGTAACCTTCGGCGTATTTGTTGGTCATCACGCTGCCTTGCGCTTCCATCACGGCGGCAGAGACGATGTTTTCCGATGCGATAAGCTCGATTTCGTCGCGTTGACGACCGAGCTCTTTCTGGATGGCTTCGGCGATATCGGGGTCGCGAGACGTCAGCGATTCCGTGAAAAAGCCTTCTGAAACAAATTCTTGATTTCCGTCGTGCGCCATTTTTGATGTCCTCCACATTGCGAGCCAAGCGATTTCGTATCGGATACACCGTCTTTTTGAAAGGCGGTAATGCGACACATGTCACCTGCGGACCGGCATCGCTGGTACGAAGGCGCATTTTATGCTTCGATCAACTTCCGGAACAAATCAAGGTAGCCAAAATGGGCAATCCGCAGAAAATCGCCTTTGTCGCCAGCAACGTGCCCATTGCACAGACCGCCCGAGCGGCGCTTGCTGCGCGGTTCGGCGATGCCACGCCCGAGGACGCGGATCTGATTGTGGCGCTGGGCGGCGACGGGTTCATGCTCGAGACGCTGCACGCGGTACAGAAGCTGGGAAAGCCGGTTTACGGGATGAATCGCGGTACTGTCGGCTTCCTGATGAACGAATACAGCGAATCGGATCTGCTTGAGCGGTTGGAAGAGGCCGAAGAAGAAGTCATCAACCCGCTGTTCATGTCTGCCACGGATAAAAACGGGCAAACGCATGAGGCGTTGGCGATCAACGAGGTGTCTCTGCTGCGGGCGGGACCGCAGGCGGCCAAGCTGCGGATCACGGTGGACGGGCGGTTGCGCTTGGAAGAACTGAGCTGCGACGGCTGCCTGTTGGCGACGCCTGCCGGGTCCACGGCCTATAACTACAGCGCGCACGGACCGATCCTGCCGATCGGGTCGGACGTTCTGGCGCTGACCGCGGTGGCGGCGTTCCGGCCCAGGCGGTGGCGCGGGGCGCTCTTGCCCAAGAACGCGCATGTGCGGTTCGACGTGTTGGACCCCGAAAAGCGGCCGGTGATGGCGGATGCGGACAGCAGTTCCATCCGAAATGTCCTGTCGGTCGAGGTGCGGTCCGATCCTACCATTCAGCACCGGATATTATTCGATCCGGGACACGGGCTGGAGGAACGGCTGCTGCGGGAGCAGTTCAGCTAAGCCCTACTTCGCCAGGCCGATGGTTTGCAGCGCGTCGCGGATCTCGTCCAGGATGGCGGGATCGTCGATCGTCGCTGGCATCTTGTAGTCCTGATTGTCGGCGATTTTGACCATGGTGGCGCGCAGGATCTTGCCCGAGCGGGTCTTGGGCAGACGGTCCACGACCACGGCCAGCTTGAAGGCCGCGACGGGGCCGATCTGGTCGCGCACCAGCTTGACGCATTCGGCAGTGATCTCTTCATGCGGGCGGTCGACGCCCTTGGTCAGGCAAACGAAGCCCACGGGAAGTTGCCCCTTGAGTTCGTCGCTGACACCGATCACCGCGCATTCGGCCACGTCGGGGTGGCTGGCCAGAACTTCCTCCATCCCGCCGGTCGAGAGGCGGTGACCCGCGACGTTGATGACGTCATCGGTGCGCGCCATGATCCAGACATAGCCATCTTCGTCGACCATCCCGGCGTCGCCGGTCTCATAATAGCCTGGAAAATGGTCGAGGTAGCTTTTTCGAAAACGGTCCTCGGCGTTCCAGAGCGTGGGCAGGGTGCCCGGGGGCAGGGGCAGCTTGATGGCGATGGCGCCCAGTGTGCCGGGGGCCACGGGGTGACCCGCATCGTCGAGGATCTGGATGTCATAGCCGGGCATCGCCACGGTGGGCGAGCCGATCTTGACCGGCAGCGCCTCGATCCCCGCCGGCATGCCCGCGATGGTCCAGCCGGTTTCGGTCTGCCACCAGTGGTCATAGACCGGCTTTCCGGTCATTTTATGCGTCCATTCAATGGTATCGGGGTCGGCGCGTTCGCCAGCGAGGTAGATGGCGCCCAGACCTGACAAGTCGTATTTCTTGAGGTATTCGCCATGCGGGTCCTCGCGCTTTACCGCGCGGAAGGCGGTGGGCGCGGTGAAGAAGGACTTCACCTTGTGCTCCTCGATCACCCGCCAGAACGTACCGGCGTCAGGCGTGCCGACGGGTTTGCCCTCGAACACGATGGTGGTGTTGCCGTGAATGAGCGGCGCATAGCAGATATAGCTGTGTCCCACGACCCAGCCCACGTCGGACGCGGCCCAGAACACGTCGCCCGGATCGACATTGTAGACGTTCTTCATGCTCCAGTTCAGCGCCACGAGGTGGCCGCCCGTGGCCCGGACAACCCCCTTAGGTGCGCCGGTGGTACCGGAGGTGTAGAGGATATAGGCGGGGTGGTTGCCCTCGACCGGCAGGCAATCGGCGGGTTCGGTGCCTTTCTGGAAGTCGTGCCAGTCGACATCGCGCCCCTCGGTCAGGGTGGCCGTCTCCTGTTCGCGTTGAAAGATCACGCAGAAATCGGGCTTGTGCGAGGCTTGGTCCACTGCGCCGTCAAGCAGGGGCTTGTAGTGGACGACGCGGTCGGGCTCCAGCCCGCAGGAGGCGGCGATAATGCATTTCGGCTTGGCGTCGTCGATACGTACGGCCAACTCGTGGGCCGCGAAGCCGCCGAAGACAACCGAGTGGATCGCGCCGATGCGGGCGCAGGCCAGCATCGCCTCCAGCGCCTCGGGGACCATGGGCATGTAGATGATGACGCGGTCGCCCTTTTGCACGCCCTTGGCCCGCAGCGCCCCGGCAAGGCTGGCGACACGGTCCTTGAGTTCGGCATAGGTGATCTTGGAGATACTGTCGGTGATCGGGGTGTCGTGGATGATTGCCACTTGATCGCCGCGTCCGGCCTCGACATGACGATCAACTGCGTTGTAGCAGCCGTTCACCTTGCCGTCGCTGTACCACTCATAGAAAGGAGCCTCGTCATCGAAAAGCGCCTTGGAGGGTTTTCGTCCCAGTCGATAGCTTCGGCGGCCTGCATCCAGAAGCCTTCAGGATCGCTTTTCCAGCCTTCGTAAACATCATTGTATGCCATTGTATCCCCTCCACGGTCCTCGCGCCTCGTTTACGCCAGGGCAATGCGCCAAGACAAGGCTGTCCGGACGGCCCGTGGCACAATACCGCAAGCCGCCCGGATAAGGGAATATCCCGGATGCGTCAGCCGTAATGGGCCACCGGGGTGCCGGCGATGGCGGCCATGTTGAGCAATCCGCGTGCGGTGATCGACGGTGTCACGATATGTGCCCGATTGCCCATGCCCATCAGGATCGGCCCGACCTCGAGCCCGCCGGCCTTCATTTTCAGGATGTTGCGCACGCCCGAAGCGGTGTCGCCATTGGAAAAGAGAAGCACGTTGGCGGCGCCTTCCATGCGGTTGTCGGGCAGGAGCCGTTGGCGCAGGTCCGGGTCAAGCGCGGCGTCGAGGTTCATCTCGCCTTCGTAGCAGAAATTGCGCGGCTCGCGGTCGAGGATCTGAAGTGCCTCGCGCAGACGGTTGCCGGAATCGCTGCCCTGGTTGCCGAATTGCGACTGCGAGCAAAAGGCGACGCTGGGCTCGAGGCCGAAGCGCTTGACGTGGCGAGCCGCGCCGATGGCGGTTTCGGCCAGTTCCTCGGGCGTGGGGCGGATGCGCACATGGGTGTCGGCGATGAAAAGCGGGCCGTCCTCGAGAATCATCATCGACAGGGCGCCGTGCGGGTGATGTTCGGCGTCGCCCAGCACCTGTGAGACGTAATTCATGTGCCAGCGGTATTCGCCGAAGGTGCCGCAAATGAGCGAGTCCGCCTCTTCGCGGTATACCATGATCGCGCCGATGGCGGTGGTGTTGGTGCGCATGATCGCCTTGGCAAGGTCAGGCGTGACGCCGCGGCGTTTCATGATGTCGTGATAGGTGGCCCAGTAGTCGCGGTACCGGTGGTCACGCTCCGGGTTCACGATGCTGAAATCCTTGTCGGGGCGGATTTCCAGGCCGATGCGTTCGCAACGCGCGGCGATCACGTCAGGACGGCCAATAAGGATTGGCAGTTCGGTCGTTTCCTCGAGGATGGCCTGAGCGGCGCGCAATACGCGCTCGTCCTCGCCCTCGGCAAAGACGATCCGCCGGGCGGCCGTGGCCGCGGCCTCGAAGACCGGGCGCATCAGGAGGGCGGATTTGAAAACAGACGCCTGAAGGTTGGCCGAATAGGCGTTGAGATCCTCGATGGGCCGCGCGGCAACGCCCGATTCCATCGCCGCCTTGGCCACCGCGGTGGGCACGACGCTGGACAGACGCGGATCGAAAGGTTTCGGGATCAGGTAGTCGGGCCCGAAATTCATCTGCTCGCCTTGGTAGGCGGCGGCAGCCTCGGCTGACGTGGTGGCGCGGGCCAGCTCGGCAATGGCCTCGACGCAGGCGATCTGCATGGCGTCGTTGATGTCCGTGGCGCCCACGTCGAGCGCCCCGCGGAAGATGAACGGAAAGCAGAGCACGTTGTTGACCTGGTTGGGAAAGTCGCTTCGGCCCGTCGCGATGATCGCGTTGGGCGCAATCTTGCGCACTTCGTCGGGCATGATTTCCGGCATCGGGTTGGCCAGCGCGAGGATGATTGGGCTGTCGGACATCCGGGCGACATGCTCGGGTTTCAGCACGCCCGCGCCTGAAAGACCGAGGAAGAGGTCTGCGCCCTCGATCACGTCGTCGAGCGTGCGCAGATCGGTTTTCTGGGCGAAGGCGGCCTTTTGCGGGTTCATGTCTTCGGTGCGGCCTTCGTAGACCAGACCGTGAATGTCGCAGAGCCAGATGTTTTCGCGTTTCACGCCAAGCTTCAGCAGCAGGTTGAGGCAGGCGATGCCGGCGGCCCCGCCCCCGGTCGAGACGATCTTGATATCCTCGAAGGATTTGCCCGCCACGTGCAGCGCGTTGGTGGCGGCGGCGCCGACGACGATGGCGGTGCCGTGCTGGTCGTCGTGGAAGACGGGAATGTTCATGCGCTCGCGGCAGATCTTTTCCACGATGAAGCAGTCGGGCGCCTTGATATCCTCAAGGTTGATGGCGCCGAAGGACGGCTCCAGCGCGCAGACGATCTCGGCGAGGCGCTCGGGGTCCTGCTCGTCCAGTTCGAGATCGAAGCAGTCGATATTGGCAAATTTCTTGAACAGGACTGCCTTGCCCTCCATCACCGGCTTGGAAGCGAGGGCGCCGATGTTGCCAAGACCCAGCACGGCGGTGCCGTTGGTGACAACGGCCACCTGGTTGGCGCGGCTGGTATAGCGGCTGGCGTCGGTGGGATTGGCCTTGATTTCGAGACAGGCCTCGGCGACGCCGGGCGAATAGGCGCGGGCCAGGTCGCGCCCGTTGGCCAGCGGTTTCGTCGCACGAATCTCGAGTTTTCCGGGCTTGGGAAACTCGTGATAGGTCAATGCCGCCTGGCGAAGGCTTTCGTTCGCGTTGTCTGCCATGAGGTCCTCTGCAAGAATTAGTTTAAGGGTAAACTATATCCGATCGACCGGATGTTCCAGCCCTGTTGATGCCGGGCCACAGTTAGCTTGCATATCAGGGCGTGGCGACGCAATCTCAAATGAGCGAGGAGGCAGGCAGCATGCCGGGAGGCCGAATGAGTTTGCTGGACGAGGCGCAGCGTGTGCGGAAGAATGCCCATGCCCCGTATTCGGGCTTCAAGGTCGGGGCGGCACTGACGACGCGCACGTGCCGGGTGTTCGCCGGGTGCAACGTCGAGAACGTGGCCTATCCCGAAGGCACCTGCGCCGAGGCCGGGGCGATCGCCGCGATGGTCGCGGCCGGCGAAACAGAAATTGCCGAGATCGTGGTCGTCGCCGACAGCCCCGAGCCTGTGACACCTTGCGGCGGGTGTCGGCAAAAGCTGGCGGAGTTCGGCAGCGGCGAGATGCTCGTCACCATGGCAACGCTCGGCGGTGTCACCGTCACGCGGACGTTGAAGGAATTGCTGCCCGGTGCCTTTACAACACATCACATGGCGAATGGCTGACCCTTGGAGGCACGACAGGTCATAGCGGCGATACGCGACGGGGACGCGCTGTCCGGTGAGGCGATCACGAGTTTCGTGCAAGGTCTGACCGATGGCGGAGTGAGCGATGCGCAAGCCGGGGCCTTTGCCATGGCGGTTTTGCTGAAATCGCTTGCGCCCGAAAGCCGCCGTGCACTGACGCTGGCGATGCGAGACAGCGGGCAGATCTTGCGGTGGCGCACCGACCGCCCTGTCCTCGACAAGCACTCGACCGGTGGTATCGGGGATTGCATCAGCCTGGTGCTGGCGCCGGCGTTGGCGGCCTGTGGCGCGGCTGTGCCGATGATCTCGGGGCGCGGCCTGGGCCATACCGGGGGCACGCTGGACAAGCTGGAGGCCATTCCAGGCGTTTCGACCGAGTTGGAGACCGGGCGGTTGCAGAGGGTCGTCGAGGAAATCGGCGTCGTGATCGCTTCCGCTAGCGCCGAGATCGCCCCGGCGGATCGGCGGCTTTACGCGGTGCGGGACGTGTCGGGAACGGTGGAAAGCGTCGATCTAATCACTGCCTCGATCCTATCCAAGAAGCTTGCGGCGGGGCTGACAGGCCTGGTTCTGGACGTCAAGCAGGGCTCGGGCGCGTTCATGAAGGACATCGGCGCGGCGCGGGCGCTGGCCGAGTCACTGGTGGAGACGGCGAATGCGGCCGGATGCCGGTGCAGTGCGTTGATCACTGATATGAGCCAGCCATTGGCGCCGTCGGCGGGCAATGCCGTGGAAGTGGCCGAGGCGATGCGCGTCCTGTCCGGAACGATCGAGGGGCGGCTGGCGAAGCTGACCTGCTATCTGGGCGGCGCGGCGCTTTATCATGGCGGGCTTTGCGACAGCCCGGAAAGCGGCGCGCGCGAGGTGCTGAAAGTTTTGAAGAACGGGCAGGCGGCAGAAGTCTTTGGACGGATGCTGCGTGCGCTGGGCGGGCCGGTGCAGTTCGTCGATACGTGGCAGCGTTTCCTGCCCGAGGCGACGATCATCCGCGAGGTCCCGGCCGAAGCGCCGGGCTTTGTCGCCTCCATAAATGGCGAGGCTCTTGGCCATGCGGTGATCGCGTTGGGCGGCGGGCGGAAGCTTGAAACCGACCGGATCGACCCGGCGGTGGGTCTGTCCGACATCCTGCCCCTGGGCACGGAGGTGATCGCGGGACAGCCCTTGTTGCGCATCCACGCCAGCCGTGCGGCCCATGCCGATGCCGCCGAGGCCATCGTGCGCGACGCGATGGCCATCGGTCCGTCGGCCCCTGCCGAGAAACCCCTGGTGATCGAGCGTGTCGGTCCATGACCCGTGCGTTTCTGGTGGTGATGGACTCGGTGGGAATCGGCGGGGCGCCCGATGCCGACAGGTTTTTCAACGGGCCTGTTCCCGATACCGGCGCCAACACGCTTGCCCACATCGCGCAGGCGCGGGCTGGTGGGCTGAGATTGCCCAACCTTGACCGGATTGGGCTTGGGGCGGCGGTGACGCTGGCCTCGGGCGCGGTGGCGCCGGGGCTGGGCGCGACGCCCGAAGGATGCTGGGGTGCGGCACAGGAATTCTCGCCGGGTAAGGATACGCCGACGGGTCATTGGGAGCTGGCCGGGGTGCCGATGCCGTTTGCCTGGCACGTCTTTCCCCAGACGATACCGGCCTTTCCAGAGGCGCTGGTGGCGGCGGTCCAAGAGGCGGCAGGGGTCGATGGGATTCTCGGGAACTGCCACGCGTCGGGTACAGAGATCCTGAAGGCGCTGGGGGCTGAGCACATGCGTACGGGCTGGCCGATTTGTTATACGTCGACCGATAGCGTGTTCCAGGTCGCCGCGCACGAAGAGCGGTTCGGGCTGGACAGGTTGCTGGAGCTTTGCCGCACGATCGCACCGCGCTTGCACGAGATGGGCGTCGGGCGGGTGATCGCGCGGCCCTTCGTCGGGTCCGCCTCCGAGGGGTTCGAGCGCACGGGCAGGCGCAGGGATTACGCCATGGCCCCGCCTGCGCCGACCTTGTGCGACTGGGCCAGTGCCGAGGGGCGCGGGGTGCACGGGATCGGCAAAATCGGCGACATCTTTTCGATGCAGGGGATCGACGACGTTGTGACTGGCAGCGATGCGGCTCTGATGGAGGCGCTGGATGCGGCGGTGGCCAAGGCGGAAGAGGGCAGCCTGACATTCGCCAATTTCGTCGAGTTCGACAGCAAATACGGGCATCGGCGGGACGTGAAAGGCTACGCCGAGGCACTGGAGAGGTTCGATGCTGGCATCGGCCGGTGCCTGGCGTGCCTGCGGCCCGGAGATCTGATGATGATCACCGCCGACCATGGCAACGACCCCACCTGGCCCGGCACCGACCACACGCGCGAGCGGGTGCCGGTGCTGGCGGCCGGGGTCGGGCCGCATGAGGCGGGAATCGTGGATTTGGTCGATGTGGCCGCGAGCGTGGCCGCGCATCTTGGGCTGGCCGAGCGCGGACCGGGGCGGTCTTTCCTTCCCTGAGCTCTGCGTTGCCCTTCGCGGTTTTTTCTGGAAAGAACGCTCTAGCCATACCTGCCTTGCCGAACGGAGCCGAGATGAAAGAGCACCTGACCGTCGTGACCCACCCACTGGTGCAGCACAAGCTGACCCTCATGCGCGACAAGCATACCCCGACCGCCGTCTTTCGGCAGCTTCTGCGAGAGATCAGCCAATTGCTGGCCTACGAGGTTACGCATGAGCTGAAGATGACCACGCAGACCATCGAGACACCGTTGCAGGAGATGGACGCACCGGTTCTGGCGGGGCGCAAGCTGGCGTTGATCTCGATCCTGCGGGCGGGCAATGGGTTGCTTGACGGGA
Organism: Roseovarius sp. SK2; assembly: GCF_028807495.1. Lineage (NCBI taxonomy): Bacteria > Pseudomonadati > Pseudomonadota > Alphaproteobacteria > Rhodobacterales > Roseobacteraceae > Roseovarius > Roseovarius sp. SK2. The sequence continues at coordinate 53,716 of NZ_JARAMK010000006.1, forward strand.
TGCTGGAGCTGATCCCCTCCGCCCGGGTCGGGTTCGTCGGGCTGTACCGCGACGAGGAGACGCTGAAGCCGGTAAAGTATTACTTCAAGGTGCCTGAGCAGTTGGACAAACGGCTGACCATCCTCGTCGATCCGATGCTGGCCACCGGCAATTCCTCGGCGGCGGCGGTCGATATGGTGAAAGAGGCGGGCGCGACCGATATCCGGTTCCTGTGTTTGCTGGCCGCCCCCGAAGGCGTGGCCCGGATGAAGGAGGCGCACCCGGACGTGCCGATCGTGACGGCGGCGCTGGACGAGCGTCTGAATGACATCGGATACATTCTGCCTGGTCTAGGTGATGCGGGTGACCGGATGTTCGGCACTAAATAGGCTAAATGCTGTTTACTCAGCGAAAATAATAAGGCAATCTTTCCCCAACTGTCTTGGGGGCAAAATGAAACTGACGCGTGTTCTGGCGATAGCTGCAATCGCCACAACTGTCGTCCACGGCGGAGCCGTGGCGCAGAGTGATTCAGGGGCAAGAGTTCCGGCGGAGTTTCCACCGTCCAGTTACACCGGACGCCAATATGTCGACAGCCGGGGATGCGTGTTCATCCGCGCCGGGATCGACGGTCAGACAACCTGGGTGCCGCGTGTGACGCGGGGGCGCAAGGTGATCTGCGGGTTCAAGCCGTCACAGACACAGGGAACCGCCACCGCAGCTGCGCGGCCCGCCCCGGCGCAACCCGAGCCCGAGGTCATTACCGTACCGCAACAGCCCGCCGCGGCGCCGAAGCCGGCCCCGACGACCAGGCGCGTGGCCACTGCGCCGAAGAAAGTCGTACGCCCGGCACCGGCGTCGAAGCCCGCCGCGCCCAGCGCGGCTGCAACCTCGCCCAAGATCATCACGGTCTCGCCCAGAACGGCGGCCGCGCCGAAACCTGCGCCGAAGCCGGCCCCGAAAACCCGGCGCGTGGTGCAGAGCCAGCCCGCCTGTCCCGGCGCGAGCGCGATCTCGCAACGCTACGTCCAGAGCAGGCCCGGCCTTGCGGTGCGGTGCGGTCCGCAAACCACGCCGCATGCCAACGTGATTTCAGGCGGGTCCGGGACCGGTACTGCCATCCGCGTCGTCACAGCAACCCCGGCGCCGCAGACGCGGCCCGCGCCCACGTCGGTGGTACGGCCCGGGCAGGTGGTGACCCCAAGGGATGTGCCGTCGCCACCCGTGCGCGTGGCGCCGCGCCACGTCTACGAGCGGCAAGTCAGCAGTACGCGTAGCGTGTTCGTGCCCGAAGGCTATCAGCCTGTCTGGGAAGACGATCGTCTGAACCCGCAGCGCGCGCACCAGACCTTCGCCGGCAAGGCGATGATGGAGGTCGCCTGGACCAAGACCGTACCGCGCCGCCTGATCGACCGCCGCACTGGGCGTGAAGTGACGCATAACTATCCCGGGTTGCAGTATCCCTATACCAGTTTTGAACAGCAGCGGGCGGCGGGCGTGATTGTAGCGACGCGGGGCCAGATGGTGCCCGACCCGATCACCTTCGTGCGTGGCCGCGACGGGCAGGTCCGCACTGTCAAGCGGACCCGCAACGTCGCCAAGACCGCACCCCCCAGGGAGACCGTGAAACCAACCGTGTCGACACGGTCCTCGGCGCCCAAGGCGCCGGCCAAGGCGGCCAGCCACCGCTATGTGCAGGTCGGGATCTTCAGCGCGCCGGACCTGGCCCGCAGCGCGGCACAGCGGCTGGCCAATGCCGGGCTTCCCGCGCGGATGGGCAAGACGACGCACAAGGGGCAACCCTACACTTCGGTTGTCGTCGGCCCGTTCGGGACGCAATCACAGCTTCAATCGGGTATGCGGGCCGTGCGCCGCGCGGGTTATCCCAACGCCTATTTCCGTAAGTGACCCGGCAGATCTGCGGCCTCAGCCGCCGCAGATGCCTTGCAGCCGCAGCCAGTCCGCATCGCTGAGGATCGGCGGCGGCGCTTCGCTGGCGAAGGGGTCAGCCTCGATCAGCCCAAGCGTGGACTCGCCGGTCACATCCAGCGCGTAGGCGTAGGGCGTGGAGCGCACGGACCAGCTTTCGAAACCGTTCAGCAGCGTTTCGTCCGGAAGCGGCTCTTCGTCTTGCGTCAGCAGGTGACGGGCATAGTTCGACAAAACATCCTCGGACAACTCTCCAGTGGTCAGCAGGCGAATGCTGTCCCAGGTTCCGGCGTATTGCAGAAGGGCGTCGATCGGGTCGTGGACACTGGCGCGAAGGCGTTGTTCGATGACGAAGCCGGCCAGCACGTCGGGCTCTTCGAAATCTTCGACCAAGGCGCGGTCCAGCAGGATGGTCTTGCCGGGGAGGGCGACCGCGCCCTTCACGCCGTCGCGCATCACGTCGAGCGAGCCGGGGCTGTCCCCGGCCGGAAGCCGGCTGGCCAGTTCCGACAGGGCGCGGCGCCCGTCGGGGCCGTCACAGGCCGGTCCGGTAACCCGTTCAATATGGCGGCGCAGGGCCTGGCCGATCTCGTCACGTTTTACGTCTGGCAGGACCTTGGTGGCGTGATCGCGCAACGCCCCTGGCAGCCACAGGGTTGCCAGCGCGGCGACAGCGGCAAGGCTGCCCAGGAACATGACCAGCCGAAGCCGCCCCGGATGCGGGCGGGCCCGGTCGACGGCGGTGCGCAGCTTTTCGATGGCATCGATCACCTCGGATGCGTCGTCGCCCAGTTCTAGCACTTCGCCCGCGTCGCCGTCGGGATGATAGAGCGCCGGGCGCTTGCCCGGATTGGCCCGGGCGATGGCGGCAAGCGACCAATGGGTCAGCGGCTGTTCGCGCCGGTCGAGAATGGTGAGGGTGGCGTCACCAAGGGAGACGTAGACATCAACGCGCTGCGCGTCCGGGGACTCCCGCCACAGGCCGGATGCCTCCAGCCGTTCGTATTCGCTTAACGCCGTCATGTCGCGGGGGCCTGCTCTGCCTCGTTAGCGCGTTCGGGCCAGTGTATCACGACGAGCTGTGAACGGGCAATTGCCGATGACGCGGCACACAGCCGTTGCACGGGTTGTGGCTTTAGCCGTGGCCTCGGATTGAAGGCGAGATGCTCTATTTGAACGCCTTGCGCAATTCGAATTTCTGAATTTTGCCAGTGGACGTCTTGGGCAGTTCCTCGAACACGATCTTCTTGGGGCATTTGAACCCGGCCAGCCGCTCGCGGCAGAAGGCGATCAGGTCTTGTTCGGTCACTGTTGCTGTTTCCTTGACCTCGACGAAAGCGCAGGGCACCTCGCCCCATTTCTCGTCCGGCATGGCCACCACGGCGCACAAGAGCACGGCGGGGTGCATCATCAGCGCGCCTTCGATCTCGACCGAGCTGATGTTCTCGCCCCCCGAGATGATGATGTCCTTGGCGCGGTCGGCGATCTTGAGATAGCCGTCCTCGTGCTGGTAGGCGATGTCGCCGGAGTGGAAATACCCACCGCGGAAGGCCTCCTCGGTGGCCTTGGGGTTCTTGAGGTAGCCTTTCATCACGGCATTGCCCTTGATCATGACCTCGCCCTGCGTTTCGCCGTCCATCGGGACCTGTTCCATGGTCTCGGGGTCGAGGGCGGTGATATCCTCCATGAAGGGCATGAGGATGCCGGTGCGGGCCTTGATCGCATAGCGCTCCTCTTCGGGCAGATCGTCCCAGCGATCGTGCCACATGCATTCGGTGACGTGGCCGTAAGTTTCGGTCAGGCCGTAGACCTGCGTTACGTCGAACCCCAGCGGCTCGATCGCGCGCAGGGTCGCGGCGGGCGGCGGGGCGCCCGCGGTGAAGACATTGACCGCGTGGTCGAACTTGCGCCGTTCTTCGTCTTTGGCGTTGACGATCATGTTCAGCACGATGGGCGCCGCGCCGAAATGTGTGACACCCTCGTCAGCGATGGCGTTGTAGATATTGGCCGCGGTGATGTCCCGGCAGCACACGACCGTGCCGCCGACCATCGGCATCATCCAGGTGTGGTTCCAGTTGTTGCAGTGAAACAGCGGCACGATGGTCAAGTAGCATGCGTGGCGCGGCATCGGCCAGGTGACCGCGCTGCCCGTGGTCAGCAGGTAGGCGCCGCGATGGCTGTAGACCACCCCCTTGGGACGCCCGGTTGTGCCGGAGGTGTAGTTGAGCGCAAGGCTTTCCCATTCGTCCTCGGGCATGATCCACTTGAAGGCCGGATCGCCGGTGGCGAGGAAATCATCGTAGAGCATGTAGTCGCCGTAAGCCTTTACACCGGCTTGGTCATCCGGGACCTCGATCAGGGTGGGGGCAGGGCCCTCCATCATCTCGATCGCTGCGGCACAGGCGGGCAGAAACTGCGGGTCGACCAGAACGACCTTGGCCTCGCCGTGGTCGAGGATATAGGCGACGGTGTCAGGTTCCAGACGGGTATTGATCGTGTTCAGCACGGCACCGCAGGCTGGCACGCCGAAATGCGCCTCGGCATGGGCGGGGATGTTGGGCAGGAGCGTGGCCACAACGTCACCGGGGACGATGCCCAGCTTCTGAAGGGCGGAGGCAAGGCGGGTCGCGCGTTCGAAATACTCGGCATAGGTCTTGCGAAACGTGCCATAGACAACCGCGTCATGGTCGGGAAACACGTGGGCCGCGCGCCGCAGGTGCGACAGTGGCGTCAGCGGGACGTAATTCGCGGCGGTTCTTTCGAGACCGGTTTCATCCTTCATCCAACCCATGCCAGACGTCCTTTCGTGAAAGCGTATGTCCTGATCGGCAGGAGGTATCGCGTATTTCGAGGCCGAACGCAAAGCTGTTTCGCACTTGCGGCAATCTTTCCAAGCCCCGCGCGTTGGCCTAGCGTTCCTCGATGATAATCTCGCCCGGACGCAATTATATCTTCGTGCATATCCCCAAGACAGGCGGCACGTCCCTGGCGCTGGCGCTGGAAGGACGCGCGATGCGGGACGACATCCTGATTGGGGACACGCCGAAAGCGAAAAAGCGGCGGGGGCGGATCAAGGATGTGCAAAGCGCCGGCCGGTTGTGGAAACATTCCACGCTGGCCGATATCGACGGGCTGGTCTCAACCGGCTTCGTGGCGCAGGCCTTGTGCTTCACCTTGGTGCGCAACCCGTGGGACAGGATCGTCAGCTACTATCACTGGTTGCGGATCCAGGCCTTCGATCATCCGGCCGTCGCCAGGGCCAAGACCGCCGATTTCACCGGGTTTCTCAATGCGACGGACATGCAGGACGCAATCCGCGCCTGGTACTATGCCCGCTACATGCGCAGGGCGGATGGGCAGGATCAGGCCGGGCTTTTCATCCGGCTGGAGCATTTCGAGGAGGAGGCCGGGCCGCTATGGGATCATCTGGGATTCCGCCTTGACCTGCCGCATGAGAAGCGGTCGGCCCGCGTGCAGGACTATCGCAGCTACTACAACGAGGCTGACGCTGATGTGGTGTCGCGCCTGTGTGCGGTCGATATCGAAAGGTTCGGCTACCAATTTTGAACGGCTTTCGTTTCAAGTCTTAGGCTTGTTTTCTGAAGAGCTCCCGACTGGTCACGTTGCTGAAACAATGCCCAAATAGTGACACTTTTCCGACCAAGGAGCGTCCCGAGAATCACGGCACATGGATCTTGTCTGCTGACGCCGTCTGCCAACGGCACAAGAGGGGAAAAGACCAATGTTCGGATGGAAGTCCACGCTTGGGAAGCGCGATATTTTCGAGAACGCGAACGCAACGGCAGTCAAATCGGGGCTGATTTCGGGCACGAAAGTGGCAACCGGCATGGGCTGGCGCCCGGTCGAGGCGATTGCGGCGGGCGACAAGGTGCTGACCTTCGACGGCGGACTTCAGACGATCACGAAAGTAAGTCGCGTTGGCCTGTGGAGTGGGCAGGATCATTGCCCGCGCCAGTTCTGGCCGCTGGAGGTGCCCGCCGGTGCGCTGGGCAACCGCGAGGTGATGCGCGTGTTGCCGGGCCAGAATATCATGGTGGAAAGTGATGCCGCCGAGGACCTCTACGGCGATCCCTTCACCTTGATGCCCGCCGAGGCGATCGAGGGGCTTTACGGTGTCGCCCGCACGCCGCCAGAGTGCGATGTCGAAGTCGTGGTCCTGCATTTCGCCGCCGACCAGGTGGTGTTCGCGGAAAACGGGGCGTTGTTTTTCTGCCCCGCATTCGCCGACATGGTCGATGCGGCCTTCGCCGAAGAGGCCCGCCCGTTCTACTCGGTCCTGTCGATGGACGAGGCGCGGTTCCTGGCCGTGCAGATCAAAGAAGAGATTGGCACCGCTTGCTCCAATTCCTCCCAGGACATTTGGGCTGCGGCTGTTCCGGCATAGCGGCTTGCGGCTTTTCGCACCGGAACGAAGAAACCCGCGCGGTTGTCTGGCCGCGCGGGTTTCGCTTGTGCTCTAAAGGTCGCGGTTATGCCGCTTTTGCCTGGGTGCCGAAGCGTCCGTAGAAGGACTGGTTCTTGCCCGCCATCTCGCGCAGCAAGTCAGGCGTGGCGAAGCGCTCGCCGAATTTGGCTGTCAGTTCGTCGCAACGCTCGGCCGCGTAAGGCGTGCCGATGATGTCGAGCCACGAGAACGGACCACCTGACCACGGCGCAAAGCCCCAGGCCAGGATCGCGCCCACGTCGCCTTCGCGGATGTCTTCCAGCACGCCTTCTTCCAGTGCGCGGACGGCCTCCAGCACCTGCGCGAACATCAGGCGATGCTGCACTTCGATCAGGTCGGGCTGGTCTTCGGCATGGGGGTATTTCTCTTCCAGCCCTTGCCAGTACCCCTGTCGCTTGCCCTTTTCATCATAGTCGAAGAAGCCAGCGTTGGATTTGCGGCCCAGCCGGCCCTCTTTTTCCATCCAGAAGATCACCTCGTCCACGGCAGCATCGGGATAGTCGTCGCCCATCGCGGCCTTGGTCGCGCGGGCGATCTTGGCGCCGAGGTCGATCGAGGTCTCGTCGACCAGTTGCAGCGGTCCCACCGGGAAGCCCAGCTGACGCGCGGCGTTGTCTATCAGTGCGGGCGTCACACCCTCGGCCACCATCCGGATGCCTTCGTTGATGTAGGGGATGATGCAGCGGTTGCAGTAGAAGAACCGCGCGTCATTCACCACGATGGGCGTCTTGCGGATTTGCCGGACGTAATCCAGTGCTTTCGCCACTGCCCTTGGGCCGGTTTCCGCACCCTTGATGATCTCGACCAGCATCATCTTCTCGACGGGCGAGAAGAAGTGGATGCCGATGAACTGCCCGGGATTGTCCGACGCCTTTGCCAGTTCCGTGATCGGCAGAGTCGAGGTGTTGGTGGCGAAGATGCAATCGTCGCCGACGACTTTCAGCACTTCCTTGGTGACCTCGGCCTTGACGCCCGGATCCTCGAACACGGCCTCGATGATCAGGTCCGCGCCTTTCAGCGCGTTGTAATCGGTGGTCGCGGTGATGAGGTCCAGCGTCGCCGCCTTCTTGTCCTCGGTGGCCTTGCCGCGCTTGATGCCCTTGTCCATGTAGTCGGCGGTGTAGGCCTTGCCCTTGTCGGCGGCTTCCTGTTTCTGGTCGATCAGCACGACCTCCATCCCTGCCATGGCCGAGACGAGCGCGATGCCCGCGCCCATCATGCCGGCACCCATGACACCGACCTTCTTGACCTTCTGGTCGGGCACGTCGGGCCGGTTGGCGCCTTTTTCCAGCGCTTCCTTGTTGATGAAAAGGCTGCGGATCATGGCCGCCGAGGAGGGGTTCATCAACACGTTGGTGAACCAGCGCGCCTCGATCTTGAGCGCGGTGTCGAAGGGTACGAGCGCGCCTTCATAGACCGCGCTTAGCAGCGCCTTGGCCGCCGGGAAGGCACCTTGCGTCTTGCCGTTGACCATGGCAGAGGCACCGACGAAGGTCATGAAGCCCGCCGGGTGGTAGGGCGCGCCGCCGGGCATCTTGTAGCCTTTCTCGTCCCACGGCTTGACGAAGCTGGGCTCGGAAAGGACCCATTCCTTGGCCTTGGCAATCAGCTCATCGGCGGGCACGACCTCGTCCACCACGCCGGCGGACTTGGCTTTCTTGGGATCGTTCAGCTTGCCTTCGAGCAGCAGGGGCGAGGCGCCCATCGCGCCCAACTTGCGGACAAGGCGGGTGGTGCCGCCCGCGCCGGGGAAAATGCCGACCATGATCTCGGGCAGGCCGATCTTGGCCTTGGGATTGTCGGCGGCAAAGATGCGGTGGCAGGCCAGCGGAATTTCCAGCCCGATGCCAAGCGCGGTGCCGGGCAGGGCGGCGGCGATGGGCTTGCCGCCCTTGTTCTTGTCGTCCATGCCGCCGCGCTCGATCTTGCGCAGGATGGAGTGCATGTTCATCAGCCCGTCCATCAGGCCCTGCGCCGGATTGTCGCCGGCCATTTCCTTCATCTTGGCGATCACGTTGAGGTCCATGCCCCCGGCGAAGGTGCCTTCCTTGCCGGAGGTGATGACGATGCCCTTGACCGCATCGTCCGCCAGCGCGTCGTCCACCAGGCTTTCCAGCAGGGGCCAGCCTTCCATGTTCATCACGTTCATGGACTTGCCTTGGGTGTCCCAGGTGATGATCGCGACGCCGTCGGCGCCTTTTTCCATCGTGAAGTCAGTCATGTCTCTAATCCTCGTATCCCGGGTTACACGCGTTCGATGATCGTGGCTGCGCCCATGCCGGACGCGATGCAGAGCGTGGCGAGCCCGACTTCCTTGTCCGAGCGCTCCAGTTCATCAAGCAGCGTGCCAATGATGATGGCACCGGTGGCGCCCAGAGGGTGGCCCATGGCGATGGAGCCGCCGTTGACGTTGACCAGCTCGGGATCGACATCAAAGGCCTGCATGAAGCGCAGCACGACCGAGGCGAAGGCCTCGTTCACCTCGAAAAGGTCTATGTCGCCGATGTTCATGCCGGAATCCGCCAGGATCTTCTGTGTCGCCGGAACAGGCCCGGTCAGCATGATCGTCGGGTCGGTGCCGATCTTGCAGGTCTGCCGAATACGCGCGCGGGGCTTCAGGCCCCATTTCTCGCCGAATTCCTTGGAGCCGATCAGCACACCGGCAGAGCCGTCCACGATGCCAGAGCTGTTGCCGGCGTGGTGGATGTGGTTGATCTTTTCCAGGTGCGGGTATTTCAGCTTGGCCACGGCGTCGAAGCCGGGCATCACCTCGCCCATCTGCTGGAAGCTGGCATTGAGCGCGCCCAAGGCATGCATGTCGGTGCCAGGGCGCATGTATTCGTCATGGTCGAGGATGGTCAGGCCATTCTGGTCTTTCACCTCGATTATGGATTTCTCAAAACGGTTGTCCTTCCACGCCGCCGCCGCACGGTTCTGGCTCTCAACCGCCAGCGCATCGGCTTGGTCGCGATTGAAACCGTATTCGGTGGCGATGATGTCCGCGCTGATGCCTTGCGGGACGAAGTAGCTGTCCATGGCCACGCTGGGGTCAACGGCAATCGCCGCACCGTCGCTGCCCATGGCCACGCGGCCCATCATCTCGACGCCGCCTGCAATATAGGCCTCGCCCGCGCCGCCCTTGACCTGGTTCGCGGCCAGGTTCACGGCTTCCATTCCACTCGCGCAGAAGCGGTTTATGGCCAGGCCGGGGATGGATTCGTCGAGGTCGGAGGCCAGCACGGCGGTCCGCGCAAGGCAGCCGCCCTGTTCCATAACCTGCGTGACGTTGCCCCAGATCACGTCTTCGACGGCGTGACCGTCAAGGCCGTTGCGGTCTTTGAGCGCGTTCAGCACATGGGTGCTGAGGCGCACGGCGGTCACTTCGTGCAGCGCGCCGTCCTTGCGGCCCTTGCCGCGCGGCGTGCGGACCGCGTCATAGATATAGGCTTCGGTCATGTCCGGACTCCTTTAGTTGTCCTGTCGTGTCGGATTGTTTTTCGTGTGCGCCGATGGTTTGTTCAGGCGCGGTCTGCCGGAGAGCCCGGCATCAGGTCATAGGGATGTTTCCAGCCGGGCAGCGCCTCGATGCTGGAAAGCCATCTGTCGATATTGGGCCATTCGGCGCGGTCGAAGCCGAAGGGCTCGGGGTAAAAAAGGTAAGCGCAGCAGGAAATGTCGGCATTGGTCAGCCCGTCAGCGACGATCCAGTCGCGCCCCTCAAGCCGGTCGTTCAGGGTGGTGTAGGCGGCTTTCAGGCGGCCTTGGGTAAAGCTGATGACCTCTGCCGGGCGCTTGTCCTCGGGCAGGAAGTTCATCAGGAAGCGGGTCATTCCGGCTTGACTGGAAAGCTTGTGATTGTCCCATAGGACCCAGCGCAGAACCTCGTATTTCTCGGCCTGGTCGCGACCGCCGAACTTTCCCGTCTGGTCGGTGACGTATTGCTGGATCACGCCCGACTGGGTCAGGCGGATATCGCCGTCGATCATCACCGGCGCTTCGCCCATTTCGTTGACGTCACGGCGATACGCGTCGCCACGGGTTTCGCCGCCGAAGAAATCGACCTTCACCGGCTCCCAGTCCAGACCGGAAAGTTCCAGCGCCAGCGCCGCCTTGTAGGCGTTGCCGCTTTCGCCGAAGCAGTGCAGCTTGATCGTCATGTCCTAACTCCCAGTTTCGTTCTCTTGGCAGGCGTCGGATTTGAGTATTTTTGGAACGATGAAAAGCGGGGTGCTCTTTCACTGTTCCCCAAATACTCTCGCCGAAGGCGTCCGGCGATTTGCGGCAGACGCGCGGGCCGAATTTTCATAGCGACCTCGAAATCAGTTCTTTCATGATCTCGTTGGTGCCACCGTAGATGCGCTGCACCCGCGCGTCGGCCCACATTTCGGCGATGTCGTACTCGGCCATGTAGCCGTAGCCGCCATGCAGTTGAACGCAGGCGTCCAGCACTTCGAACTGCGTGTCCGTCAGCCAGTATTTGGCCATCGCGGCTTTCTCGACGCTCAGCTTGCCGTGGAGGTGTTCCTCGATGCACTCGTCGAGGAATGCGCGGCAGACCTTGGTCTTGGTCAGGCACTCGGTCAGGGTAAAGCGGATCGTCTGGAACTTGTCGAAGATCGGCGCGCCGAATGCCTCGCGTTCCTTTGTGTAGGCAATGGTGCGGGCGACGCCGCCCTCCAGCGCGCCCTGTGCCCCGCACGCGATGATCAGCCGTTCCTGTGGCAATTGCTCCATCATCTGGTAAAAGCCGCGGCCCTCTTCGCCGCCAAGGATGTTTTCCGGCGGGATCTCGACATTGTCGAAGAAAAGCTCGGAGGTGTCTCCGGCCTTGAGCCCGTTCTTTTCCAGGTTGCGGCCGCGGGTGAAGCCCTCGGTGTCCTCGGTTTCGACCACGACGAGCGAGATGCCTTTTGCGCCCTGCTTGGGATCGGTCTTGGCGGCGACGATGACCAGGTCGGCGTGCTGGCCGTTGGTGATGAACGTCTTTTGGCCAGTGAGGCGATAGGAATTGCCCTCGCGCAGGGCCTTGGTCTTCATGCCTTGCAGGTCCGAGCCCGCGCCGGGTTCGGTCATGGCCAGCGCGCCCACCATGTCGCCGGAGACCATCTTGGGTAGCCAGCGCTTCTTTTGTTCTTCGCTGCCATAGGCCAGCAGGTAGTGCGCCACGATGCCGGAATGGATCGGGTTGCCCCAGCTCGCAAGGTTGGCACGGCTTTGCTCGATGCAGATCACCGCTTCGTGGCCGAAATCGCCGCCCGCGCCGCCGTATTCCTCGGGGATCGAGGGGCAGAGCAGGCCCAGCGCCCCGGCCTGCTGCCAGATCTCGCGGTCCATGATGCCGGCCTTGCGCCAGCGTTCGAAATGCGGGCCCCACTCCTCGGTGATGAACCTGGCCGTCATCTCGGTGAGCATTTCGTGCTCGTCGGTCATCCATGCGGACATGAGGTGCCTCCCTAGCGTTTGCGGGCGTCGAGTTCTGAATTGAAAATACGCAGCCGGTGACCGAACGTGTCCTCGTCGATCACGCTGTCGAAATTCTCGAAGAGGAAGGACAGCGCCTCGCCTTCGTCGAGCCCGGAGTCCTGCGCGAATTTCCGCAGCCGGCGATAACCGTCCTCGGTCATCGCGGCGTTGAAGCGGCGGGTCAGGCGAAAGCGTTTCGGCATGATGTCCTCCCAGTCATCGTGGCGTGCGTAGGGTGGGTTTGAAACCCACCCCAAGGTGTTCAGAATGCCTCGGCTTCAAGCTCCATCACGGGCTCGGCGCCGGATTCGATGCGCGCAAGGTGCATCCCGGTCGCGGGCAGGCGGCGTTTCATGTAGAAGCGGCCCGTGGCGATCTTGGTCTTGTAGAAGGCCGTGTCGCCGTCACCGGCCTCGATCGCCGCGTGCGCGGCCTTGGCCATCTGTGCCCACATCAGGCCCAGGCAGACATGCCCGAAAAGGTGCATGAAGTCATAGGACCCCGACAGCGCCGCGTTGGGGTTCTTCATGCCGTTCTGCATGAAGAACATGCCGGCCTGTTGAAGGTGCTTCGAGCTTTCCTTGAGCGGATCGAGGAAGTCCTGCTTCAGCGCCGGGTGCCTTTCGTTCTCCTTGATGAACGCCTTGACCATGTCGAAGAAGGCCATGACGTGCTTGCCGCCATCCTGCGCCAGCTTGCGGCCGACGAGGTCGAGCGCCTGAACGCCGTTGGCGCCTTCGTAGATCATGGCGATCCGGGCGTCGCGGGCGAACTGGGACATGCCCCATTCCTCGATATAGCCATGGCCGCCATAGACCTGCTGGGCGAGGATCGTCATGTCGAAACCCTCGTCGGTCAGGAAGCCCTTGATGATCGGGGTCAGCAGGCTGACCATGCCCTCAGCGGCCTCGTCATTGCCGCGATGCGACTGGTCGATCATCTGGCTGCCCCACAGAAGGAACGCGCGGGCGCCTTCGACAAAGCTTTTCTGGTCCAGGAGCGCGCGGCGGATGTCCGGGTGGACGATCAGCGGGTCGGCTGGGCCGTCGGGGTTTTTCACGCCGGTGACGTCGCGGCCTTGCAGCCGGTCCTTGGCATATTCGAGCGCGTTCTGATAGGCCACGTCGGCCTGCGCGAGGCCCTGCATGCCGACACCGATACGGGCCTCGTTCATCATGGTGAACATGGCGCGCATGCCTTTGTGCTCTTCGCCCAGCAGGTAACCCGTCGCCTCGTCATAGTTCATGACGCAGGTCGAGTTGCCGTGGATGCCCATCTTCTCCTCGATCTTGCCGCAGGCGACGCCGTTGCGTTCACCCAGGGTGCCGTCTTCTTTCACGAGGAACTTGGGCACGATGAAGAGGCTGACGCCCTTGATGCCCTCGGGGCCGCCGGGGATCTTGGCCAGCACGAGGTGGATGATGTTGTCGGCCATGTCGTGTTCGCCCGACGAGATGAAGATCTTCTGGCCGGTGATCTTGTAGCTGCCGTCGCCCTGCGGTTCCGCCTTGGTCCGCATCAGGCCCAGGTCGGTGCCGCAATGCGGCTCGGTCAGGTTCATCGTGCCGGTCCAGTCGCAGGACGCCATCTTGGGCAGGTACGTGGCCTTCTGATCCTCGGACCCGTGCGCCAGGATTGCCGAAGCCGCGCCATGGGTAAGGCCCTGGTACATTGTGAAGGCCTGGTTGGCGGCCGAGAACATTTCGCCCACCGCGGTGCCGAGGATATAGGGCATGTTCTGGCCACCGAATTCCTCGGGCAGGTCCAGCGCGGTCCAGCCGCCCTCGCGCACCTGGTCGAAGGCATCCTTGAAACCTGTAGGCGTGCGGACCACACCGTTTTCCAGTTTGCAGCCCTCGGTATCGCCGACGACGTTCAAGGGTGCCAGAACTTCGGATGAGATCTTGCCGGCCTCTTCCAGAACGGCGCTGGTAAAGTCACGGTCCAGTTCGGCATAGCCGGGGGTGTCGGTGGTGCTGACCTTCAGAACATCGTGAAGGATGAACTGCATGTCCTTGGTGGGCGGGGTGTAGCTCGGCATGTGGTGGTCTCCCTACATCATCACAGTGTCGGGCCGGGGATCATTCCGCGGCTTTCGGTGTCTGGCGGAGCGAGGAGATCATCTTCTCGCCCCATTTCATCTGGTCGCGCAGGTCGTCGATGGCCGCGGTCAGCTCGTCGCGTTGGCGTTCAAGCTCTTCCAGCCGGTCCTTGGCGATTTCATATGTGCTTTCCAACTGCGTCAGCTGCTGGTCGCCCCGGTCATAGAGGTTGAGAAGCTGGCGGATTTCCTCGAGGCTGAAGCCAAAGCGCTTGCCGCGCAGGATCAGCTTGAGCCGCGCGCGGTCGCTTTTCGTGAACAGCCGCTTCTGACCTTCCCGGCGCGGGAAGAGCAGTTCTTTCGCCTCGTAGAAACGCAGGGTCCGCGGCGTCACGTTGTACGCGTCGCACATCTCGCGAATGGTCATCGTTTCGTCGGTCATGTCGGTTTCCGTAAATCTCGTTGCGTGGCCGGAACATGTGAGGCGATAGCCATCGGTACAACACGTAAGCAGGTTTACGTAACCACTACGTAACGTCACTTTGTGCTTTACGTAAGATCAGGCAAGGTCAACCTGCGACCCGCGCAATTATTTTGCGGAAATATCGAGGGAGGCCAGACGGCCGAAGGTCTAGCCGAGCGACTTTTCGGTCGAATCGCGGGCCTCTTTCAGCTCCGCGATGGACTGTTCCAGCTGTTCCTTCTGGGTGCGCAGTTCTTCCAACTGGCGGTCGGCAAGGTCGATCCAGGTACGCAACTGCGTCTCGGTGCCCTTTTCCTCGTAGATTTCCAGCCACTGTCGAATGTCTTCGAGGGCAAAGCCCCAGCGGCGACCGCGCAGGATCAGTGTCATGCGAGCCACTTCGCGCGGACCATAGTAGCGCGAGCGCCCTTCACGTGTCGGACTGAGTAACTCGATATACTCGTAGTACCGCAGCGTGCGCGGCGTCACGTCGAACTTGGCGCACATCTCCTTGAATGACAGGCGTTGCTCTGACATCGCGGGTCCTCCTGAAGTCTACTTAAGAGACTTAGGGCGGATCGCGCAACAGGCACCCTTGCAGCGCGCGGGCATTAGAGACCATAAAGAGGCGAGCAAGCCGCAGGACTTTTCATGACCGACAACAACAAGATCGCCGCGCAGTTCATGGGCGCCATTCCGCATGCCAAGGCGCTGGGGATGGAGATCACGCATGTCGGTGACGGTGTGGCCGAGATGAAGATGGACTATGCAGACCACCTGGTGGGCGACCCGGAAACCGGGGTGATCCACGGCGGCGCTGTGTCGGCGCTGATGGACACGTGTTGCGGAGCGGCGGTGATGAGTCACCCGGACTCGCCCGGGGCCACGGCCACGATCGACCTGCGCATCGACTACATGCGACCGGCAAAGCCCGGCCAGACGATACGGGCGCGGGCGGAGTGCTATCACATCACCCGTTCGGTCGCCTTCGTCCGGGCGCAGACGCTGGACGACGATGCCGACCGCCCCGTGGCGCAGGCCACCGGCACCTTCACAGTGGCGCGCAAATCATGAGCCGCTCGCGTCCCGAACCCGTGCAGGTCATCAAGCAACGCCGCGACGCGGCGCTTCACGCCCTTGTGGATCACGTGCCCTATATCCGTTTCATGGGGATCGAATTCGACCGTCGCGGGGACGAACTTACCGGGGTGATGCCCTTTGATGAAAAGCTGATCGGCAACCCGCTCTTGCCCGCGTTGCATGGCGGTGCCACCTCGGCGTTTCTGGAGGTGACGTCGATCATCACGCTGAGCTGGGCGATGCTGTGGGACGAGATGGAATCCGGCGAGCTGGCGGTAGAGGCGTTCGAAGCCGGCGACTTGCCGCGCCTGCCCAAGACGATTGATTTCACCGTGGATTACCTGCGTTCGGGCCTGCCGCGGGATGCCTATGCCCGCGCGGTGGTTACACGGTCGGGCCGGCGCTATGCGTCTGTTCGGGCCGAGGCGTGGCAAGACAACCGGGCCCGTCCCTTTGCACAGGCAACCGGGCACTTCCTGATGCCGCGCCGCGATGGCTGAGACACCGGCGGAGATCACGCATAAACGCGTGCTCAACATCGCCATACCGATCGTGCTGTCGAATGCCACAGTCCCGATCCTGGGCGCGGTGGATACAGGCGTCGTGGGGCAGTTGGGCGAGGCCGTGCCCATCGGCGCAGTCGGTATCGGCGCGATCATTCTGACCGGGCTTTACTGGGTCTTCGGTTTTCTGCGGATGGGCACGACGGGCCTCACGAGCCAGGCGCACGGGGCGGGACAGACCGGCGAGGTGGCCGCCATGCTGACCCGGTCGCTGATGATCGGCATCACGGCAGGCGTGGGCATAATCGTTCTTCAACTGCCGTTGTTCGCGGGGGCCTTTCTCGTGTCGCCCGCCAGCGCGGAGGTCGAGGCGCTGGCGCGGGACTACATGGCGATCCGGGTCTGGAGCGCGCCTGCCTTAATCGCCCTGTATGGTGTCACCGGCTGGCTGATCGCGTTGGAGCGGACCCGCGCGGTGCTGGTGCTTCAAGTCGCGATGAACGGGATCAACATTCTGTTGGACATATGGTTCGTGCTAGGGCTGGACCTTGGTGTGACCGGGGTGGCCTGGGCGACCTTTATTGCCGAATGGTCGGGCCTGATTCTTGGTCTGTGGCTGTGCCGCGACGTCTGGCGCGTGGACGCCTGGCGCGACTGGGGCCGGGTGTTTGACAGGGTGCAGCTGGCGCGAATGATGTCGGTGAATCGCGATATCCTGCTGCGGTCACTGATGCTGCAGGCGATTTTCATTTCCTTCCTGCTGATCGGCGGCGACTTTGGAGACGTTACGCTGGCCGCGAACCAGGTCCTGTTGCAGTTCCTGAACATCTCGGCGCATGCGCTGGATGGCTTCGCGTTCGCCGCCGAGGCGCTGGTCGGTCAAGCGTTCGGGCGGCGCAGTGTTGCGCGTCTGCGCCGGGGGGCTATCTTGGCCAGTGTCTGGGCCTTGACGATCGTGGTTCTTATGGCCTGTGCCTTCGCTCTATGGGGCGGGGCGATCATTGACCTGATGGCGAAGGCGCCCGAGGTGCAGACCGAAGCGCGGGCCTTTCTGGTCTACGTCTGTATCGCGCCGGTGGTCGGCGTGGCACCTTTCATGCTGGACGGGATATTCATCGGCGCGACACGGGCCGGGGACATGCGCAACATGATGGCGCTGAGCCTTGTGATCTATGTCGCCGCCGTCTTGGTGTTGGTGCCGTGGCTGGGCAATCACGGGCTGTGGCTGGCGCTTCTGATCAGCTTCGTGGCGCGGGGTGTGACGCTCTGGCTGCGGTATCCCGCGCTCGAGGATTCGGTCGCTCCGGGTGCACCGCCGGCGACCACGGCGGCGGATGCATAATTTGATCAAGTATTGTTTCACGGTTGGCAAACGTCCCCGGTCGCGGCAATTGTTCGAAACAGAAATGACGTCTCAGGAGGCACCGAAATGTCGAACCCGCCGATCCGTGTTGCGATAAACGGCTTTGGCCGCATTGGACGGACCCTGCTGCGGATCCTGCTGCGCGACACACGAGATTTCGAACTCGTCGCGATCAACGATATCGAGCCGCTGAGCACCTGCGCCTATCTCTTTCAGTTCGACAGCGTCTTCGGCCCGTGGCCGGAAGAGGTCGGCACGGGCGATGCCACCCTGATCGTGGGCGGACGGCGCATCCCGTTTCATGCCGAACCGGACCTGCGCAGCCTTGATCTGCAAGGGGTGGATATCGTTTTGGAATGTACCGGCATGGGCGGCAAGCGGGCCGTCGCCGAACGCGGGCTGGCAGCGGGTGCGCGCAAGGTGCTGGTGTCCGGACCGTCGCCCGAGGCGGACGTGACGCTCGTGATGGGAGCGAACGAAGGCGATCTGTCCGATCACCGGATCGTCTCCAACGCTTCCTGCACGACCAATGCGCTGGCCCCGCTCGCGCGGCTTCTGGACGAGGCGTTCGGATTGGTCAACGGGCAGATGACGACGGTGCACTGCTATACCGGCAGCCAGCCGACGGTGGACAAGCCCCGCGCCGCGCCGGAGCGCAGCCGCGCTGCGGCTTTGTCGATGGTGCCCACGACGACCAGCGCGCAAGATCAGACCGGGCTTGTCCTGCCGCATCTTAAAGGCCGGATCGAGGCGCGGGCGATCCGCGTGCCCACGGCCAGCGTGTCCTGCATCGACCTGACCGTGCAGACCCGCGAGACGGTAAATGCTGCAACGGTGAATTCCGTCCTTCAAGGGGCGGTGCGGCCCGGCGGTGTGTTCGGCTGGACCGAGCAACCGCTGGTCAGCTCCGACCTGCGCGGACGACCGGAATCCCTGATCCTCGTCGGACCCGAGACGAGCGTGTCTGCCGGCGGCCTCCTGCGCGTCTTCGGCTGGTACGACAACGAGTGGGGCTTTTCCTGCCGAATGCTCGACATGGCGCGGCTGATGGCGCCGCGGTGACAAGATTATTCGTACGAATAATCTCGGGCACGGGGATGCGTCGTGTAACCTGCTGATTATTTTTACGAATAATCAGTCGTCGAGCGGCTCGATCAAGCCAGGTCCAGAGGCCCGGTTGGAATTGACCTTCGGGTCCACGCGGTAGAGCCGCAGCGTGTCATCCGGTGCCGCTGTCATCAACGTGGCCGCACCGTGGCCCGCCTCGCCCAGCCAGAGCGGCCAGTCCTTTTCGGCCAGGATCACTGGCATCCGGTGATGGATCTTTCGCATCGGCTCGTTCGACCCGGTCGTGACGATGGCACAGGTGGTCATCGGCTCGTCACCCTTGTCCCAGGACTGGTAGATTCCGGCGAAGGCCAGCGCGTCACCTTCGGCCGGATGGATGAACCAGGGCAGGCGATTTCCGTCCTCGTCCTTGGTCCATTCGTAGAAACCGCTGGCCGGGATCAGGCAGCGCCGGTCGCGGGCGGCCGACCGGAAGGCGGGTTTTTCCGCGATGGTTTCGGCCCGCCCGTTGATCAGCAACGGGCCGTCAGCGGGCGTCTTGTACCAGTGCGGGATGAAGCCCCAGCGCATCGACCCAAGCTGCCTGTCGGTGCCGTCCGAGGTCACCACGTGCACATCGTTTGTCGGACAGACGTTGTAGTTGGGAACCATCGGCAAATCGTTAACGGGGCGCGCGGCAAAGAGTTGTGCCATGGCGTCCTGCGGCAGGGTGACGGCGAAACGTCCGCACATGGGATTACCTCAGCACGTTCGAGTAGACCAGCAAGCCCCAGGGCAGGAGGGCCTTCTCGACCTTGGTCCAGAGCCCGCCGAAGCTGATCGGGTCGATACCGGTCTGCGCGGCTATCTGTTGCAGATTGCGGCGCCCGTCGATGGCGGCAATCACAGGCGCGGCCTGTTTCGGCAGGGCGAGCTTGCCCTTGATGCCGTCCGTGTCGAGCGCGGGTGCTTGCCCCTGTGCCACGGCGCGGGCCAGTTGCGCGGCTTGCAGGCCCTTGATGTGTGGCACCAGCGTGCGGGTCTTGCCTGTGGCCGGCGCGCGCGGCGTGTCGGTGGCATAGCCGGTGTGCGTGCGGATCGTGCCGTTCAGTTTCTCGGCCACGGCCATCGCCTGTACAGGGCTCATTCCGTCGGGGACGGGGGCCAGACGGGCGAGGTCATAGAGGATTGGGACGGTGAAGCCCGCGAAGGACCAGCCGGTGCCGTCGAGCGTGTCGGCCAGCGCCTGCACGTCATAGGCGCGGTCGGTGCTGTGCAAGAGCAGGTCGTAAAAGCCCGCATCGCCGCTCTTGTGATCGTTGAGATTGGGGTTGGACCTGAACGGATGGCCTTCGGGCAGACTGTCGACGATATGCTTTGCAGACTTGAGCCGGTCTTTCGGTGGTGTGTCGCCGTAGAGCGCGGCGAATGCTTCCTGCAAGGGATAGACGCCGGACCGGCCATAGGGTGCGTAGACCATGAAGCCCATGCCGCCGCCGGGGGCGAGTGCGGCGCGCAGGGCGCTGAACCCGGCATCTGGGTCGGGCAGGTGGTGCAGCACGCCGCAGCAGTCGATATAGTCAAACGGGCCATGATCTGGGGCGTCGAGCAGGCTGCCGGTGACAAAGGTGATGTTCTTCAGTCCGCGCGTCTTTGCCCGCGCCTCGGCCACTTTCCGCGATGCGGTGGAGAGGTCGATATAGGTGGCCTTGTAGGGCTTGCCGTACTGGCTGAGAAGGGCGGTCAGCTGAATGAGGCCATCGCCGGTGCCGCCACCCGCCACGAGGATGCGCAGCGGCTGCGACCAGTCGCGCTGACCGCCGAAGACGTAATGGTCGATCTCCTGCGGCAGAGAAGGCGACCCGAGGATCAGGCGCTTTTTCTCGTCCCGCGGATCCCGCTCGGGATAGGGAAAGGCCTCGTACTGGTCGCGCACCGTGTTCATGGTGCCTTTATGCCGCGCGCCGCCCGGATTGCAAAGCCGAAGCGGCGGGGTGAGGTCTATTGACCGGCCTGGCGAATGCGCCCGTCGGTCTTGGGCGTGTAAGGTGAGTTCTGCGCAAGGTATTCGGCCAGAACTTCGGCCACGTCCGGCCCGAAATCATAGGCATCGGTGGCATCGCGCAGCATGGAATAGCCGTCGCCACCATTGCGCAGGTAGTCGTTCGAAACGGCCAGATAATCGCGTTCGGGATCAAGAGGTTCGCCCCCGACGGTTACCTCGGTGATACGGCTGCCGACCTCGGCGGAGGAGTCGAACACGAAAGTCATCCCGGCCACTTGAGGAAAGCGCCCCGCGCCTTCGCCGAATTGGCTCACGCCGTTTTCCAGCGCCTCTTTCAGCGTGGCGCCGTCGATGCGGAAGGTGGAAAGCGTGTTCTGGAAGGGCAGCACGGTCAGCACTTCGCCCATCGTGATCGGGCCTGCGTCAATCGACGCGCGCACGCCGCCGCCGTTCATCAGCGCGATCTCGACGCCCTGGTCCGCGACGCGGGCCAGCATCGCCTCGGCCACGGCATTGCCCATGGCGCATTCGCCCGCGCGGCAGGCGTCGCGGTCACCGCTGATGGCGTCCGCCGCCTCGGCGACGACCTTGTTGCGGATTTCGTCGAGGGGCTTTGCGGCCTCCTGGATGCGCGAGACGATCTCTGCATCCTCGGCCACGGCGGCGTCCATGATCAGCGGATTGCCTGTGGCGGAGGTGACCTCGCCCGCGTCGTTGAAAACAACGTCGAGACGGCCCAGGAACTTGCCGTAGGCATAGGCCTGCACGATGGCCGTGTCACCCACCATCGTGGGGTAGGGGCCGGCGGCGTCGGGGTCGTTGTTGGAGAGGTAGGTGTTGGAATGCCCGCCGACGATGACATCGACGCCGGTGGTGGTTTCGGCCACGTGCTGATCCACCCCGTAGCCGGAATGCGACAGCACGATGATCTTGTCGACGCCCTGTTCGGTCAGCTTGTCGACCTCGTGCTGTACGGCATCGGCGGGTGGGGTGAAGATGATGTTGGGTCCCGGGCTGGCCAGTTCGTCTGTGTCCTGCGGGGTCAGGCCGATCAGGCCGATCTTCTCGCCGTCACGCTCGATAACGGTTGATTTCCGGATGACGTCGGCAAGCAGGGGTTCGCGGCTGGTATCGGCGTTGGACATCAGCACGGGAAACTCGACGGCGTCCATGAAACCGCGCAACACCTCGGGGCCGTCGTCGAACTCGTGGTTGCCCACGGTCATCGCGTCATAGCCCAGCCGGTTCATCATTTCGGCGGCCAGCTTGCCCTTGTAATAGTTGTAGAAAAGCGTTCCCTGGAACTGATCTCCGCCATCGACCAGCACCGGGTTCGGGGCGTCGGCGCGGGCCTCTTCGATGGCCGTGGCGAGACGCGCGGAACCGCCGAAGCATTCGCCGGCATCGTTATCTTCGGGCGCGCAGGTCGAATTGTACTTGCTGATCGGTTCGAACCGGGCGTGAAAATCGTTCGTGTGCAATATGTTGAGCGTGTAGTCGGCCTGTGCCGCAGTGGCCGTCAACAGGCCGGAAAGGGTAAGGGCAATGACTCTCATGGATGTGCCTCCTAACGAATGCGCAAAGATTGCAGGATGTCGCGCGATGCGTCAAAGGCAATCCTCTTGACCAAGCGCGTGTGGCGGGGCATCACCAAGGCATGCTGATTTACAAGATCTTCCGGGCAGAGGAGTGGGCCGCGCTGCGGTCCGAAGAGGAAACGCGCGGCGCGCCCGTGGACTTGGCGGATGGCTACATCCATTTCTCGACGCCGATGCAGGCGCCTGAAACGGCGGCGAAGCATTTCGAGGGGGCAGAGGACCTTTTTCTGGTGGCGGTGGAAACTGACCGGCTGGGCGATGACCTGGCATGGGAGGTGTCGCGCGGCGGCGAGAAATTCCCACATCTTTACAGAGTTTTGCGACTGGACGATGTCGTCTGGGCACAGCCGCTGCCGTTGGTTGACGGGGTGCATCAGTTCCCGGTCGGCGCGGTATGAGACTTAGCGACAGGATTGGCCTTGGCCTGATGCACCGGCTGGAGCCGGAGCGGGCGCATGGCCTTGCCTTGCAGGCGTTGCGTGCGGGGCTGGTGCCGTTGCCGGGGCTGGTTACCTCGGGCCGATTGCGCTGTGAGGTGGCGGGTCTTCGGCTGGCCAATCCGATCGGGCTGGCGGCGGGGTTCGACAAGAACGCGGTGGCGTTGTCCGCTCTGTCGAGAGCTGGTTTCGGGTTCATCGAGGCCGGCGCGGTGACGCCGAAGGCGCAGGCGGGCAACCCGAAGCCACGGCTGTTCCGGCTGACAGGCGATCGGGCCGTGATTAACCGTTTCGGCTTTAACAACAACGGGATGGAGGACGTGGTGCAAAGGCTGGCGACGCGTCCCAGGGACGCGGTGATCGGGCTGAATCTTGGCGCCAACAAGGACAGCGCGGACCGGGCCGAGGATTTTGCCAGGGTACTGTCGCGCTGCGGGCCGTACCTTGATTTCGCGACCGTGAATGTCTCGAGCCCCAACACCGAAAAGCTGCGCGACCTGCAAGGGGCAGAGGCGCTGGCGGCGCTGCTGAAAGGCGTGATGGAGGCTCGGAACTGGCTGGAAAAACCGATCCCGATCTTTTTGAAAATCTCGCCTGATCTCAGTGACTTGGAGATGTCAGAGCTGGCAGACGTCGCTCAGGCGGGCGGCGTTGCGGCGATCATTGCGACGAACACCACGCTCAACCGGGACGGGCTGCAAAGCCCGATGAGAGAGCAGGCGGGCGGGCTGTCCGGGGCGCCGCTGTTCGAGCGGTCGACACGGGTGTTGGCGCGGATGGCGCAGCTGACCGGGGGGACGATGCCGTTAATTGGCGTAGGCGGGGTCGGAAGTGCCGAACAGGCGCTGGAAAAGATCCGGGCCGGGGCAAGCGCGGTGCAGCTCTATTCGGCGATGGTTTTCGAGGGCATCGGCCTTGTTGAACGGATTGCGCGAGACCTGGACAAGCTTTTGGAAGAAAAGGGATTTTCCAACGTGAGCGATGCGGTTGGCACGGGGCGGGAGGCATGGCTGTGATCGAGATATGGCACAATCCGCGCTGTTCGAAATCACGGCAGACGCTGGCCCTGCTGGAAGAGCGCGGGATCGCACCGAAGGTGCGGCGCTACCTGGAGGATGCGCCGGATGAGGTGGAGCTGCGGGCGGCGCTGTCGGCCTTGGGCATGACAGCTAGCGCGTTGATCCGAAACAAGGAAACGATGTATCGCGAGCTGGGCCTGGGCAAGGACAGCGACGATGCGGCGCTGCTGGCGGCCATGGCGGCGCATCCGATCCTGATCGAGCGGCCCATCGTGTTCGCCGGGGACAAGGCCGCCATCGGACGACCACCCGAAGCGGTTCTGGACATCCTGTAGCCGGCGTATTTCGACTCGATCGTTAATCCGGACGAAAGCCCGAAAACCGCGTCGGTATCGCGTCGGTATTCGAGTGGTATCGCGACGGTGCCGTGGTCGGAGACCCAGAAATGAAGAGACCGCGCGGTGCCCGCATCCCGTGTACCGGACATCCAGTACGAAAAAAGCGGGTCCCCGGCATTTCGGGAACCCGCCTGTGACAGAGCCCGCCCGGTGCACCGGGCGGCAAGACCCAATGTCTCGGATCAGAAGCGGAACGTGCCGCGCAGTTGAACCGTGGTCGGCTCGACATCGGCATTGGAGCCGTTGAAATTGTCGAACTCGTGGTAGAGCAGTTCCCCGCCGAGCGAGAAGCTGTCGGTGACCATCGTCTCATAGCCTGCGCCGACGAAGTAGCCGTCATCGTCGCCCAGGTTGTCCGTGAACGCCTTGGCGTAGCCGCCGGTGCCGTAGATCAGGCCATTGCCCAGCTTGTAGCCGGCGCGCAGCTTGGCGCGGAAGATGTTCTCGAGGTCGACCTGCGGATTGGGCGCGGTCGAGATTTCGGCGTCGGTGAAGTCGTAGTCGAGGCTGCTGCCCAGCACGAAGTTGCCGAAGTCGTAGTCGTAGCCGACGAAAAGACCGCCGATCACGGCATCGTCGCCGCCGGAGATGTTGGAATCGAGGTTGTTGTAACCCAACTGCGCACCGCCATAGAGGCCGGTCCAGTTCGGGGTCGTTGCGACCGGCGCCGGCGGCGGCGGGGTGACGACGTCGTCCTCCACCGGCGTCAGGTTGCCGGCGAATGCGGGCGCGGCACCAAGCGCGAAGGCGGCCGCGAGAAGGGGCGTTGCTCGTTTCATGTTCTTATCCTTTCAGGACCATTTACTTACATTAAGACGCGGCAAGGTTGCAGATGCGCCGTTGTGCTGGGCATATGGTCTGATGCCCCGCCTGTGCAAGGGATTGTACCTGAAAGACGGGATTTGCGGAGACTAATTCCCAAAGGCGATGCGCGCGGGATACACCTTGAGCGGGAATCCGCTTTATTCTGCTCTCGCGGTTTTGTGATTGGAACTTTTGGAGGCCTGAAACGCTACAAAAGGTTAGGCCCGGGCAGGCAAATTGCGCGCCCGGGCCTTGGTTTTCCGTTCGTCCGTCGCCAGCATGCGGAAACGCCCTGGCAGTCGGAACTAGAAGCGGTAGGTGCCGCGAACTTGCAGGGTCGTCGCTTCGACGTCGACCGCGGTGTTGTTGTAATCGTCGAACTCGTGATAGAGCAGTTCGCCACCCATAGAGAAGTTCTGGGTGATCATGTGCTCGTAGCCGCCGCCGATGAAATAGCCATCGTCGCTGCCGAGGTTGTCGGTGTCGGCCTGGGCGTAACCGCCGGTGGCATAAAGCAGGCCATCACCCAGCTTGTAGCCGCCGCGGACCTTGGCGCGGAACACGTTTTCCAGCGTCGCCGCGTTGTTGGCCACGCCGATATCGGCGAAGTCATAGTCAAGGCCGCCACCGACCACGAAATTGCCGAGATCATAGTCGTAACCCGCGGTCAGACCGCCGATCACGCCATCGTCATTGCCCGACACGTTCGTGTCGACGTCACCGTAGCCAAGTTGGACACCGCCATAGGCGCCGGTCCAGTTGGGGCCGAAATTATTGGTCGGCGCAGGTGCGGGTTGCGGCGCGGCAACGATCGTGTCGTCGACCGGGGCCGACGTGTTGCCTGCAAATGCGGGGGCGGCGCCAACGGCGAGGGCGGCCGCGAGGATCGGTGTTGCTCGTTTCATCATGCTGTCCTTTCGGCATGTCTGTTTCGTTCCGCAGCGCGTCTTCTTGGCGCTGTGTTGGGCTGATATGGTTCGCGCCGGGCGCGCCGCAAGGGGGGGGCCGGCACACGCAGGATCACCTGCGCGTGAGTGGCGGCGCGGCGCTTGAAACGGGACGGGTTTCAGGCGGAAAGCCGCTGAATACGTCCCGTTTTTCAATACTTCAGCGCGGAAATTTGCCTGTTTCGAGGTGTTTGGTTTGCAAACGATCAAGTGGGTGTGCGCCTGTGCAGGGCGCCTTTGGTCATGCGTCGTGCAGGCGCGCCAAGACGGCGCGGTCAGAGCACGCCGATATCGGCCAACGCGGCGCTGAGATCCGCAGGCAGCGCGTCTTCGTCCTGGCGGTTTTCAGGCAGGTCGGCCGGCGCGTCAGTGGGGGACAGGTAGCGCCAGCCCTGGAACGGGCGCTTGCGGGCGGTGGTGGTGCGGATGATCTGCGGCTCCAGCACGATGCCGCAGCGGCGGATGCCGTCGGCGCGGATCACCTCGTCGAGGCGCAGGATGCGCTGGCGGCACTGGATCAGTCCCTGGATCACCCAGTAGATCGAGCCGCCCTCGAGCAGCTCGGCCTCGCGCCGGGGCCACATGCGGGTGACGTGGCGGGGCAGGCCGTCGGGGCCATGCGCCTGTTTGCTGGATTGCCAGGCGATAAGGCTCTCGACGGTTTCCGTGCCGACCGAAAGCTTGACGAGATGTATTTTCAGGTCTGCCAAGACTGCCCCCATTTCTACCGACCCATATCCTATGGCCGGGGCGGGGGATTTCAAGCGGATGCGACCTTGTGGGGTGCCCCTGGCACGCAGTTTCAGTTGCGTTCGGGCCACGCAGGCCCTGGGGGCGCTGCCCCCAGACCCCCGGAGTGTATGGAGCAAGAAAAAGGCGGTGGTCGGGGGATTGTGCGGCATGGCCGGATTGACCGAGGCGAGCGCAATCTGTAGTGTCTTCGGTCTGTTCCTCTACCATAAGTGTGCTGCCATGACTCGATTCGCTGCCCCCATCGCCGAGGCTATCTGGGATATGAAATATCGCCTTAAAGAGGCGGACGGCACGCCGGTGGATGGTACGGTGGAAGACAGCTGGCGCCGGATTGCGCGGGCGGTGGCGCAGGCCGAGGCCGAGCCCGATGCGTGGGAGGAGCGGTTCTATCACGCGCTGGAGGACTTCAGGTTCCTGCCCGCCGGTCGGATCACGGCGGGGGCCGGGACGGGCCGGGCGGTGACGCTGTTCAATTGTTTCGTGATGGGGACGATCCCCGACAGCATGAGCGGGATATTCGAAGGGCTGCGCGAGGCGGCGCTGACCATGCAGCAGGGGGGCGGGATCGGGTACGATTTCTCGACCATCCGGCCCAAAGGCGCGTTGGTCGAAGGAGTGGCGGCGGATGCCAGCGGGCCGCTGAGCTTCATGGATGTGTGGGATGCGATGTGCCGCACGATCATGAGTGCCGGTAGCCGGCGCGGCGCGATGATGGCGACGATGCGGTGCGATCATCCGGATATCGAGGATTTCATCGCGGTGAAGAGCGACGCGGCGCGGCTGCGGATGTTCAACCTTTCCGTGCTGGTGACGGATGATTTCATGGAGGCCGTGAAAGCGGACGGACCGTGGGAACTGGTCTTTGGCGACAAGGTTTATAAGACGGTCGAGGCGCGGCACCTGTGGAACCGGATCATGCAGGCGACCTATGATTTTGCCGAGCCGGGCGTGATCTTCATCGACCGGATCAACACCGCCAACAACCTGCATTACGCCGAGACGATCGCAGCGACCAACCCCTGTGGCGAGCAGCCGTTGCCGCCGTATGGTGCGTGTCTGTTGGGGTCGATCAACCTGGCGCGGCTGGTGACGGAACCGTTCGAGGAGGGTGCAGGGATAGACGCGGACGCGCTGGCCGATCTGGTCGCGACCGCGGTGCGGATGATGGACAACGTTGTGGACGTGTCGAAATTTCCTCTGCCCGAGCAGCGCGCCGAGGCGCAGGCCAAGCGGCGGATCGGGCTGGGGGTCACGGGGCTGGCCGATGCGCTCTTGATGTGCGGGTTGCGCTATGGCGACGACGAAGCGGCGGCGCAGTGCGAGGCCTGGATGAAGGCGATTGCGCGGGCGGCTTACCTGGCGTCCGTGGAACTGGCAAGGGAGAAGGGAGCGTTTCCGCTGTTCGAGGCGGAGCCCTATTTGCAGAGTGGCATGATGCAGGCGATGGACGAGGATGTGCGTGCGGCGGTCGCCGAACATGGCATCCGCAATGCGTTGCTGACCAGTGTCGCGCCCACGGGTACGATCAGCCTTTATGCCGGCAACGTCAGTAGCGGGATCGAGCCGGTCTTTGCCTATTCCTATACCCGCAAGGTGTTGCAGAAGGATGGCAGCCGCACCGAGGAAGAGGTGGTGGATTACGCCGTGCAGATGTGGCGCGAGCGGTTCGGCGACAGGGAATTGCCGGACTATTTCGTCAATGCCCAGACGCTGGAGCCGCAGGCGCATGTCAAGATGCAGGCGGCGGCGCAGAAATGGGTCGACAGCAGCATTTCCAAGACGATCAACGTGCCCGCCGATATCGGGTTCGAGGCGTTCAAGGAAGTCTACATGCAGGCCTGGGATACGGGCTGCAAGGGGTGCACGACGTACCGGCCCAACGACATCACCGGCAGCGTGCTGAGCGTGGAGTCGGAAGAAAAGGTGCCGATGCCGGTGGAGGGCGGCGAGGTGGTTTACATGTCCGAGCCGCTGGATCGGCCGACAGAGTTGGAAGGCGCGACGTACAAGCTGAAATGGCCGGACAGCAGCCACGCGATTTACGTGACGGTGAACGATATCGTGCTGGAAGGGCGGCGGCGGCCCTTCGAGGTGTTCATCAACTCCAAGAACATGGAGCATTTCGCCTGGACCGTGGCGCTGACGCGGATGATCAGCGCGGTGTTCCGACGGGGCGGCGACGTGTCTTTCGTGGTCGAGGAGCTGAAGGCGGTTTTCGACCCGCGCGGCGGCGCATGGATGAACGGGAAGTATATCCCCTCGATGCTGGCCGCGATCGGTGGCGTGCTGGAGAACCACATGATCAATATCGGCTTTCTCGAAGGCGAGGGCCTGGGCCTGAAGGAAGATCCGACGGCCAATGTGGTTAATCTGGACGCGCCGCGCGGCCCGGCCTGCCCGTCTTGTGGCAGCTATGACATGCGCAAGGTCGAAGGGTGCCTGACCTGTGCGTCCTGCGGGCACTCGAAGTGCGCGTGATGCTATAGGGTGTTGTGTTCTGATCTCCTTTTCCCCAAATTTGGGAGATTAAGGAAAAAGTCTCGCGATTGACGGCATACCTACAATGTCCTTGAGGAGATGGACTGAAAGCAGTCAAACTTTGGCGGCATGCCGAACAGCAGATCCGGGCCCTTAGCGACCAAAAGAACCTGTTGTGTCGCACACGCTGGTATCCGCATGGTCAACGGTGGTCCGTGGCGTTTGACGTCAGCATCCTGCATAGGCTGGCCTCGTTGGCGTCCCACGCCGACCGAAGCCTCGGATGTCGCATTTGAGGGCGTGGTGTCCGACGTCGGGCCGGCTTCACTCATCGCTCGATTTGTGTCCCCTGTCTTTCCCACCCGTGGTTACCGACCAAGTACCGGGTGCGCGCGGAGCGCCGAAATTCTCTGTCTTCGGCCACCATCCGTGTCACCGTGACCTCTGCAGCACCGCAATCGAGCACGGCGAAATCGTTCGGGTGCCCGCGCCGTCGTGTCGAAAGGCCGGTGCCGCAGTGCAGTTGCAGTGTCATGTCCGCGCCCTTGCGGCGCACGAAAGGTTCGACGAGCCACTGGTGAAGGTGGCCCGACATGATGACGTGGGGCCCGCATTGGGCCCAATGCTCCAACGCCTTGGACGCGCCGACCATCAGGTTCTTCTCGATGTCGGGCGTGTGGTGAAACGGATGATGGGCCGCGATCACTGTCAGGCCGCCCTTATGAGAGGAAATGGCGTCACCCACCCTGTGAACGTCGCGTTCGCTGACGCGGCCCCGCTGGTGTGCCCACCGATCGGTGGTGTTCAACCCCACCACCTTCACGTCTCCAAGATCGACGGTGGGATCGAGGTCTTTGCAAATCCAGCGCCGGTATCTGCGAAACGGGTCCACGGCCCGCAGCAGAAGGTTGTAGAGCGGGATATCGTGGTTGCCCGGAACCCCCACCCAGGGCCGACTGAGCGAATTCATGAAGTCGGCCGCCGGCCGGAACTGCGACGCACGGGCGCGCTGGACGAAATCGCCGGCCATCACGACGAGATCCGGGTCGGCGTTCTGTATCGCAGCCCGAAGCGGATGCAGAAGGTCAGGGTCCTCGCGACCGAAATGCAGGTCACTGATCTGGACAAGGCGGATCATTCTGCCGCATCTTCCTGCGCCGGGGCGGCGGGCAAGCGCACATGAATGGCGTCTTTCAGGATGCTGAAATTGAACGGTCCCGTCATGCGCTGGCGCTCTCCGTCCAGGGCGACGTCCCTGGCGGATCTTCTGGTCTCGACAGTTGCATGCTCGCCGGTGAACAATGTGAAATCCCGGCCTTTCTGCAAGTCGCGCAGAGCAACGAGAAAGGCCTTCCAGATCAGCATGAAGCGGCCAACATCGGGCGCGAGCAATATTGCGAACTTGCCGTTTCTGACCGCGTCAGCCCCTTCTATTCCGAATTCATCCAGCTGATATGCACTCATCGCGACAAACACCGTGGGAGCCTTTGCGCTTTGCAACGTGCCGTCAACCTCGATGCGCATCGTCAGGGGCCGGTAGACCGTGACCATCGCCACGAGAACGGACCAGTAGGCGGCCAGTCGCGACCGTCCCCAACGTCGATAAATGCTCTCTCGCTGTTTCAGGATGGTGGGGTACAGCCCGATGCTTGCGTTGTTGATGAAGACACGCCCGTTGACACAGCCAAGGCTGATCGGCGCGCGATGCCCGCTGCAGATTGCGTCGATCGCCTGTTCGGCGTTCTCGGGAACGCCGAGGCGGCGTGCGAAATAGTTGAACGTGCCGAGCGGAAGAACACCAAGGTCAATGCCGCTGTCCGCAAGCGCCCCCGCGACGGCACAGATGGTTCCGTCGCCGCCTGCTGCCACGACGCATTCGATCCCGGGCGTCTCTATGGTCTTGGCGACTTTCGCAGCGATGTCATCGCCGCTTGTAACAGGCACGATCGTCACGGGCGTTCCATGAGCGTCGAACAGTGACTGGATCGTATCGGCCCCCGGATTGTTGTCGCCCTTTCCGGAGTCGGTGTTCAGGATCACTATGTGGGACATGTCAGCTTTCGCGAGCCTTGGGTTCTTGGTTCTTGCCATGCGTTTCGTCGCGGCTTCAGCAGGCTCAACGGCGAACGGACGGTATCTGTTCCCCTGGCAGAGCAGGAACGTCTGCGCGGCGGCTATCCGGATGAATTTCCTGGTCCGCGGGTGTCAGCAGTACGGAGACATGCGCAAGCGACGCGCCGGATCAGGCGGTGACCCGGGCCGCGACGGGTACGCGCGTAAGGAGTAGTCACGGAAAGCAATTGAGAAGCCACGGTCGTTATTGTGCTCGATAATCTGATCTGAAAAAGGAGCGACCGGTGTTCGGCAGCAGGAATAAGCGCGGGAAATCGCAAGGTCACGCAGACCTCGCGACTGCGTTGGCGTCGGCCGTGGATCCGACCCAAGCGACGATCCGGTTCACACGTGACGGAAATATCCTGCACGCGAACGAGAATTTTCTTGGCACGATGGGCTATGCACTGGACCAGGTGGTCGGACAGCACCATTCGATGTTCGTGACACCGGACTGACTTTGCCCGCAGCGAGGCCTATCGCAGCTTCTGGGCAGCGCAGGCAAAGCAGTGTGGATCAGTGGAACCTATGCGCCGATTTTCGATGCCGATGGCAATGTCGAGGCGGTGATCAAGGTCGCCACAGACATCACCGCGCCGCACCGGGATAGAGCGGATTGCAACGGCGCTGAGCGACCTCAGCGACGGCAATCTGGAACAGGAGGTCGCGCCCTGGGGCGTGGCCGATATCGATCGTTTGTGCGACGCTTTCACCGCTATGCCGCGGTTTCCGATTCAAAAACCGAAGGTCTATTTTCAAGCATAAGCGGCAATTAGGCTGTGGAGGCGCGCTTCGCGATGAGCAGTGCGCTTTCATATGTCATAGATGCAGTGGAAAGCGGCTCTGATTTGCCGTCACGAAAGCGTGGGTCAGTTTGCCTGCGAAGAAATGGCGTTCGGGTGCCCGGTGGAGCGGATCACGATGGACCAGGCCGGATCACGCCTGTGAAGGCAGCCCCGGCACGATCAGAATGCAATCTCGGGCAAGTCCGCATGTTGAAAAAACTTGGCCGGGGCTGCGCGGCCGGCGAGAGATCAGAAAAGCTGTATATCGCCCTGTGACGCACCGTCGTCACGTTTCGGACGCGCTGGTACCGGGACGGCTGGATCGCTCATGTTCGACATGAAGCTTTGCTGGACGCGGCCCGAGACAGGCCAGAACCGTATCTTGCGCCCCCGGGTGCCGCCCAGACAGCCACCGGTCACGGTGAAGCCTTCGTTCTCCATGTACCATTTGGCGAAGGTGGCATTCTTGGCGCCGATCTCGGCGCCTCCTTCGAACATCTTGGCACCGCCGAACAACTTGACCTCGAGGCGCCGGCGGTCGGCACCCTTTTTAAGAAGGCCGTTGACCAGGAGCTCCATGGCATTCACGCCATAGCGCATGTTGTCGCCACGATCGCTGGTCGCGCCCGGCAACAGGAAGTGGTTCATGCCGCCCACGCCAGCCACCGCGTCCCACATGCACGTGGCGATACACGAACCGAGAATCGTGGTCATGATCTCGTCGTGTCGGTCCGAGATCCGGGTCTCGCCCTGGAACAGCGGTATGAAGACAGCACCCTCGATCGAGCCCGGAGCCTGGCCGTTCGGACCGGCCGGGTTCGGCCGAGCTCTGTTGCGGTTGCCGATATGTGTCATGCTGCCTCCTGGTGCCGCGTAGTGGCGGGGGCGCGATCAGAAATCATGCCAGTCTTCCTGGCCGTTTACCGCGACCGAACTGGCGGCAGGCACGGTTGCGTTGGCGGCGATGCCCGTTTGGGCCGGCGCGGCGTCTCGCGTTTCCGCTCGGGCGATTTCGTCTTCCCAGCCGGTCGTGGCCTGTGCCGCGCGAAGCGGGGGCGCGGTATCGGCACCCGAGTCATGCAGCTCGTCGAGGTTGAACTGGCGCAGAATCTCGGACATGCGCCGTGCCTCGTGACTCAGGCTGCGGCTGGCAGCGGAGGACTCCTCGATCACGGCTGCGTTCTGCTGCGTCACCTTGTCTAGCTCGGTCACGCTATCCTTGATCTCGGCGAGGTTGGTCGCCTGTTCGCTGGAGCCGGTGGCGATGCGCGACACCAGGTCCGAAACATGGTTGACGCCGTCAATGATGTCGCTCAAGGCCGACCCGGCCTGATTGGCAAGCCCGCTGCCTTCGGTGACATGCTCGCTGGAGCGCGTGATCAGTTCCTTGATTTCGTTTGCGGAATCCGAGGCGCGCTGGGCCAGTGCCCGCACCTCGGAGGCGACGACGGCAAAGCCACGGCCAGAGTCGCCCGCACGTGCAGCCTCGACGCCCGCGTTTAGGGCAAGAAGGTTGGTCTGAAACGCGATGTCGTCGATCACACCGATGATCGCGGTGATCTGCTGAGAGGAATCCTCGATGTCGCGCATCGCCTTGACCGTGCGTTCGACGACCGCGCCGCCGGTCGCGGCGCGCTTCTTATTGTCGGCAATCCGTTCGTTGGCGTCGACCGCAAGGGTGGCGGTCATCTGCACACTGTTGTTCAGCTCTTCAATGGCGGCGGCGGATTCCTCGAGAGTCGCGGCCTGGGCCTCGGAGCGCTTCGACTGGTCCTCCGCGACTTCGGAGATCTCCTGAGAGCTGGTGCGGACGCTTTCGGCGGTGGAGACGATGGTGGACAGCATGCTGCGCAAGTTCGAGACGACGTCGTTATAATTGTCGCAGATTTCGATGTGATCCGTATCGAGCCCATCGAAATCGGCCGTCTTGATCATGCAATCGGTCTGACCGGAGGCGAGCAGCGACATACGTTCGCCCAGGTGGTGCAGCAGCTTTTGCCGCATCGCTGTCCGTTCCTGCCGCTCCCGGGCTTCGGTTTCGTCACGCAGTAGAGTGTCGCGGAACCCTTCGAGGCCTTGTGCCATGGTGCCGATCTCGTCCCCGCGGCGGGCGCCGGGGATCTCGGTGGTGTAATCGTGGTCGGCAACTGCCTTCATGGCATTGCTGAGCGCCTTGATCGGGCCGGTTACCAGGTGCGAGATCGCGAGGAAGATCGCTACAAGTCCAGCCACGGCCACAACGGCACTTAGGCCGAGGATTTGCAGGATCTTTGTGTTCTGGGCGGCGAGAAAAATGCCGTTGTCCCAGGCGAAGCCCGCGACGCCCAGAACGGTCACTCCGTCCTTGGCGAAGACCGGCACGGCGACGATGTCGATCTCACCGCTTAGAATCTGGGTGACGGTCTTGGTTTCCAAAGACTCTTTCAGCGCCTGCGGCAGAAGCGCAGGTGGGGCATTGCGCGCGTTATAGACGGCCAACTGTTCGCCCGAGCCGTGCAGGATCTCGACCGCGATGAGAGATTCGTCACTTTCTGTGGCCGTCGCGTAGATATCCGCCAGGCGGGCGCCATCCTTGAACTGCATCGGACCGCGCATCTGATTGGAGAGCATCGCGGCGAAATCCGCCTGGTCCGCGGCTTGTTCTTCGAGGCTCATGGAGTTCAGGTTTTTGCTGAGCAATGCAAAGCAGACCCCGAAGGTGAGGAGGAAGCCGATGGCAACGGCGACCGCGAGTTTCGATCGGATGCTGAGCGCCGACAGGGCGGCGGGGATCCGGCCGGGACCGGTATCGGTGGTTGGTGCGGTCGTTGTCATCACGGGCTCCCGTTTGGTGGAAGGGTCAGTTTGCGGTGGCGAGCATTTCGACGTTGACGCCGACGGTGATCACGCCGACGAAGCTGCCGTCGTCCATGATCGGAACGCTGACATGGCTTTGGTAGGATTGAGTGGATTCGTCGAATTCGATCTCGCCGATATGGATGCCGGAAGTGTCATGCGGCACCTGCCACTTCGCCTCATCTCCTTGCCAGTAATCGGAGGTGACGCCGCTCTGGCCGACATTGAGACCGCGGATATCGGTAATAAAAATTTCGGTGTAACGCCCGGCGCCCTGCATATGGATGTCTTTGAGATGAGCCGAAAGCGCGTTCGACAATACGGTGTCGATCAGGTCGCCACCCGAGACGACCTGCTGGCGCCAGGTCGCGTCAAGCGCGATGATCTCATGCTCGGTCAGGGTGGATGTCGAGACGTTCTGGGCCCGCACGGCGCCAAGGACGACGGGATCGGCGACCCAATCGGCGATCGTGCCTTTCGCGAGGTCGGTCAGGGCGCCGTCGTATTCGCCGGCAGCATGGGCGCCGGTGACGGCAAGCATCGCCGCGGCAAGAGTGGTGAGTGTGTGTTTCATGAATATCTCCGGTGGTTGGAAATGGTCAGGTTCGACCGGCATGATCGTGCATAAGATTTAAGATCCTCTGAACCCCGGCGGATCACAGTGCTTTTGAAGTGGCATCAATCTTGAATGCGGTGGCGGAGAGCGCGGCGAGGTGTCGGTCGGTCTGGTGATGGGCCTCTTCCAGACGGTGAATGATACCGACAAGGCCGCTGTCAACTTCGCTCATCCGGCCGCTTTCGACCCGGCAGAGCAGCTTGACCAGATCGAGGCCGTTGATGCGGCGGCGCAGCTGGCGGCAGACATCCGGAATGAGTTTGCCCAGTGCCGCCACCTCGGCGACGGCAGCGCGGCTGATTTCAGATAGCTTTTCGGCTTGGGCATGAAGGATTTCGCGGCCGTCCTGATTTCGGCTCACCGCATCGTGTTTCGCTGCCGACTGGCGCGCTGTCAGGTCCATCAGGTCGGCGATCTGCGCGGCGCTGTGGGCGTGAACAAGGGCGCCGCGCATACGTACCAGCAAGCCGGTATCGTCGCAGCGCAGGCGCTCGATCATCTGGTACATGTCAGCGGACATTGTCTCGTAATTCTTGGAGATCGTACCGATCGCCACGCCCGCCCCCTCCAGCCGGCCGGAGAGAATGCGCAGGTTGATAGGTTCGCCGCGAACCTGTTGGAATATGTTGATGATTTGTTGAACGAGCTTGTCGGATTCGTTCAACATTTCGGCCAGTTGGGCAATTCTTAGCAGTTCGGAATCCGCCGACCGGTCGATGTCCTCTCGCAGGGAGTACTCGGCGGTGAGGGCGGCGTCGGAGAAAGCGCTGAAACTGGAGTGACCCTGTTCGGCAAGCCGGTCCAGAAACCACTCGGCGCTCTTGTCGGGCGGCAGGCCGCGGGCCTCCTCGGCGAGCATGGCGGTGTAAATCTCGCGGGTCAACGCGAAGAAGTCCGAGCGCGGCTTGATCCGGACCGAAAGAAAGCCGTCGCGCGTCGGCGTGATGGTGGCGAAGACCCAGTAGAAGCGGCCGTCGCCGGTAGAATTCTTGACGTAGGTGCAGACCGGAAGCCCGGCGTGAAGCCGCTCCCACATGAGGTGAAAGATACCGCGGGGCATTTCGGGATGGCGCACGACCTTGTGCGGTGCGCCAGTGAGATAGTCCCTGGACATGTGGGCGACATTGCAGAATTCCTGGTTGGCGTAAGCGATAACGCCGCGGGTGTCGGTCGCCGAGGCAAGAAGCTGTTCCGAGGGATAGTCGACCTCTGTCTCCGGAGGCGGCGTGAGATCGGTTGCGGTCGCCGTTTGTTGCATCGCGAGAAGTCCTTTCAGGGGCGTGCGCGTCGAGCGCCGCCATGGTTTCAGAAGAGGATCGGCTGGCCGTCGCCGAGCCCGAGATGGGGTTTCACCGGGTCATCCAGCAAGCGATGCCGGAAGTAGTCGAGGCGGACCTGCTCGAGCAGGAGAGAGATGTCGACGCGCGCTTCGCCTTCGACCAGGCCCGCGATGGTTTTCAGGACCCGCGAAATATCACGTAGGTGCTGCCAGAGCGCGTCGACCCGCTGCAGGTCACGCAGATGTGCCGTGCCGTCTGCGGGCAGGTGCGCGACCATTTCAGGGATCAGCGCATCGAGGCGTTGCGCGATCGCCGCGAGGTCGTCGGTCTCTTCGGCGAGAATGTCGAGAATGCGGGAGGTGGGGCGCGGCGTCACGGAAAGCTCCTGGTTGTTGACGGGTGCGGCGGGTCAAAGCCGGCCTACGACCTTCTCGATGCAGGCCTTGAGTTGCGCGGTCTCGAACGGCTTCTTGAGGTAATTGTTCATGCCGAGCCGGGTGCCGCGCTCGATGATT
The DNA here is from genome assembly GCF_028807495.1 of Roseovarius sp. SK2. Taxonomy (NCBI): domain Bacteria; kingdom Pseudomonadati; phylum Pseudomonadota; class Alphaproteobacteria; order Rhodobacterales; family Roseobacteraceae; genus Roseovarius; species Roseovarius sp. SK2. Next base: position 90,631 of record NZ_JARAMK010000006.1, read on the forward strand.
TCCTTGTCGGCCCGGCCGGTGACCAAGATGAAGCCAGTCCGGGCGGTGGCGCGGTGCGAGCGGATTGCCTCGAGCAGTTGCAGACCGTCCATGCGCGGCATGTTGAAATCGGAGATCACAAGGTGCACGGGCTTGGAGGCAAGGCTGCTCCACGCGGTGTGACCGTCGGCCTCGGTGCGATAATTCTTGATGCCGAGTTCGTCGAGCGCCTGGGTCAGCAGGCCACGGCTGGTGGACATGTCATCGACGACGAGAATATGCAGTTTGTCTCTCAGGCTCATCCGAGGCCTCCGTTGTTGTCTGGACGATGGGCGTCAGCCGGGGTCAGGTTAGTCAGTTCGGTATGCGGTGGCGCGGGTGTGACCGCAGTGTCGTGTCGGGTGATGGAAGCCGCCTTTGGCGGAGCGTCGGGCGGCAGGCAGAAAGCGCCACGCTCCTGCTGCGTAAAGCGTATGGCGATCGCCTCTGGCAGCAGTTCTGAATGGCCAACATAGAGCGCACCGCCGGGGGCAATCCGGTCGGCGAGACGCCGCCACAGGCGGACTTGCGTGTCCTCGTCGAAGTAGATCGTGACATTGCGGCACATGATGACGTCGAAAGCGCCATTGAACGGCCAGTCGCCGTTGAGGTTCAGACATCTGAAGGTCACAAGATCGCGCGGTGCGTCCGCCACGCGCACCATGTTGCCAGCACCTTTGCCGCGCTCAAGATGGCAGTCGGCGAAGCCGTGTGGCAGATCGGACAGGCTGGCGGCGGGGTAGACGCCGGCGCGGGCGGTTCCGAGCGCAGTCTTGTCGATATCGGTGGCCAGTATGCGTATGTCGAGCCGCGCGGCCTCGGGGCAGGCATCGAGCACGCGGAAAGCAAGGTCATAGGCTTCTTCTCCGGTGGAGCACGCGGCAGACCACAGTCGCACGCGCCGTCCAGACCGTGCTGCGGCGGCAAGGCCGGGCAGGATATGGTCGGTGAGGTGTGTGAAGTGACGATCCTCTCGGTTGAAACGGGTCATGTTGGTGGTCAGCGCAGAAATGAACGCGTCTTGCTCAGCGGCGTTGCCGGGTCGTTGCAGCCAGTCGCAATAGGCGTCGACAGAGCTGATCCCCAGCGCCTTGAGCCGCTTGGCCAGACGACCTGAAACCATGGCCCGCTTGTTGCTACTGATATGGATGCCGGTCATGCGCTTGATCAGGTCGGCGACGGTGGCGAACTCATGCGAGCTGATCAGGGGCGGTGCCGCCGAATGCGGTTGGTCGTTCATGCGCTCAGCGGGGCCTCTTGTGGCAGGACTTCGCGAACGTCGATCGCGCGCACGAGCTTGTCATCAAGGGAGTGGACACCGCGGATGAACGCCTGGGTTCGGGAAGAGGAGACATCGGGTGTGGCCTGCATCTCGGCCTCGTCGACAGTGATGATGTCGGAGACCGCGTCAACAAGGAAGCCGACGATCTTGTCGTCGATCTGGGCGATGATGATGACGTGACGTTTGCCCGGTTCGGTCTTGCCGAAGCCTAGTCGCAGCGAGAGGTCGACCACCGGCAGGACCGTACCGCGCAGGTTCATCATGCCGACGACGAAGGCCGGTGCGTGGGGCAGCGTGGTGGTGCTTGTCCAGCCGCGGATCTCGAGCACATGGGAGATCTCGATGCTGAAATCTTGGTCCTCGACAGTGAAGCACACGATCTCGACCCGGTTGGCGGCCCTGGTTTCGGTTTCGGTGTCATGCATGATGGGCGTCTCCTGTGGCATCTGGCCAGGCGCGGTCGACCCATCCGCCCTGGCCCGGGGGGGCGATCATCTGGTCGGTGTCGACGATAAGCGCAATTTTCCCGTCACCGAGGATCGTTGCCGCCGCGATTCCGGGGATTTTCTGGTAGTTCTGTTCAAGCCCCTTGATCACGACCTCCCGCTGTTCGGCGATTCCGTCGACGGCGAGAGCGTAACGGTGACCGGACTCGCCCTCGATCAGCAGAAGGGATTGGCTTCCGAGGCACATGGGGGTGGAGCGAAAGCCGAGCGCGGCGCCGAGATCCTTGATCGGGACCATCTCGCCGTTCAGAGCCAGCACGTTGTCGCCGTCGCAAAGCGTGTGCACCTTGGCCTGGCCGGGTTGCAGCATCTCTCGCAGGGGCAAGGTTGGCACGATCAGGGATTGGTCGGCGACCTTGACGACCATGCCTTCGAGAACGGCGAGGGTCAGCGGCAGGGACACGGTCACCGAGGTGCCGCGACCGGGGAGCGATTGCAGGCTGACGCGGCCGCCCAGGGATTGGATCTCGTTTCGCACCACATCCATGCCGACGCCGCGGCCCGACAGGTTGGAAATCTCTCCCGCAGTCGAGAAACCGGGGCGAAAGAGCAGGTTGTCGATATCGCCGTCGCTGAGGTCGTCCTCGGGGCGAATGAGGCCCTTGTCGATGGCGATCTGGCGTACTTTCTCGCGGTTGATGCCGGCACCGTCATCCTTGATGACGATGACAACGCGGCCCGAGCGGTGGCTGGCCTCGAGCGTGACGGTGCCGCGCTCGTCCTTGCCGACGTCGCGCCGCGCCTCGGGCGTTTCAAGCCCATGGTCGATGGCATTGCGGATCATATGGGTCAGGGGTTCGACCAGGCGTTCGGTGACCGTCTTGTCGACCTCGGTGGCGTCACCGACCGTGACGAGCCGCGCCGATTTTCCGGCCTCGCGCGCGGTTTCGCGGACGATGCGCGACATGCGCTGAAACAGACTTCGCACGGGCTGCGCGCGGATCGCCATGACGCTTTCCTGGATCGCCCCCGAAAGCGTCTTGAGCTGGCTCATGGCCTCGTCCACGCCGCTGTTGGCGGAGCTGGGCATTTCGTCCATCGACTGGCGCAACATCGCCTCGGCAATGACAAGCTCGCCCACGAGGTTGATCAGCCGGTCGACCCTGTCCAGGTCGACGCGGATCGTGCTGGTGCGGGAACTGGCGGGGCGGGACGCGGCCGGGGGGGCGCTGGTGGCGGGCGCCGCTGCATCGGATTGGTCGGGCGCCGGAGCGTCGCCGGTGGGTTGCGCGACTGCAGATGCCGTGCCCGTGTCTTGGGCCATGGCGTCGGGGGACAGCTGGATATCGGACGGCGCGGGCAGGGGCGGCAGGCCGCCAGGGCCGGTCGCGGCTGCGGAAATCTCGAGTTCGCACAGTCCTTCGACGAATTCGAAGACCTCGCGAATGGCGGCCTCGTCGACGGAATCGTCGGCGGTGAAAGTCAGCGTCCAGCTGAGCGCGGGGTCCGACCAGGGGCCGTCGCGAAGGGGCGTGAGCGCGGAGAGATCGGCCTCGATTTCTAGCGTGCCGAGCGTTTCGAGGCTGCGGAACAGGATCGCGGGATCGTGACCGTTGGCAAAGAGCTGTTGCGAGGCCTTGAACCGGATCGTTACCGGCGCGTCCGCCTCGGGGGCCGCCATGTCGTCGAGCGAGGGCAGGTCGCCATCGATCGCGAGGAACGTCGGTTGAAAATCGGCTTCGTCGACCTCTTCAACGGTCTCTTGCTCGTCGCCGGATGTGCCGTTGGCGGCATTGCTGACATGTTTGAGGTCGCTGAGGATTGACGCGCCCTGTTCGGGCGGCAGTTCGGTGCCCTGGCTGGCGGCCTCGACGAGATCGGCGAGGTGATCGCTGGCGGTCAGCAGGAGGTTGACGACATTGTCGCCCACCAGCAGCCTTTGGCTGCGTATGTCGTCGAGCACGTTCTCGAACGCGTGGGCGAAGGAGACGAGTTGATCCAGGCCGAAGGCCCCGGCGCCGCCCTTCATCGAATGGACGGCGCGGAACATGCTGTTGACGGTTTCCTCGTCGCCTGCGCCCGCCTCGAGGTCGTTCAGGCCGGAGGAGAGCTGTTCGAGCAGGTCGTCGCATTCCTGAAAGAACATCTGGTTGAGGTCGTTCATGTCTTTATCCCTTCCTCAGACGACGAGACGCTGGATGATCTGAACGAGTTTCTCCTCGTCGAACGGCTTGACGATCCAGCCGGTGGCGCCGGCGTCGCGCGCCCGTTGCTTGAGCGCGTCGCCGCTTTCGGTGGTCAGCACCAGGATCGGCACGGTCGAGACCCGATCGCCCTTGCGCACCCCGTCGATGAAGCCGAACCCGTCGAGCCGCGGCATGTTGATGTCGGTAATGATCAGGTCGGGATCGGCAGTTTCGAGACGTTCGAGTCCGTCAACACCATCCTCGGCGAGTTCGACCTCGAACCCGGCGCCGGCCAGGGCCTGTTGCAACATGCTGCGCATCGTGCGCGAATCGTCGACTGCCAGAATGCGGGTCATGCGATGTCCTCTTGAACCAGGGCGTTTCTGGGGATGCCGAGAAGAGCCAGCCCCTTGAGAAAATCGGGCGACGGGTCGATCAGGTCGAACGCGGTGCCGTCGGCCTGCCATTCCTGCCGGGCGCGCAGCAGAATCTCGGCCGCAAGGGCGCCGAGAAAGCCGACATTGCCGGCGTGAAGACAAAGACGCGCGCCGCGGCGGTCATCGAGGCTGGCCGCCAGGGTTTCACAGGCGGCGAAATCCATGCGCTCGGGAAGGTCAAGCGGCGCGTCATCGGCTGGAGTGTCTGGTTCTGTCATGCGGGGCCCTTCACACTGCATATGCGTTACTGGCCGGATGCTAGGAGGGCCGGCTTAAAATGGCGTTAAGCGGCAACCGATTGTTTTCCGGAGAAAACCCGGGCCGGCCGTTCTGCATAAGGGAGAACGGCGCGAGTCGGGCCGTACCGCATCGGGGCGCGCAGTGCGCGCGTGCCGCGGGGGCTTGGCCTTGGGCGCCGGGCGTGGTTTAACCCCGCGCCATCGGGCAGCGGATAGCGGCAGGGGAAAGCGGCGCGGATGTCGAGCATTCTGATCATCGAACAGGTTCTGAACGGGCTTCAGTTCGGGGTGATGCTGTTCCTGATGGCCGCGGGCCTGACGCTGATCTTCGGGGTGATGGGGCTGATCAACCTCGCGCACGGGTCGCTTTACATGGTGGGCGCCTTTGCCGCCGCGGCGGTGGCGGCGGCGACGGGGAGCTTCCTGCTGGCGCTGGGCGCGGCGCTGGCCGTGGCGGCGGCGGTCGGCGCGGTCGTGGAAGTGGCCGTGATCCGGCGATTATACGCGACCGATCATTTGGACCAAGTGCTGGCCACTTTCGCGCTGATCCTGATCTTCTCTGAGGGCACGCGGTACCTCTTTGGCTCTTTCCCGCTGTACCTGGACATTCCCGACGCGCTGTCGGGGCCGGTGACGCTGCCGGGAGGCATCCAGTATCCGCTGTACCGGCTGGCGCTGATCGGCGTGGGGCTGGCCGTGGCGTTGGGTCTGTGGCTGTTGATCGAACGCACGCGGATCGGCATCCGTATCCGGGCAGGGGAGAACGATAGGGAGATGATCGCGGCGCTGGGCGTGGATATCTCGAAGCTGTACACGCTTGTCTTTGCGCTGGGCGCGGCGCTGGCGGGGCTTGCGGGCGCGCTGGTGGGTGCGATCCAGTCGGTGCAGGTGGGCATGGGTGAGCCGGTCCTGATCCTGGCGTTCGTCGTGATCGTGATCGGGGGGATCGGGTCGATCAGGGGGGCCTTCGTGGGCGCGATCCTGGTGGGGCTAACGGATACGCTTGGAGGGATATTCCTGCCCGAGTTCTTCAAGCTGTTCATGGAGCCGGCGGCGGGCACGCAGGTCGGGGCATCGCTGGCGTCGATGGCGATCTACATCCTGATGAGCGCGGTGCTGGTGTGGAGGCCCACGGGCCTGTTCGGAGCGCGGGCATGATTGGGGGCATGAGCCGGGAATTCTGGGTCAATTTCGCGGTTCTGGCCGGGCTGGTTGCGGTGCCGCTTTGGGCGCTCGTGGCGGACGAGCCCTTCACCATCACGCTGGCGACCCGTGTGGCGATTTTGGCGCTGGCCGCGGTGGGGCTGAACATCGCGCTGGGGCTGGGCGGGCTGGTCAGCCTGGGGCATGCGGTGTTCTTTGGCATCGGCGGATATGCGATGGGCATACTGGCGCATCATGCGCAGACCTACACCGCGGTGACCGAATGGCCGATGCTGATCGAAGGCACCAAGAGCATGCCGGTGATATGGCTGGTGGCCGTCGTGGCCTCGGCACTGGCGGCGCTGGTGATCGGGGTTTTGAGCCTGCGCACGAGCGGGGTCTATTTCATCATGATCACGCTGGCCTTTGGCCAGATGTTTTTCTACTTCGCGATCTCGTGGAGCGCCTATGGTGGCGAAGACGGCCTGTCGATCTATGTGCGCAACGGCTTTCCGGGGCTGAACACGCTGGTGCCGATCCAGTTCTTCGGGGTTTGTTTCGCGATCCTCTGCGCGGTGCTGTGGCTGAACGCGCGGCTGATGCGGTCGCCTTTCGGTTTGGCGTTGAACGCGGCACGGCAGGTGCCGGTGCGGGTGGAGACGGTGGGGCTGAACCCGATGCGTCTGAAGCTGGTGGCCTTCGTGATTTCGGGCGCGATCACGGGGCTGGCTGGGGCGCTCTTTGCCGATCTCAACCGGTTTGTCAGCCCGACGATGTTCAGCTGGCAGTTCTCGGGCGAGATCATCATCCTTGTCATCCTGGGCGGAGTCGGGCGGCTGTTCGGTCCGGTGGTGGGGGCGGCGGTGTTCGTCGTGCTGGAGCATTGGCTGGGCGGGCTGACGGAGTTCTGGTTGATCTGGCTGGGGGTAATCCTGCTGCTGATCGTGCTGTTGGCGCGGGGTGGCATCGTGGGGCTCTTGGCGGGCAGGGCGGTCGCGCATGACTGAGCCGGTGCTGGAGACGCGGGGGATCACGAAGCGGTTCGGCGCTTTGACGGCGAGCGAGGACGTGTCGCTCGACCTGAAGGCGGGAGAGATTCACGCCATCATCGGGCCCAATGGCGCGGGCAAGTCGACGTTGATCCAGCAGGTTTGCGGGCTTTTGCGCCCGGATGCCGGACAGGTGTGGCTGGGCGGGACGGACGTGACCCGAACGGGGGCTGCGGCGCGGGCGCGGGCCGGGCTGGGCCGCACGTTTCAGGTGTCGCAATTGGCGATGGAAGACACGGTGCTGCAGAACGTGGTGCTGGGCGCGTTGGGGGCCGTGGGGCGGCCCTGGCGGTTCTTCGGGGCGGCGTTGCGCCAGGCCGATTTGCGCGACAGGGCAGAGGCGGCGCTGGCGCAGGTGGGGCTGGAGGACGTGGCGGCGACGCGGTGTGCGGACCTGTCGCACGGGCAGCGGCGGCAGTTGGAAGTGGCGGTGGCGCTGAGCCTTGGCCCGCGCGCCTTCGTGATGGACGAGCCGATGGCGGGGCTGGGCGCGGAAGGCTCGAAACGGATGACGGGATTCCTGAGCGAATTGCGCGGCACGGCGCCGATCCTATTGGTGGAGCATGACATGGACGCGGTCTTTGCCCTGGCGGACCGGATCAGTGTGCTGGTCTACGGGCGGATCATCGCGACGGGGACAGTGGCCGAGATCCGGGCGGACCGGGCGGTGCGCGACGCCTATCTGGGGGAAGAGGCATGAGCCTGTTGCGGGTCGAAGGGCTGGAGGCAAGCTATGGCGCTAGCCAGGCGCTGTTCGGCGTGGACCTGAAGGTGGGCGCGGGCGAGGCCGTGGCGCTGATGGGGCGCAACGGGATGGGCAAGACCACCACGGTGCGGGCGATCTGCCGGATGATCCCCAGCCGGGGTGTATTGCGCTTCGACGGCCAGGATTTGCACAATCTGCCGAGCCACCGGGCCGCGCGGCTGGGGATTGGCCTTGTGCCCGAGGGGCGGCGGTGTTTCCGGGACCTGACGGTTGCGGAGAACCTGTTGGCAGCGGCCCGGCCCGGCCCATGGGACCGGGCGCGGGTGGCGGACTTGTTTCCGCGGCTGGAAGAGCGTGCGGGGCAGGTGGCGGCGTCACTGTCGGGGGGCGAGCAGCAGATGCTGGCGATTGGCCGGGCGCTGATGACCAACCCAAGGCTGATGATCCTCGACGAGGCCACCGAGGGGCTTGCACCGCTCGTTCGGGCGGAAATCTGGGCGGCTTTGGGACAGGTGCGCGGCGCGTCGGGTATGGCGCTGCTGGTGATCGACAAGTCGGTAAAGGAACTGGCGCAGGTGGCGGACCGCGCTGTGCTGCTGGAGCGGGGTAAAACGGTGTGGGCGGGTAACATGGACGCGCTGACGCCGGATATCACGGAGCGGTTCGTGGGCGTTTGAACGGCGCGGGGCTTTAATATGGGGCGTCAGGTCGGCCTGTGGGCGGTCGGGACAGTCAAAGTCATGGCGCTGGCGGTCGTCGGTTCGCTGGGCCCTATGTGACAACGTCTTGCCGCACATGAAGGTGCCCGGAGTTTCGAAGAGCGCGCCGTACCATCTGCTGGTCCGTCAGGCAGAAAAGAGTGCTCATCACACCCTCCCATTACCGGAGAGCATGATTCAGGCCGCCAATGCCGTCACAAGTCGATCAATGGAACCTGAGCCTATCGCGCGCTGTGATCGGGATCGCCTTGCATCAGCCATGCGCGCATCTCTGCAGCCGCTGGCTTGCTTTGGTCAATCGACAGGTAATACCCCTCGTGAGCCGGGATTGACGCGGGGTGGGCGCGCTCGACCAGTCCGGTTTGCAACGCGTGGCCCGCCAGCCACTCGTTGACCAATGCGACGCCGTTGCCAAGCGACGCGAGATGCAGTGCCATTCCGTAGGTATCGGTTTGCAGGGCCGGCTGCGGCGTCTTCCCGATCGCCTTGGACCAGCTTTGCCAGCCGCTGGAGGTGCCGACCGCTTCGATAAGGGGCAGGTCCTGCAAGCCCCCCGCAAGTTTCGGGGATTTCACGGCAATCAGACGGTTCGGCAAAATGGCGTCGGCATCGGGCCCGACTTGTCGAGCCGACCCGAAGCGTATCTCGATATCGGCGCGGAACGAATGATAATCGTCCGGCCAGATCGCACTCAGCAGCCGGATATTGGTGGTCGGATGGCGGAGACGAAACTCCGGCAGCCACGGTGCGATGATCCATTGCGCCACGCTGACCGAGGCCGCAATCGTAAGTATCCCCCCCGGCGGTTCCGTGTCCATACCAACCATTGCGGTCGCCAAGGCTTGAAGCGGCGCTTCGACATTGGGCAGCAGACGCCGGCCGACATCCGTCAGGGCAAGTCCGCGCGCGCGTCGCGTGAAAAGTGGGACACCCAGCCGTGTCTCCAGGGACTTCACCTGCTGGCTTATGGCGGATTGGGTCAGGCCCAGTTCCTCGGCCGCGGCCGTAAAGCTAAGATGACGCGCCGCGGCCTCGAAAGAGCGCAGCCAGCCGAGAGGAGGAAGGGATTTTGCCATGATCAAGCGAGATATAAGTGTGGCTAATACCTAAGCACATGAATCGATCATTTGTCAAAAAATCCGCCATTTTCTAACTCTGGTTCAAAGCGAACGGAGGATGAGATGACGCCCGAGATCAGGAAGATAGTGACCTATGACGAGGAGGTTCTTGTCGAGGGGTTCCGTGCGGCCGAGGCGCCTTGGCGCATGTTCGCGGTTGCCGCTGTCCTGAAAAACCCGTGGGCCGGGCGCTTCGTGCCGGATCTTAAGCCCGAGATACAGGCCTATGGGCCGGTCCTGGGCAAGATGTTGGCAGAGCGGATGATCGGCCTTGCCGGCAGCGGCGCCGCGATCGAGGCTTATGGCAAGGCCGCCGTCGTGGGGTTGGATGGAGAGATCGAGCACGCGTCGGGCCTGATCCACACGCTGCGCTTCGGCAATCATTTCCGAGAGGCGGTAGAGGCCAAGTCCTATCTCGCTTTCACCAACACCCGCGGCCCCGCCAACGCGCCTATCATGGTGCCGTTGATGGACAAGAACGATGCCGGGAGGCGGTCGCACTATCTGACTATACAGTTCTCAATCCCCGATGCGCCGCGCGATGACGAGGTCATCGTCGTGCTGGGCGCGGCATTGTCCGGCCGGCCGCATCACCGGATCGGGGATCGCTATCAGGACCTGAAGGATTTGGGCCATGACGTCGACAATCCTGCCGCGGTCTGAGGTTGCCGGCCTGTCGGCGATCGACGTCGGCGAGGGGCACCCCGTGGTGTTGCTGCACGGGGTTGGCCTGAACGCCGATGCCTGGGGGCCGCAGGTCGACACGCTGGGGGGCGACTATCGCGTCATCGCACCGGACATGCCGGGCCATGGCGGCAGCCAGTGCCCGGACGGAACGCCGACATTGGAGACCTACGTGGAGGCCGCCCTGGCGGTGGTCGAAACCTTGCCGCAAGCCGCGATGCTGGTGGGACATTCCATGGGGGCGATGATCGCTCTCGACGTGGCCGTACGCGCGCCGTCGCATGTCTGCGCGGTCGCCGCGCTCAACGCCGTCTTCGAGCGCACGCCGGAGGCCGATGCGGCGGTTCGGGCGCGGGCCGCCAGTTTTGACGAAACGCGCGCGCCAGATCCGTCGTCGACGCTGCACCGCTGGTTCGGCGATGCGGCCTCGCCCGAGAGGTCCGCCTGCGAGACCTGGCTGCGCAATGTGGACCCGCGAGGCTACAAACTGGCCTACACGGCGTTTGCGGAGTCCCGGGGACCGAGCCGGACGGCACTGCGGTCGCTGGCCTGTCCCGCGCTCTTTGCAACCGGGGCGCTGGAGCCGAATTCCACGCCTGATATGTCGCGCGCCATGGCTGTGCTGGCGCCGCGCGGCCGTGCACTGATTGTCGAGGGCGCGGCGCACATGATGCCTATGACCCATGCCGATGAGGTGAACGCCGCGATGCTCGACCTCGCGCGGGAGGTATGGCCATGAGCGCACTCGATCCGCGCGCGCTGCGCCGGGCTTTCGGCAGCTTCATGACCGGCGTCACGGTCGTGACCTGCAAGGCGGCGGATGGGACGCCGCTGGGGTTCACGGCCAATTCGTTCTCTTCGGTTTCGCTTGATCCGCCGCTCCTGCTGGTCTGCCCGGGCAGGTTCCTGTCGTCCTACGACAGTTTCGCAAGCTGTTCGCACTTTGCCGTCAACGTCCTTGCCGAAGGGCAGGAAGACGTGGCCAATACCTTTGCGACCTTCAAGGGAGACCGCTTTGCCCGCACCCCGCACCGGGCGGACCCGCATGGCAACGTCCTAATTGACGGGGCGCTCGCGCAATTCTCCTGCACGACGCACCAAGTGGTCGACGCGGGCGATCACGCCATCCTGCTCGGCGAGGTGCGTGCCTTTCATCACGACGCCGGACGCGGCCTTGGCTATGCAGGCGGGCAGTTCTTCAGCCTCGGCCTTGAGCGCGCCGCGCTCGACCCTGCGGGCAACACGGCCCTGCTGGGGGCGATCATCACTGAAGGCGATGAGGTCCTTCTTGAAAAGACCGATGCCGGCTATCGCCCGCCACAGGTGATCTCGACCGAGCGGCAACATGTCCGCCGAACACTTGCGGGAAACCTCGGTTCGCGCGGCCAGCCCGTCCGCCTGGGGCCTGCCTACGCGGTGTTCGACGACGGCAATGTCCAATGCTCCTATTTCCTGGCGAATGCCTCGGCCGCAGGTTCGGCATTCACCCGTCATCCGATCCGCGACATTCCCGGGCTGACCTTCGCAACGGCGGCGATCACGCAGATGATGCACCGCTTCGCAGAGGAGGCCGAGACCCGCAGCTTCGGCCTCTATGTTGGCGATGCCCGGCGCGGAGATGTTCACCATTTGCCTGAAAGGACCTGACGCATGGATTTCTCTCTTTTCGTGCACATGGAGCGCCTTACGCCCGAACAATCACACCGTCAGCTGAACGAAGAGTTGATCGCGCTTTGCAAGATGGCGGACGAGGCCGGTATGCGCGCCATATGGACCGGCGAGCATCACGGGATGGAATTCACCATCGCGCCGAACCCGCTGACGACACTGGTCAACCTGTCCCACCACACCCGAAACGTGAAGCTGGGGACGGGGACGATCATCGCGCCGTTCTGGCACCCGATCAAGCTGGCCGGCGAGGCCGCGGCGGCGGACCTGATGACAGACGGACGCATCGAGCTTGGCATTGCCCGCGGTGCCTATTCCTACGAATATGAGCGGCTGATGCCGGGCATGAATGCCTGGGAAGCGGGGCAGAGAATGCGCGAGAGCACGCCGCTGCTGCCCAAGCTCTGGGCTGGCGACTGCGCCCACGAAGGCGCATTCTACAGCTTCCCCGCCACAACCGCCGCGCCCAAGCCGGTGCAGGATGGCGGCCCGCCGATCTGGATCGCCGCACGCGACCCCAACAGCCACGAATTCGGCGTGCACAACGGGTTCAACATACAGGTGACGCCGCTCTGGCAGGGGATGGACGAGATCGAAACACTGATGGCCCGCTTCAACGCGGCCTGCGAGAGCCACGATGGCCCGCGCCCCAAGATCATGCTCTTGCATCATACCTATGTCGGCGCGGATGCCGATGACGTTGACCGGGCGGCGCGGGAGTTCTCGCGGTTCTATTGCTATTTCGGGGCATGGTTCCAGAACAAGCGCCCCGTCGAACAGGGCCTGCTTGCGCCGCTTTCGGACGAGGAGATCGCGGGCAACGCCATGATGGCGCCGGAGAACATGGCCCGGGACCTGACCATCGGTACCGCCGAAGATGTCATTGCCAAGATCAGGAAATACGAAGACCTTGGCTATGACGAGTATTCCTTCTGGATCGACAGCGGCATGAGCTTCGAGCGTAAACGCGCGTCGCTCACCCGCTTCATCGACGATGTCATGCCCGCCTTTACGTGAGGACCGATATGAACGCCCGATCGCACTACCAGCTTTTCATCGACGGGTCCTGGACCGAAGGGTCCGACGGCCAGATCATGACCTCGCAGAACCCGGCAACCGGCGAGGACTGGGCGACGTTCGCCTGCGCCTCGAAATCGGACGTCGACCGCGCGATCCTTGCGGCCCGCCGCGCGCTGAACGATCCCGTGTGGCGCGACATGACCCAGACGCAGCGTGGCAAGCTGCTGTACCGGCTGGCCGACCTGATCGAGGAAAATGCCGCCGAGATCGGACGGATCGAGACCACCGATAGTGGCAAGCTGCTGGCCGAGACGTCGAGCCAGACTGCCTATGTGGGCGATTACTATCGCTATTACGCGGGGCTGGCCGACAAGATCGAAGGTGCCGTCCTGCCGATCGACAAACCCGACATGCATGTGTTTACGCGGCGCGAGCCGATTGGTGTCGTGGCCGCCATCGTGCCGTGGAACGCGCAGATGTTCCTGACCGCGACAAAGCTTGGACCTGCGCTTGCGGCGGGCTGTGCCGTGGTCTTGAAGGCGGCCGAAACCGCGCCTGCGCCCATGCTCGAATTCGCACGTCTGATTGAGCGCGCCGGCTTTCCTGCGGGTGTCGTCTCGGTCATCACGGGCGACGCGGAGAACTGTGCCATCCCGCTGACCCGCCATCCGGATGTCGACCGCATCGCCTTTACCGGCGGACCCGACACGGCACGCCACGTGGTGCGCAATTCGGCTGAGAACTTCGCGGTCACGACGCTGGAACTTGGCGGCAAATCTCCCATCCTGGTTTTCGAGGATGCGGATCTGGACGGTGCCGCGAACGGACTGATCGCGGGCAATTTCGGCGCGTCCGGCCAAAGCTGCGTGGCCGGATCGCGCGGGTTGGTGCACCGCTCGGTTCTGGATGCGGTGGCGGGAAAGATCGAAGAAAAGATGAAGGGGGTGGTCATCGGCGACCCGCTTGACGCCGGAACACAGATTGGACCGCTCTGCACGACGGAGCAGGTTCACAAGATCGAAAAGACCCTTGCTGCGGCTGTGGCCGGGGGCGCGACTATTCGCTTTGGGGGTGCGCCGTTGGACCGGCCCGGAAATTACATGGCGCCGACGCTTGTGGAATGCGCCGATGCGGAGACGGAGACGCTGAAGGTCGAAATGTTCGGCCCTGTGATGTCGCTCTTGCCCTTCGACACCGAGGAAGACGCCATCGCGCTTGCCAACGGCACGCCCTTCGGCCTTGGGTCCGGGGTTTTCACCGAGAACCTGGCGCGTGCGCACCGGGTGTCATCGCGGCTCAAGGCGGGGATTTGTTGGGTGAATACCTATCGCGCCGTATCTCCGATCGCGCCCTTCGGAGGGGTCGACCGCTCGGGGTATGGGCGCGAGGCGGGTCTGGACGCCATCCATGACTACACGCGCACCAAGACGACGTGGATCAACACGTCCCGCTCCCCGATGGCAAATCCCTTCGTGATGCGTTGACGCGTTCGGCGCGCCTGCGCGTGGTCAGTCGACCGTCAGGACGATCTTGCCCACGTGATTGCCTGCCTCAAGCTCGGCATGGGCATCGCAGGCGCGGGCGAGCGGGTGGACGGAGTTGATCAGAGGGCGGACCGTGCCCTGTTCCAGCAGCGGCCAGACCTGTGCCGACAGGTCGGCCGCGATAAGGCCTTTTTCCTGAGGCGATTGCGGGCGCAAGGTGCTGCCGCACAGGGTCTGGCGCTTGCTGACCAACGCCTTGATATCGACCTGTGCCTCGCCGCCTCCGAGAAAGGCGATGACGACCAGCCGCCCCGAGAGCGCGAGCGAGGCGAGGTTGCGGTCGAGATACTCGGCGCAGATCATGTCGAGGATGACATCGACGCCCCGGCCGTCCGTGAGGCGGGTGATTTCGTCCTCGAAGCGTGCGGTCTTGTAATTGATCGCCTCCGTGGCGCCGAGATCTCGGCAGGCCTGGCATTTGTCGTCGGTGCCGGCGGTGGCGTAGACGGTGGCGCCCATGGCGCGCGCGAGCTGGATCGCGGTGGTGCCGATGCCGCTTGCGCCGCCGTGGATCAGAACGCTTTCGCCCTGGGCAAGGCGCGCGATGCGAAAGAGGTTGGTCCAGACGGTGAAGTAGGTTTCGGGCAGGGCTGCGGCCTCGACTGCCGACAGGCCGGTGGGCCAGGGTAGCACCTGTGGCGCCGGGGCGACGCAGTATTCGGCGTAGCCGCCGCCCGCCACCAGCGCACAGACCTTGTCGCCCGGCGAGAACGACAGCACCTCGTCGCCGCAGGCCACGATTTCGCCGGCGACTTCGAGGCCGAGCACTTCGGTCACGCCGGGTGGCGGGGGATAGGCGCCCTCGCGCTGAAGCAGGTCGGGGCGGTTCACACCGGCGGCGGCGACGCGGATCAGCACCTCGTCCGGGCCGGGCTGCGGAACCGGGACCTCACGGGGGTGCAGAACGTCGGGGCCGCCGGGCTTACTGGCGAAGATGGCTTGCATGGTCGAGGTCATCGAGGGCTCCTAGGCTTGGAGTGCGAGAAACGTGCCGGTGGCCAGGAAAAGACCCAGCGCGGCGAGCGACAAAACGGTCAGCTTCAGGTTGCCGCGGCGCAGGAGCGGGGTCGGTTCGACCTGCATGATCCGGGTCGTTATCAGCACGTTGGCGGTGAAGGGGGTCGAGCTGGCGGTGACACCCCAGCCGAGGATCGCGGCCAGCGCCAGCCAAAGGAGGGCCGGGGTCGGCACCAGCGGGTGCAGTACGCCCAGCAATATGCTGGCCGAAACGATTGGATTGAGCGCCAGGAGGCCGCCCGTCACCATCGCCAACGGCACCAAAGCGACAAGCAGGGGCAGTAGCGCGGTGGGCGGCGTTGGCAGGGCGCCGTCGACGTTGCTCACGAACCAGGCGATGACGGCGCCAAGAAAGCCCGCGCAGGAAACGACGACAAGCTCGTTGACGCCTGATTGCGCGGTGACGGCCAGTTCGCGCTGCAGTCCGGGGGCATTGCCGGAGACGATCTGGATCGCCCACCAGGCCAGCGAAAAGACCACCACCGCCACCAGCACAGCGGCGGGCATGGAGAGGCCTGCAAAACGGTGGAGCGTGAAGGCGACCGCAACCAGCGCCGCAACACGGGCGACGACGCGCAGGAGGATGAGCTGTTCGGGAAGGGTTGGCATGGCGCGTGTCAGGGTCTTCTGGTCAGGGTCGGCGAGGGTGCTTCGCGACGCGATATAGCCCGCGAAGAGATACAGGCCGGCGGCGACCAGACCATAAGGCAGGATCTGAAAATAATCGACCTCGGGCAGGATCGAGAGGGTGACGATGGTCGACAACGCCAGGGGCGACCACATCGGCATGGCGCCGAAGCCGCGCAGCATCGCGAGGGTCAGGTTCCCGACCGCGTTCTGTTGCTCCAGCTTGTCGCGAATCTGGGCTAGCAGGGTGGCCATCAGGCTGGCGGCGCCGAAATTGAGGAAGATCCCGAAGATGTGGGTGCCGAGAGACACGAAAAGGTAGCGCGCCCCGCGCGGGCGGCTTGCCATCACGGCGGCGGCCCGGCGGATGTCGGGCGCGCGAGAGGCCGCGCGACTGAGCAGCCCGAGCGCGATGAGGAAGGCCGACAGGAAAGTGAACCTGCCAAGGCCGCCCGTCGCCGTTAGCCAGCCGCCGATGCTGCCCCACAGCAAGAGCATCAGAACGATGCTTCCGATGATCCAGGCCGGGCGATTAAGGCCGTGACGGTTGAGCAGCGCCAACGCCAAGAGGGCAAAGACCGCCGGGAGTTCCGGCACCGGCAGCACGATGGCCGCGACCCCGGTGCCCAGAAGGTAGAGCGCCAGCAGCGAATTGAGAATGTCACGCCAGCGCCTTGATGTCACAAGAAAGTCAGCCATGAACGCGCGTACCGAAGGCAGTGTGCAGGGCCGCGCCGGATTTGCCGGGTGGACCGTGATGCGCATCCCGGGCGGGTCTGGAGAGATCACTCATGGCGACTTTCTTGAATGAGTCGGGCTGTGTCGGCCGTGCTGAGAAGGAAACCGCCGGGGCGGTGCGTTGTTCCCGCACGAGCATAGGTGCGTGTCCGGGGGCGTCTGGTGCGGTGTGGGTCATGGCTGTGTATCCTGCAGGGGCAACTTCCGCGAGGGGCGAGGCGAAGTCCAGATTGGAACGCGCGATTGGCCGATGTTTCCAGGTCCAGCAGGTGAAATTTAAGACAAGGTGTTGTTTTTGCGTGGTGAAATTTCGAGCAAGGTGGACCTTGGGGAGCCGCGCGCTCTTGGTGTTTCGTTAATCTCTTTGCCCTAGCATCGGTATACGAAACCAACAGCCGGAGAAGATTGGATGGAAATGGCGCCAATCGCGGGTGCTGACAAGGTGATCAGCCGCAATCGCGACGAATTCCTGAGAGCTACTGAGCGAACTTGCGAACGTGCTGGAATCCCGTGTTGGCCTGGAAGCGGCGGAAGGGTTCATTGGGCGGGTCGGATCGCGGATCGGCGAAACGATGAATGAGGAATACCGGGCGATCTTTGAGACTGATGCGCTTGATGTGACGCAGGTGGCGCAGGCGCTGGTGGACCTGAAAGAGCGGATCGAGGGCGCGTTCAAGGTTGAGTCGATCTCGCCCGAGAAGATTGTTCTGGTCAACAGCAGCTGTCCGTTCGCGGATCAGGTCGAGGGCCGGGAATCGCTGTGCATGATGACAACGAGCGTGTTTGGCCGGATTGCAGCCAGCAACTTGGGCTATGCGCGGGTGGAAAAGCCTCAGACCATCGCACGCGGCGACCTGGGTTGCCGGGTGATCGTGCACCTTACCGAAGGCGAGGCGGGCCGTGAGTTCTTTGGCTGACGCGGCGCGGCACCGCGACAACGAGGTAAGTGCCTTTCAAGCATTGCCGAAACACGCGATGCTTGTCGACCGCGCGGCGCGCGTGCATGTGGCGAATGCAGGAGCTGAAAAGCTGGTGCGTCACCTGTTCCAAGACGAAGCCGTACCAGAGCGCTGGGCCTTGCCGGACGTGTTCGAGATATCGCTGGAAGACGCGGTGCGGGAAATGTTAATCGCAGCCTCCGGCGATGCGATGCTGCTGCCACTGCGCGCAAAGAGGCCCGGGCTGCCACGCCGCATCCGGTTCCGGGTTGGCGCGATCCGTAACGGGACACGCGCGCCGAACCGTTTCGTGCTGGTGTCGGAAAGCGGCGACGCGTTGGGCAAACCTTTTCGGGAGTTGAATGCCGAACTGGAGGGCGCCAATGAGAGGGCGCGCCGGGAACGCCAGCACCGTCTGTGTCTTGAGAAGGCGAACAATGACCTGAACGCCGCCAATGCGGAATTGAAGTCCTTTGCCTATGCGGTATCGCACGACCTGAAATCGCCGCTTCAGACGGTTTCGATGCTGTTGTCTGAACTGGACGCGTGCGGCAGTCGCGCGCTGGACCGAGAGAAGGCGGAACTGGTCGGGATGAGCCGAGAGACGCTGTCGCGCATGTCGGTTCTGATAGAGGACCTTTTGCACTACACGGAGCTTATCGGGTCGGTCATGCCCTGCGAGCCTTGCCCGCTGGAGGAGGTTCTCGCGGATGTGATCGCCGACCTCAGGGCCGAGATCACGGGCGCGTCGGCCACGGTGCGCACCGGCCCGCTACCGGTTGTTTCGGGCGAGCCAGTGATGCTGCGCGTGTTGTTCCAGAACCTGCTGTCGAACGCGATCAAGTTCCGCCACCCCGACCGGCCTGCCAAGATCGATATCGGTGCGGAAGAGGCCGACTCGGACGAAATGGTGACGATCAGGGTCGCGGATAACGGCGTCGGCATCGCGCCGGAGTACCGCGCCAGGATCTTCGACCTGTTCAGCCGGCTGCATCGGCATGACGAGATACCCGGCAGCGGCCTGGGCCTGACGATGTGCCGCCGGATTGTTCAGAATCTGAACGGGACGCTCGATGTCGACGAGAACCCGGACGGCGGGTCGATCTTTATCCTCAAGCTGAACGTTGCACGCGATGACTGACCTGACGGACGGCGCAAGCGCGGCCATCGAGACCGTGATGTTGATCGATGACGACACGTTTTTTCACGCGGCCTGCGAGCGGCTGATGCGACGCACGGGGCTGGTGAACAACCTGATCAAGTTTGCCATGGCCGAAGAGGCGCTGGCGTTCCTCGAACGGCCCGACAGGCCGGTGATCGACGTGCTGTTTCTGGACATAAACATGCCTAGGATGAACGGGTTCGAATTTCTGGAGGAAGCATTGGCGCGGTTCGGAAAAGATTTCTGCCGGATGATCATCGTGATGCTGACCTCTTCGGTCAATCCGCAGGATATCGAGCGGGCGAAGGCGTTTTGTGCCATCGACGAGTTTGCCAACAAGCCGTTGGTGCAGGCGCAGATCGAAGCGATCGCCGCACAATTGAAGGCGGCGGGCCGACCCGTGGTTTGACCCAAACACGGTGAAGACCTGCCTCCGATAGGGCCGGACTGGGGTCCGGCAATTTCGGAATGGACGACGGATCGGGCGGGCGTTGCGCGACATTTGGCCAGGCTGGCCATCCGGGGTATTACGTATCTGCGAACCGATCGGAAGCGACACCCCGCCACGCCGCCGATTGCCCCCGCCGTCGCGAATGCCTAGCGCAAGCTGAGCGGCCCGACGCGCGACGCCCGGACCGGTCGCTGACCGGAGCGCCATCGGCACTTCAGAGCATCGGCATTCAGGTTCGCGCGAGAGCTTATGCCATCAAAAGTTCAGCGAGATGTCACGATGCTCGGCGTTGCACGATGCGATGAAGAGCGCCTGTTCCCTTGGCAGTTTCGGTTGCTTGCGCAAGCCGATCGTATCGCGAATGGCCATGTCGTAGCGGTCAAGCTCGGGCAGCAACTCTTCGGCCGCGCGGGAGCGCCATGCCAGCTCTTGCTCGTAAAGGGCCTGTGCCTCTTCGATGAACTCCAGCGCGCGTTCGGGATTGGGCGTGCGGGCGTCGATCTCGCGGCGGGCGTCGGAGAGCAGGCCGCGGATCTCGTTGCCGCCTGCCACGTCGCCGAACATGCGTTCGACCTCCTTGAAGCGCGCGTCCGCGGTCTCGCGGTCCATGTCGGCCGCGTCACGGGCAAGGGGCTGCAGTTCGCCCTCGATCTCGGCCAGCGCGTCGGCTGACATGATGATCTGCCTCAGCTCCTGGACTGGCTCGTAGGCCTGGTCGACCGTCCGACGGTAGAGGTTGCGCGCGCGACGATCATTTGCGGTGATCTGGCTATAGGCCTGTTCCGCTTCGTCCCAGCTTTCAGGAATCTGGGCGAGGATCGCTTCGCGCTCGGCTTCCATTTCCTCGGCCCGCGCCTGCAAGGCCTCGGTATCGCCAAAGCCGCGACTGACCTGCACGCGCAGGTCTTCAAGTTCGGCATTGATGATCCGCGCTTCGCTTTGCAGGCCGCGCACGAAGCTGTGTTGCGGGCGATAGTCGACGGCCTGTGCGGCGAGCTCTGCCTTGATATCCTCGATCTCCTGCATCATCGGCAGGGCCTCGCGCGCCTTGGAGACGCCGCGCTCGAAATCTTCACGCACGTCGTCGGGCAGATAGGACAGGTCAAGCCCCGCCGCGCGGTCGATGGCGGCTTCGATCTCGTCCCCGTTCTGGGCGAATTCCTGGGCCACGTATTCCTCGACACAGTATTGCAGCGCGGGATTGATCGGCGGCGGCGCGGTTTCTGCCGTCAGCGAGCTGCGCATCGGCAGGTAGTTTACCAACGGTGGATAGTAGGCGACGATGACGAGCGAGAGCAGCTGCAGCCCGATGAACGGCAGCACGCCGATATAGATCTGGATGGTTTTTACGGCCTTGGACGCCACACCCCGCAGGTAGAAGAGCGCAAATCCGAAGGGAGGCGTGAGGAAGGACGTCTGGATGTTCAACCCGATCATGACGCCGAGCCAGACGGCGGTCACGTTCGCCTCGGGGTCCGCCAGAAGGATCGGTGCGACGATCGGCACCACCACGACGGCGATCTCGATGAAATCGAGGAAGAAGCCAAGGACGAAGATCACCAGCATCACGATGGCGAACTTGGTCCAGAAGCCGCCCGGGAGACCTTCGAGGAAGTGCTTGACCAGTTCCTCGCCGCCAAAGGCACGGAAGGCGGCGGTCAGCATCGCGGCGCCGAGCAGGATGATGAAGACCAGTGACGTGGTCTTGGCCGTTTCGAGCATCACGCCGGTCAGGGCGTTTTCGGTGACATAGGCGCGATAGCCGCTCCAGGCGATGCCGATCACGGTCAGGATGACGCCGAACACCGCCAGATTGACGCCGAACTGGTCGTCGGCATTGGTGATGTTCTGGATGTTGGTGTCATAGTTCGACAGCACGTATCCGATGACGCCAAGCCCGATGAGGGAGATGATCGCGGGCACGTAGCGCAGGCGTCCGCCGCCTTCGTAAAGGCGGTAGCCGGCCATGATCATGGCGCCGATGGCACCGATTGCGCCGGCCTGGTTCACGGTGGCGATGCCGCCGATGATCGAGCCCAGGACCATGACGATCAGGGCCAGCGGCGGCACCATCGCGAGCAACACCCTGCCTGCGAATTTCAGGTCGTAGCGGCCTTCGTATGGCACGGCGGGCGCATAGCGTGGGCGGATCAGGGCAACGGCGAGGATAAAGAGGATGTAGAGCCCGACAAGCACCAGGCCCGGCACCAGCGCGCCGAGGAACATGTCGCCCGCACTGGTCGATCCTACGGCGAATTCGGACGGCATGGTCAGTTCGCCGGTGACTTCCTTGTAGAGGTCCTGGCGCGCCTGTCCGGCCTGATCCACTGCGGAGGCCAGCTGGTCGGCGAGGATGATCAGCACGATGGAAGGCGGGATGATCTGGCCCAGTGTGCCGGAGGCCGAGATGATGCCCGTGGACAGCGGGTTGGCGTAGCCGTTGCGCATCATCGCGGGCAGCGAGATCAGGCCCATGGCGACCACGGTTGCACCGACGATACCGGTGGTTGCCGCCAGCAAGGCGCCCACGACCACGACCGAAATGCCCAGGCCCCCGGGGACAGGGCCGAAGAGCTGGGCCATGGTCACGAGAAGATCCTCTGCGATCTTTGAGCGTTGCAGCATGATGCCCATGAAGATGAAGAGAGGAATTGCGATCAGCGTGTCGCGTTCGGGTTCCCAATAGACCCCTCGGAGATTGGTCACCCCGGCGCTGAGCCATTGCGAGGGACCGCCGGACACGAAAAAGGCGTCCGTTCCGCCCCCGAAGAGATAACCCGCGCCGGCGGCCAGAAGGACCGTGATGATCGCGGCACCGGGCAGCGAAAAGGCGACCGGATAGCCGGACCCCAGGGCCGCGGCCATGATGAAGACAAGCAAGAGGAGAAAGACGATTTCCATACGCGCGGTTCCCGTCGAGTTCGGTTACATCATGTCCGTGTGCGTCTGCCGCGCACCCGGTTCGCCACGTTTGTCGGCGATTGCTTCGAAGAACTGCGCCACGAATTGCAGCATCATCGTCACGGCGAACACCCCGAGGAATCCGGCCATGAAGTATTTCACATACATGCCGAAGCCCGACTGTGTGACTTCGAACACGAGGATCGGGCCGACGATGATACTGGACGAAGAACCGAAGCCCACGATCAGGATCGTCCAGCACAGCGACAGGCCCAAAAGGACGGCGCCCCAGGCGTTGACCTTGCCCTTGGCTTCGCGACGCATGCTTGCATAGAAGAGGTCCACGCGTACGTGGCCGTCCTCGTACAGGGTGTAGGCCGAGGCGAACAGGAACAGAGCGCCGTACCAGAACCGGACGAGATCGGCCATGAAAGCCTGTTCGTAAGAGAATACGAAGCGGCTGAAGACGATCAGGAGCTCCGCCACCACGACCAGCAGGGCCAGCCATATAAAGCCAAGTGACCGGGTCACGGCGGCGATCAGTATGCCGAGGATCACCAGCGGGGTGTGAAAGTAGAGTCCACGATACTCGGCCCGGCCCAGGCTGCCGGCCAGGTCGGAGCCGACGACGGCCTCGAGTTGGCCGTTCACGCGCAGGAACGAGACAACCGCGTCACCTACGCCGACCAGAAGGACGACCCAGAACGCCGCGCGGACGAGGAAGGTGTTGAGCGCCGCGACCCGTGCCGCATCGGTGCGAAGGGAGATGTCGCGGGATCGCAGAACGCCATAAAGTGCGACCACGGCGAAAAGCGCGTAGATGCCAAGCTGCAATGCGGCCAGCGCGCCGCCGCCTGACAGGACTGCGCCTGCACCGGGCAGGTCGAACCAGAACCTGAGGATGGCGTTGATCAGAAATGCGGCGGTGGCACTTAGAACAAGCCAACCGAACGCGCGATGCACGACTGCTGGCGCCCCCATATCAGCACTGACCATCGCAGGCCCCTCCCAGAAAATTCAGCGTCCCGTTATACGTTGGCCGAGGCGGAATGTCTTCCGCCTCGACAGGGCTGGCCGTTGTTTGTGCCAGCGTGAATGACCAAGAGGCCGTCAGATACGCAGGAAGCGGTTGCGCTTCGCCACGTAGGGCGCATCGGAGTAGTTGCTCCAGACACCGACGTTGTTGCGGGCCTCGAGGAAGCTGTCGATGATCTCGGCAGCCAGGGCGCTGTGATCACGGGTTTCCTCGATCACCTCGGTCGCGGCCTCGCCGAATGCTTCGTAGACGTCGTCATTGAACTCGCGCAGCTCCACGCCGTACTCGTTGACCAGACGGTTCAGGTAGATACCGTTTTGGTAGTTGGTCTCGGCGGGCTGGCGGGCGTTCTCTTCGGCACAGCAGACGGTGATGATGCGCTTGTCGCTTTCGCTCAGGGCGTCCCACCAGTCCTTGTTCATGCCCAGGCTGACCTGCGAGGCCGGCTCGTGCATACCCGGCCAGTAATAGTATTGCGCCGCCTCGTAGAGCTTGAGGAAGAAGTCGTTCCACGGACCCACCCATTCGGTCGCGTCGATGGCGCCCGAAACGAGGTTTTCGTAGATCTGACCACCCGGAAGCGAAACCGGCGAGGCGCCGACCTTGGCCATGACGTCGCCGCCGAGGCCGGGGATACGCATCTTGAGGCCCTTGAGATCTTCGGGCGAGTTGATTTCCTTGTTGAACCAGCCGCCCATCTGCAGTCCGGTGTTGCCACACGGAATGCCCTTGATGCCGAACTCGGCGCCGATCTTGTCCAGCAGATCCTGACCGCCGCCGAACTTCATCCAGGCGTCGATCTCGGAGTAGGTCAGGCCGAAGGGGACGGCCGTGAATGGCGCCCAGCCGGGGTGCTTGCCCTTCCAATAGTAATCGGTGCCGATATAGGCACTTGCGTTGCCAGAGGCGACCTCGTCAAAGCTGTCGAACGCGCCCACGCGTTCGCCGGCAGCGAAGTATTGCACGGCGATCCGTCCTTCGGTCACTTCCTCGATTCGCGCTGCCAGGCGTTGGGCACTGGTGCCGAGACCCGGGAAGTCACGGCCCCAGGTCGATACGATCGTCATTTCGATCCGGTCTTGTGCGACCGCGGGTGCGGCCAGTGCCGAAGCGGCTGCGCCGGTCGTGGCGTATTTCAGAAACTTACGTCTCTCCATTCTTCATTCCTCCTGTTGATGGTATTTTTGTTCGGGGTGTTTTCGTGCGAGCACCTAGCTGTGAGACTGAGTACGTCAGTCGCGTCCATTTTCAAACCATAAGCAGCAACCCCCAATGCGCTCGCTGAGCGATGCAAATGGTGCCCAACCCATTGCAGGAAACATAGCTGTTATGCATTTCGTGACAATCATTGTTTTATGCACGAAATTGCGGCACGACTCCGCTCAAGTGATTAATATTGTAGCGATTGAGGGGCGGAGCTGATTGCAAGTCGATCGGTGCGGCAGAACATGCCGTCCATCCGCTCGCAAGATTGCGAACGAGAGCTAGTTTGCCGCGCGCAGGCTCGCGGGATTCTCGTAAGGTGACGTTGGGTAATGCGCGGGTTCGATCTGCGGACGAACTGGTATTGGATCAGGGAGCAAGAATATTGTCGGCATTGACGAAGAACGCACCGGGCGCGATCGAGACCGCACGCATGATCGAGTCGGGTGAGATGACCGCCACGCAGGCGGTGCGGCAGCGACTGGAGATCATCGAGCAACTGGAGCCGGAGCTGAAGGCGTGGGTTTACGTGGATGAAAGCGGAGCACTGGACGCAGCAGAGAGGATCGATGCTGCGCCTGTTTCCGGCAAACTTCGCGGTGTCCCCATCGCGGTGAAAGATATCTTTGCGGTCAGAGACATGCCGTGGCGTTGCGGTTCCGCGATCTGGAAGGATCGGGTTGCAGGGTTCGATGCGGGGGCGGTCGCGCTGGCGCGCGGCGCGGGTGGTATCGCGCTTGGAAAGACGGAAACGACCGAGTTCGCGTTTTATCAGCCGACACGCACGCGCAACCCGCATGATCCGAGCCGCACGCCCGGAGGATCGTCCTCGGGTTCGGCCGCCGCGGTCGCGTGTGGCATGGTGCCGCTTGCCTTCGGGACGCAGACCTCCGGTTCGATCATTCGCCCGGCGTCGTTCTGCGGTGTGGTGGGGTTCAAACCGTCCTTCGATCTGGTCGAAACCGGCGGTGTCGCACCGCTTTCGCGCAGCCTGGATACAGTTGGGGTGTTCGCGCGGTCCGTGCCGGATGCGGCGCTTTTCGTCGAGGCGCTGACAGGGCAGGACCTGCAACCGGATGCAAGTGCCGCGCCGCCGAAACTGCCAGTCTACCGCTCGCCCGTGTGGAACGAGGCCGAGCCGGAGCTGGTGCAGGCATGGGCGGCGTTTGAGACGGGGCTGGGTGACAAGTTCTCGGACTGTGAGTTCGCGCCCGAGATCGAGGCCGCGTTCGAGGATGCGCCGGGGCTGCATGCGCGAATCATGGCGATGGAAGCGGCGGAGGCGCTGGCCCATGAACATGCCGAATGGCCGGACCTGCTGTCGGACGCGCTGAGAGCCGAGCTGGATAAAGGCAGCGCCTTTGCAGGCGATCAAAAGATTGCGGACAGGCAGGCCATGCGCAGCTTGCGCCATCTGGTCAACGGGCTTGTGCCGCGCGATGCAGTCTGGTTGACGCCATCGTCCACGGGGCCCGCACCGCTCTTTGAAAGCGGGACTGGGTCGCCCAGTTTCAACCGGATCTGGAGCCTGCTGGGCCTTCCGTGTTGCTCGGTTCCTCTGTTGCAGACGGACGCGGGCCTGCCCATGGGCGTTCAGGTTGTGGGAGCGATGGGAAACGACCGAGGGGTTCTGACGGTCGCAGACTGGCTTATGTCGCGCTTTCTTCCTGATTGAAGTCGCCGAATCGTGCCGCGTGATATCGGTGGATCGGACATCAAGAGAAAGGCTGCCACGTTCGAGCGGTAGGGTGGATGGTCGTGACTACGCCGTGCCGTCGTCGGGCTTGGACTTGAACGAGGCGGCGGATTGGTTGAACAGAATGCTGTTGTTGTCCACCCGGTGGCGTCCGCCATTCTGTTCGGATTTGTGCAAGTCGATCGCGCGTTGCACAGCCGGGCGTGCCTTGATCCTGGCCCGCCAGTCGGCCACGCGGGGAAAGTCATCCAGCGAGGCGCCGAGCGGCTTTGCGATGAAGGCCCACGGAAAGGCCAGCATGTCCGCGATGGAGTAGTCGCCCAGGATATAGTCGCGCGCCTCCAGGCGTGCCTCAAGGACGCCGAGGTTGCGGTCGTATTCGCCCAGGTACCGTTTGAAGCCGTAGTCGCGCTCGTCCTCCGGGGCGTAATTGCGGAAATGGCTGAGCTGTCCGCCCATCGGCCCCTGGTTCCCGACCTGCCAGAACAGCCACTCCATCAGCTCCTTCCGGGCGCGCGGGTCGCTTTCGGGCGGGGCGAACTGGCCGACCTTGTAAGCAAGGTAAAGCAGGATCGCACCGGACTCGAACACCGGCACGGGGGTGTCGCCCCACGTCGCATCGGGCGCGTGATCGACGATGGCTGGCATCTTTGCATTGGGGCTGATCTGAAGAAAGCCGGGGGCAAACTGGTCCCCCTCGCTGAGGCGCATAAGGATCGGGCGATAGTCCAACCCCGTCTCCTCGAGCATTATGGCGGCCTTCCAGCCGTTGGGCGTGGGGGCATAGTAGAAGTCGATCATTCGGTGCTGTCCTGCGTGTCGGTGGCGATGCCGTCCGCTATCATCGCGTCGATTTCGGCCGCGGCGTAGCCCGTCTCTGCCAACACGGTGCGGGTGTCTTCGCCAAGCCGTCGGGCAGGGCGGGGGACGTCTGGCGGCGTGGCGGAAAACCGGGCCGGCGTATGCGTCTGGCGCAGCGGGCCGGCCTGGGGGTGATCCTGTTCGAGGATGATCCGATTGGCGGCGACCTGCGGGTGGGCGTAAACCTCGGCCCGGGTCAGGACCGGGGCGCAGGGCACGTCATGGGCGCCAAGGCGGTCCATCCAGTTGGCGGTCGTGTCCTGCAGCAGCGCCTCCTGCGTCAGTTCCAGCCGCGCGGGCTTGTTCTCTTCGCGCGCCGCGACCGTGGCAAAACGCGGGTCGTTCAGCCAGTCGGGCCGGTTCACCGCGGCGGCGAGCCCGGCCCAGGTGTTGTCGGTGTGGGCCGAGACTGCCATCCAGCCATCCCTGGTCTGGTAAATGAGTTCCACGAAGGTCTGCGCATCGGCGCTTTTCTCCGGTTCGACCTCGTCACCGATGAAGGTGTAGCCGGCCATGTCCGAGCTCCAGAGAAAGGCCAGCACCGTGTCCAGCATGGATATCCGCACGTGGCTGCCTTCACCGGTGCGTCCGCGGGCCAGCAAGGCGGCAGTGATGCTTTGAGCGGTCTGGATCGCGGTCAGCTTGTCGGGCAGGATGGTGCGCACCAACCGGGGACGCGCGGCATCCGCGCCGCCCTGCACGCTGGCCAGCCCGGACAGTGCCTGAATAAGCGGGTCGTAGACGGGCTTGCCGGCCCAGTCGCCCTGAAACCCGAAACCGGCGATGGAGGTGTAGATGATGTCGGGTCGTACCGCGCGCACCGCCGCCTCGCCCAGCCCGATCCGCTCGGCCACGCCGGGGCGGAAGTTCTGCACGAAGACGTCCGCCGACTGGCAGAGGCGCAGCGCGGCCGCAACGCCGCGCGGATCCTTGAGGTTCAGTGTGACGGATTTCTTGCCGCGATTGTTGTTGAGGAACGAGGCCGAGAAGCCGCCGCGCCGTCCGGTCACCTGACGGCTGTGATCGCCGCCTTCCGGGTGTTCGATCTTGATCACCTCGGCGCCCTGATCGGCAAGCGTCATCGTGGCCAGCGGGCCAGAGATCATCGTCGTCAGGTCAATTATACGATACCCGTGCAGCGGTCCTGGCATCTGGTGCGTCTCCACTATGATCCTTGTGCCGGGGGAGCAGACCCCGCCGCAACTCTGAACCGTCCTGCGCCGAGATACAAACCAAGGAATGCCGGCGCGGTCCGCTTGCTACCTGGCGCGGCACAGCGGCTTGCGGCCACTGCATCGCAATCTTGTGACCGCTCTTGGCCGTGCTGCGGGTGCTTTGACGTGCAAATTCGAGGTCTGCACCTTGGGGGCGACCGTGAATCCTCGACCCCAAGCGGAATGAAGGCGCAGTTGCGCAGGGAGCTGGCATGCAAGGGAGAAGTGGCAGCCCGTAGGGGAATCGAACCCCTCTTTCCAGGTTGAAAACCTGGCGTCCTAACCGATAGACGAACGGGCCATGCCTTGGCGTGAGCGTGTAACTATGAAAAAGCCGCGACCGGCGCAAGGGGATTCTTGCATAATTTTGCGGGTATCGCGGAGCCTGGGCGGGACGTGGCGCTCAGGCGGCGGGAGCGGCGTCTTCGAGGCGGAGTTGCACGGTCTGGCGGCCGCCCCAGGTGTTGATGTCAAGGCGTCCGGCCAGGTGGAACCGTGCGCCGCCATGCTGTTCCAAAGCCTGGCCCAGCGCCGTGTCGTAAGCGCCAAAGGCGATTGCGTCGAGACTTGGCCCGGTGCCATCACCGAAGCGGATCTTCAGGTGGCTTTCGCCGACACGCTTGGCGAAGGTGATGCCCATGTCGGAAAAGGCATAGCGGGGGCCGGGTGCGCCGGCGCCGAAGGGGCCGGCCTGTTCGATCTGGTCAACGAGTTCCGGCGTGGCGGCGCCGGGCATAAGCAGGCCATCAAGCGCCAGGTCAGCGGGGCCGGAGCTGCCTGCACCCTGGCGGGCGAGGAGGTCGGAGAGGCGGGTCATCGCGGCGTCGAGCTTGTCCCGTGCCACGGTCAGGCCGGCGGCCATCCTGTGCCCGCCGCCCTTGAGCAAAAGCCCCTCGGCGGCAAGGCGCTGGATGGCGTGCCCGAGATCGACGCCGGAGACCGAACGGCCCGAGCCCTTGCCTTCGTCTCCGTCAAAGCCGATGACGATGGCGGGGCGGTTGGTGGCTTCCTTGAGGCGCGAGGCGACGATTCCGACGACGCCCGGATGCCAGCCTTCGCCCGCGGCCCAGACAAGGGGAGCGTCGAGACCGCGCTCCTCGGCCTGATCGAGGGCGGCGGCGCGGACGGCGGTTTCGACGTCGCGGCGCTCGGTGTTGAGTTCGTCCAGTTTCTCGGCCAACGACACAGCCTCGGCCGGGTCGTTGCAGGCCAGAAGGCGCGCGCCCAGATCGGCGCGGCCCACCCGGCCGCCGGCATTGACGCGCGGGCCGAGGACGAAGCCGAGGTGATAGGCGGTGGGCGCGGTATCGAGCCGCGACACGTCACCCAGCGCCACGAGGCCGGGGCGGCGGCGCTGGCCCATGACGGCGAGGCCCGTGCGTACGAAGGCGCGGTTGACGTCGCGCAGAGGGGCCACGTCAGCGACGGTGGCCAAGGCCACGAGGTCGAGCATCGCCATGAGATCGGGGCCTTGTTTGCCGGCGTCGCGCAGTTGGCGGCCGGCCTCGACCAGCATGAGGAACACCACGGCAGCGGCGCAGAGATGCGAAAGGTCGCCGCTTTCATCCTGACGGTTGGGGTTCACCACGGCCAGTGCGGGCGGCAGGGTTTCGCCACCGAGATGGTGATCGAGCACGACGACATCGGCGGCGGTGGCGGCGGCCAGCGCCTCGTGGCTGAGTGTGCCGCAATCGACGCAGAGGATCAGATCGTGCGCGGCGGCGAGTTCGGCCATGGCGGGGGCGTTCGGGCCGTAGCCTTCGTCGATGCGGTCGGGAACGTAGAGCGTGGCGTTCAATCCCATCTGGCGCAGACAGTCGATCAGGAGGGCCGCCGACGCGCCTCCGTCGACATCGTAGTCGGCGAAGACGGCAATTTTCTCGCGCCGTTCGACCGCCTGAAGGAATCGTGCGGCGGCGGTTTCCATGTCCTTCAGGCTGCGCGGATCGGGCATGAGGTCGCGCAGCTTGGGGTCGAGATATGCCGCAGCGTCGGAGGAGGTCACGCCGAGGCGCGCCAGCGTCTGGCAGAGGGGACGGGGCAGGGTGGTGTCCTGCGCCATCGCCTCGGCCAGGCGGTCAGTATCGGGGGTGGGGCCGATCCAGCGGCGCCCGGTCAGGGAGCGCGCGACTCCGAGGTAGCTCATGAAAGGTCGCGCAGGATCGCGGCGACGGAGCGGGCCCGGCAGAACTCGCCGTGCAGGTGCGATACGGCGGTGGTGTGGATCGGTTCGGGATCCATCGGTGACAGGTCGGGGTTCCAGCCGGTGTCGGCGGAGAACGAAAAGGCGGCGCAGGCATCGTGTGCGAGCGTCACGTCATAGCCGATATTGTCGGCCCAGCGAACGTTGGTGGACACACAGTGCGGCGTGGTCAGTCCGCATATCACCAGTTCGGTTGCGCCAAGATATGTCAGGTGCGAATGAAGCGCGGGGTCGACGAAGGCGGAGTTGGTGGATTTTTCGAACACCGGCTCGCCGGTCAGCGGCATCATCTGCGGCTTGAACTCGCAACCGCCCGAGTCCGGGTGGATCGGACTGCCTACGACCTTGCTGAGGTGCAGAACGTGGCAAATGGGGGCGTCGCGTTCGCGCCACGCCGACAGGAGTTGGGACGCGCGATCCTCGGCGTCGGGGTTGTTGCGGGCGCCCCAGAAATCGGCGTCAAAGCCGGTTTGGAAGTCGATAAGGACGAGGGCAGGTAACATTGGTCTCACATCGGGTGGCGACAGGTCATGATGCGGCGTTCTCCGGTAGAGGAACGCAGCAGGAGCGTTTGGGTTTCGATACTGTCGCCTCGCGGCTTGAGCCCGGCGACCAGCGAGCCTTGCGTCACGCCGGTGGCGGCGAAGATCACGTCGGACGACACCATCTCGTCCCTTGTGTAGACGCGGTCGAAATCTGTGATGCCGGCCTTTTCGGCGCGGCCCCGCTCGTCATCGTTGCGAAAGAGCAGCCGACCCCAGATCTGGCCGCCCAGGCATTTCAGGGCGCCGGCCGCCAGCACACCTTCGGGTGCGCCGCCAGAGCCCATGTACATGTCGATTCCGGTCGCCTCGGGATCGGCGCAGTGCATGACGCCGGCCACGTCGCCGTCGCCGATGAGATAGATCGAGGCGCCGGTGGCGCGCAGTTCGGCGATCGTGGCCTCGTGGCGGGGGCGTTCCAAGACGCAGACGGTGATGTCCGAGGGGTCGACGCCCTTCTCCTTGGCAAGGGCCCGGACCCGTTCGGCGGGGGACATGTCGAGCGAGACCACGCCGTCGGGATAGCCGGGTCCGACGGCGAGCTTGTCCATGTAGACGTCCGGCGCGTGCAGCATCGTGCCACGCGGCGCCATTGAAATCACTGTGAGCGCGTTCGGCATGGCCTTGGCGGTGATGGTGGTGCCTTCGAGCGGGTCGAGCGCGATGTCGACCTCAGGGCCGTTCCCCGAGCCGACCTCTTCACCGATATAGAGCATCGGTGCCTCGTCCCGTTCGCCCTCGCCGATAACCACGGTGCCGGCGATGTCCATCGCGCCCAGTTCCTGGCGCATGGCGTTCACGGCGGCCTGATCGGCGGCTTTCTCGTCGCCGCGGCCGATCAGCGGGCGGCAGGCAAGCGCGGCTTGTTCAGACACGCGGGCCAAGGCGAGTGAGAGGAGGGCGTCGTTGAAAGGGGCGGTCATGAAAAAGTCCTTCGGGTCTTGAGGCCGGTCCAGCATTAACGGCTGGCCCGGCGTGGCACAAGGTCGGGCGCGTGCCTTAGACGCTTTCGATGCGCAGGGCGACGGGAGAGGAAGCGACGACATCGACCTGCGACAACGCCTCGAGCGCCGAGGCCAGTGCCGATGGCGCGGTCTTGTGGGTGACGATCAGCACCGGGGCGGTCGCCTCTTCGTGACGGTACTGGCGCATCCGGTCGATCGACACGCCGGCGTTACCAAGGATGGTGGCGACTTTGGCCAGCGCACCGGGCTTGTCGTGCAGCGCCATGCGCAGGTAGTAGGGCACGGCCGCTGCTTCGGACGCCGTGGCCGGTTTGCCGAGGTCGGTGGCAGGAATGCCGAAGGTGGGCAGTCGCACGCCGCGTGCGATGTCCATCACGTCGCCCATAACCGCGCTGGCGGTGGGTCCTTCGCCGGCGCCGGGGCCGCGCAGGACGATCTGTTCCACGGCGTCGCCTTCGAGGACGACCATGTTGGTGCCGCCTTCAAGCTGGCCCAGCGGAGAGTTTTTCGGCACGAGGCAGGGCGACATGCGCTGTTCCAGCCCGCGCCCGGTCATCCGGGCGACGCCCAGAAGCTTGATGCGGTAGCCCATATCGGCGGCCTGTTTGATGTCGGCGATGGTGATTTTCTGGATGCCTTCAAGGCTGATGGCGTCGAAATCGACCTGCGTACCGAAGGCGATGGAGGCGAGGATGGCCAGTTTGTGGCCTGCGTCGATGCCGCCGACGTCGAGGTTCGGATCGGCCTCGAGATAGCCCAGTTGGTTTGCTTCCTCGAAGACGTCCTCATAAGGCAGGCCGGAGGACTGCATCCGGGTCAGGATGTAGTTGCAGGTGCCATTCATCACGCCCATGACGCGGGTGATCTCGTTGCCGGCGAGCCCCTCGGTCAGGGCCTTGATCACGGGGATGCCGCCCGCGACGGCGGCCTCGAAGCGCAGGGTGCGGCCTGCGGCTTCGGCCTGTTCGGCGAGGGCTTGACCGTGGATGGCGAGCATCGCCTTGTTGGCGGTGACCACGTCCTTGCCGGCGGCAAGCGCGGCCTCGGTCGCGGCCTTGGCGGGACCGTCGGAACCGCCCATCAGTTCGATGAAGACATCGACATCGTCGCGGGTGGCCAGCGCCACCGGATCGTCTTCCCACTCATAGCTCGATAGAGAGACGCCGCGATCCTTGTCACGGGTGCGGGCGGAGACGGCGGAAATCGCAATCGGGCGGCCGGCGCGGGCAGCGAGAAGGCTGGCCTTCTGGCGAACTATCTTGACGACGCCGGTGCCGACGGTGCCGAGCCCGGCGATCCCGAGGCGAAGGGGGGTGGTCATGGGCGTTTCCTTGAGATTTTGTCGAGGCGGGTTGACTGGGGTTTAGCCGGTTGCGACAGGCCTTGCAACGCGGGTTTCTTGCCGCGCGAGGCCGTTTTCTTGAAAAGAAAACGGGGCGAAATCATTGAAAGATTTCGGGCGCGCTGGGTGGCGGGTGTTATTGCGGCACGTCGATCGTGATCTTGCGGTCGAGCCGCGCCCGCGAGGTATCGTCGATTACGGAGCCGCGCAGACGGGCGGCGCGGGCGCGCAGGGCGGCGACGCGGGCCTCGAGCGTGCGGGTGGTCTGCTCGCTGGTGCGCGGCGCGGCGACGCGGGCGCGCAGGTCCTCGACCGGCAGAAGGTCGGGATAGGGCGCGCGCCGCGTTTCGCGAGACGTAGCGTCGTCCAGTTCGGGAAACTGGGTGCAGGCTGACAGCGCGAGGGTCAGCGTGAGGGCCGTGAGGCCTATGAAGCGGCGCGGCGACGTCATGGTGCGTCTCTCATGCCACCGATCACGGTCGACAAGCAAGCGGGGCTTTTATCTGAACGGTCGTTCAGTTACCTATATTGCATGGCACGCACGCAAGGTTCGCATTCCAAGACCACAGGCCCGCGGGTGCGCGAGGCCGCGATGCGGCTTTTCGCACGGCACGGGTTTGCTGCCGTGTCGATGCGGCAGATCGCGAACGAGGTTGGGGTGCAGGCGGGGGCGCTCTACAATTATACGCCCGACAAGCAATCGCTGCTGTTTGACCTGATGCGCGAGCACATGGACGCGTTGTTGGCCGCATGGCAGGCCGAAGACCCAGGCGGCGACGATCCCCGCGTCCGGCTCGAGGCGTTCACGCGGTTCCACATCCGGTTCAATACGCGGCGGGCCGACGCGGTGTTCGTGTCCTACATGGAGTTGCGTAACCTGACGGCCGAGAATTTTGAAGCTGTCACCGAAATGCGTCGGGTCTACGAGACCCGGCTGGAGGAGATCCTGTGCGCCGGGCAGGACGCGGGGGTCTTTACCTTGGCAGAGCCGCGGATCACGGCGATGGCGGTCATCGCGCTGCTGACCGGGGTCAATACCTGGTATCGCGAGGCGGGACGGCTGAACCTGGACGAGGTCGAGACGCTGTATTGGGACATGGTGCGCCGGCTGGTCGAGGGATAGCGCCGGGCGGAGCTTTTCTTTTCGCACTCGCGCCGAGTCCGCAATCCGGCTATCAGGCCGCCAACCGAACATGGAGACGGCGGGGATGGACGACGACGAGGTATTGGCGGTCATGCAGGCATCGACGGGACGGCGCGTGCTGGGCGTCGGTTGCCTTGCGGTGCTGGGAGCGGTGCTGATCTGGATCGGGCTGACGCGCAGTTTCGATGCGGTTGCCTGGCAGGCGTTCCTGGTTCTGCTGGGCGCCGCGGCGGTCTGGATGGGAGACGCGATGCGCCGGGCCACGGCGCAGAGGGTCGAACTGACACGGCACGCGGTGCGCAGCAGCGACGGCGAGGTGATCGTGGCGATTTCTGATATCGAGACGATGGACCGGGGCCTTTTCGCCTTCAAACCGTCGAACGGATTCCTGGTGAAGGCGAAAACGAAAGCCCCGGCGCGGTGGCGCCCGGGGCTGTGGTGGCGGATCGGTCGCCGGATCGGGCTGGGCGGGGTCACGCCCGGACACCAGTCGAAAATGATGGCCGAGATGATCGCCGCCCTGATGGCAGATCGCGCCTGAGGCGCGGATTAATTCTGAAGCCCGCAGACCCCTTCGTAGCAGATCTGGGGCGCGAAGCGGATCGCGCTGAACACCCGGGTGCTGATGGTCACGTCGTTGAGGCCAACGTTGAAGAGCGGTTCATAGGACGAGGTGGACTCGACCAGGATGATCTCTTCGCCGTCCGCGACGTCGGGCAGGGTAGCATGCGAGTCCTTGACCTGCGCGGTGGTCAACTGGGCCATGGGGCCTGTGCCGCGCACCTGCGACCAGGCGATACCGTATTCGTCGGCGTCTTTGTCGTAGGACACGACCGAGACGCGGATCTGGTTGACGCCGTTGTCGTTGGTGATCTCGTCGAACAGGATCTTGGCGTTGTCGATATAAATCGAAGTCAGGCCGGCCGCCCGCGTTTCGCGAGAGATCATGTCCGCGATGGTGAACGTGCCCTTTTCACGGACGCTCTTGTAGCGGTGGATCTCGAAGAAGTCGAAAGTGGCGGCCATACCCCAGAAGAGCAGGGGCAGTGACAGCACGGATTCGACCGTGAGCGAGCCGCGCGTTCCTTCGAGAAAACTGCGCAGGGAAACTTTGAGACGGGCCATCAGCATCAGTTCGGCTCCTGTACGAAGGCGGTCATGGAAATGATCGAAGCCTCGCCGCTGCCATCCTTCTCAAGTGCCGAGCCCAGGAATTCCTTGGGGAAGAAGGGCTCGTACTTGTAACAGGCGCGCATCAGCATCAGCTGGTTTGCGACACCGGGGGTGAAGGTGCGCACGGGCTTGGCCGGTTCGGCCTTGTCCGTGCAGTCAGCCGTCGTATCCAGCGATTGCAGAGCGAAGATGTCGGCCGGGCGCATTTCCAGCCGCAGCTTGTCCTTGCAGTTCAGAACCATGACTGCGTTGTCGCAGACAATATCCTTGATGGCGTCATGCTGGGGGGCGGTACCTGTCCCGAGGCGTACCTCGCGCACCGCGATATCCATGCCGCGTTCCAGCAGCGTGTGGCGCATCGTCACGAAACCCAGCTCGATCGACATCAGGATGAACGACAGATAGATCGGAAAAATGATGACGAATTCGACCGATGCCGAGCCGCTTTCTTCATAGCCCAGACGCAAAAGCGCTGTTTTAAGTCTGCGGATCATTGCGTCAACCTCAGGGCTTGCATGTTGCCGGCGATGGAACCGAACGCATCGGTGATGTCGAGGCCCTCGACACGGTAGTAATGCGCGTTGGACGAAGCGCAGCCTTTCAGAGCAGTTTCGGCAACGCCACCCTCCGAGATTTCAAAGCCAATCGTGTAGATGATAGAGCCTGCCCTTTTCGCGGCACCGCAGACTTCGTTCATCCGCCGGTTTTTGGTTTCGCCGGTGATGCTTTCGGAATAGCGATAGTCATTCCAAGGCTCCCAGTTGCCCGTTATCTGCCCATAGTAGTAAGGCGACATCAGACCCCACGCCTCTTCCCAAGAAAGATCTTCGCTGGAAATGAAACCGGGGATGCTATTTTTGAAATCATTGAATTCCGCGGCCGTGTGCCAGCTACCTGACTCAACGTTATAGAAAGCCTCTCTCTCGTAATCCCCGTGTCGGTTGGTCGGATCGGGATCTTCAAGAAAATATGCCGATCTTTCCACGCCGTCGCCTTTATAGATGCATTCCCATCCGCCTCTGGAACACATTTGTTCGTACCAAGGGTGATCATAGTGACGGTCCTTGTTGCGGTTCTGGTAGGCGTACTGGAATTCCATGTTCTCGTACTTGACCTTGTGGAGATCAGAATGGGCGCCTCGGAATTCGGGGTTCGACTTGTCAAAGAAATATGTCGTGGTGTTCTGTCCGTCGCCCATGACGATCATGACCTTAAGCGTTTCAGGCTGGTCGTAGTCGGCGGGGACGTTCGTTAGAGATGCATCGATTTCCCCGTCAGCAATGAGCGACGCAGATACTTCGCGCCAATCAGGGTGCAACAGTGCGGAGCCGTATTTGATCCCCTGATCGGTCGACGTGTTGCCTGCAGCTTCAAGCCCGTCGATCTTGGCGTGCAAATCCGAGACGCTGAAAGAATAGGGCATGATCTGGAAGTACTCGTCCGTATAGCAGGACCGCCATTCCGAATCCAAATTGTCAAACCCGCCATACATCGAGGTGTACACGGCCTGCTTGAGGTTCTGTCCCGAACTGTTGGAAGAGGAGCCCGTCGCTAGAGAAGCGTGTGAGTAGTCGTTTTCTTCGAGATAGAGACAGTTGGAGTACGAATGGTCTTGGCCGACGGCCAATACCTTGAAGATCCCGTCCGTGGGCGTGACTGAAGTGCTGAACGGCACAATAGAGATAACGGTGCTACCTTCCACGGAGTTGCCAAGGATTTTAGTCACAAATGACTTGGCTGCAGTCTTGAGATTGCCGATCTTCCCGTTGTCATCCATCGATCCGGATACGTCCAGGACGAGAACTACTTCGAGCTTGGGTATCCGCATCTCGGCCGTAGACTGGACCGTGGCCGAGAGCTGCTCCACTCCTGAAAGCTTCATCAGGTATGTGTCCATGTCGAAATCGGCGGACGCCGTCACTTTAGACGTGTTGAGTGTCATTGTGATGTCGTCTTCGTCGATCATTTTGAGGTATTGTGCCATCCCAGATTTGGCGAAGTAATCTTCGACGACATGCTTGGCTTCATCTTCTGACGAGGCGCCGGCCCCGGCCAGAACGGCGGAATCCAGCGTCGCCTGCAGGTGCGCGCGGTGCATCTCGTGGCGCATCGTGTCGATGCCGAGGCCAGCCATCACGAGCATGAAGATGAAGATGAAAAGCGTGAGGATGACCATCGAGCCATCCTCGTCTTTGCGGAAATTCGAAACGCGGCTACGCGCCATTGCGTATGTCGGCAGGGATGTACTTTGTTGCGACCGGATTATAAATTTCGACACGATCATTTTTTGACACCTCTTCGGATGGTTCCCGCCCCAGGAACGGATTAAATCTCTGTTGTTATCAGGAAGGTCTATGGTCAAATTAAGGCGAAAACGGGAAGAAATTGGCAGTATTGACGACCAGCAAGAGATAAATCTTTCAAATCTTCCAGACTGTTACGGAACGGTCGACAAAGCCGGGAATCGCGGCTCGGCCGCGCGGTGCACAGGCACCCGGGAGGCGGCGGGCATCTATGGTGGACAATTGGGACACTTCGCTTAACCATTGTGACATGCATGCGGGCTATGGGGAGTCGTGCCACATGCGCCAGAAGAGGGAGACCCAACCATGAATGCACCGATCAAGGAGCCGACGTTTCGCGAAAGCGTGGACCTGATGTTCAACCGCGCGGTATCGCTGATGGATCTGCCGCCGGGCCTCGAAGAGAAGATCCGGGTCTGCAACGCGACCTACACGGTGCGGTTCGGGGTCCGCCTGCGCGGGCACATCCACACCTTCACCGGCTATCGCAGCGTGCATTCCGAGCACATGGAGCCCGTGAAGGGCGGCATCCGCTATTCCATGGCGGTGAACCAGGACGAGGTCGAGGCGCTGGCGGCGCTGATGACCTACAAGTGTGCATTGGTCGAGGCGCCTTTCGGTGGATCGAAGGGCGGATTGTGCGTGGACCCGCTCGAATGGGACGAGCATGAGCTGGAGTTGATTACGCGACGGTTCGCCTACGAGCTGGCCAAGCGCGACCTGATCCATCCCGCGCAGAACGTGCCTGCGCCTGACATGGGCACGGGCGAGCGCGAGATGGCATGGATCGCCGACCAGTACCGCCGGATGAACACCACCGACATCAACAGCCGCGCCTGCGTTACGGGCAAGCCGGTCCATGCCGGCGGTATCCAGGGCCGGACCGAGGCCACCGGCCGCGGCGTGCAATACGCGTTGCAGGAGTTCTTCCGTCATCCCGAGGACGTGAAAGCAACCGGCATGAGCGGGTCACTGGACGGCAAGCGAGTGATCGTGC
Source organism: Roseovarius sp. SK2 (assembly GCF_028807495.1). Lineage (NCBI taxonomy): Bacteria > Pseudomonadati > Pseudomonadota > Alphaproteobacteria > Rhodobacterales > Roseobacteraceae > Roseovarius > Roseovarius sp. SK2. Next base: position 129,403 of record NZ_JARAMK010000006.1, read on the forward strand.
AGGGCCTCGGCAATGTGGGCTATCATGCGGCCAAGTTCCTGTCCGAGGAAGATGGCTGCAAGGTGATCGCGGTGATCGAGCGCGACGGTGGCCTCTACGACGAGACCGGGCTGAACATCGATGAGCTGCGGACCTGGATCGCCAAGCATGGCGGCGTCGACGGGTATCCGTCTGGGACGTACGTGAAGGATGGCGCCAAGTACCTGGAAGAGGAGTGCGACATCCTGATCCCGGCCGCGATGGAGGGTGTCATCAACCTTGGCAATGCTGACCGTATTCAGGCGCCGCTGATCATCGAGGCCGCGAATGGTCCGGTTACGGCGGGCGCAGACGAGATTCTGCGTGGCAAGGGTACGGTGATCATTCCGGACATGTATGCCAACGCGGGCGGTGTGACGGTGTCCTATTTCGAGTGGGTCAAGAACCTGAGCCATATCCGGTTCGGGCGGATGGGCCGCAGGCAGGAAGAGGCGCGCCACGAGCTGATCGTACGCGAGTTGAGCCGGCTGGACGATCATCTTGAAGGCGCGTGGTCGATGACGCCGGATTTCAAGCAGAAGTACCTGCGCGGTGCAGGCGAGCTTGAACTGGTGCGGTCTGGCCTGGACGACACGATGCGCGCGGCCTACCAGACCATGCGCGAGACGTGGCACGCCCGCGAGGACGTGACCGACCTGCGGACGGCGGCCTACCTTGTATCGATCGACAAGGTCGCGACCAGCTATCGCGCCGCGGGCCTCTAGGCGCGGACATTTGGCCGCGACGGTGAAAAAGACCTGCCGCTGCGGCGGGGTCGAAGTGACACTCGCGGTGCCCGCCAGCGGGGCGGGCACCCGTGTGACCTGCTACTGCAAGGACTGTCAGACCGCGGCGGGCCTGTTTGGTCACGCGGACGAGCTCTTGTCGCCCGGCGGCGGCAGCGAGATTTGGCAGACGACGCCGGATCGGGTCATGATCGACGCCGGGGCGGAGCATCTCGAAATCCTGCGCTTGTCGCCCAAAGGCTTGTTTCGCTGGCACGCGAGATGCTGCGATACGCCGATCTTCAACACCATGTCGCGGGTGGGCTTGCCCTTTGTCGGCGTGGTTCTTCGGCAGGCAGAGTTGGACGGCATGGCGTCCGGGCTGGGACCGTCGCAATGCCGGGCGTTTACAAAACATGCAAGGCCCGAACCAGGTCCGCCCCAGTCCGATCATGGATTTATCGGTGCAGGCCTTCGTGTTCTGGGCCGTATGACTAGTGCGTGGACCAGCGGGCGGGCAAAGTCGAACCCTCTTCTAACTGCGGAAGGTGTGCCGATCGCGCCGGTCTCTGTCATTCCTTTGGTGCAGCGCCAGCGGGCCACGCCAGACCACCTGCGCTGAACGGTCCGGTTTCGCCGGTCGCGGACGCAGGGGCCAGTTGCCATTCCTCTTCGAACTTGCTTCACTCGCGCCCGTGGCGATGGAGATGACAAGATGCGGTTTTCGGGGCTGCGCGTCCTCAGGGAAGGTCTGACCGGCAATCGTGGCTGGCAGGCGCATTGGCGCGATGCAAGTCCGAAGGATGCCTATGACGTGGTGATCATCGGAGGCGGCGGGCATGGGTTGTCGACGGCTTATTACCTTGCGCGCGAGCACGGGATCACCAATGTCGCGGTGCTGGAAAAAGGGTACCTGGGCGGCGGCAATGTGGGGCGCAACACCACCATCGTGCGGGCGAATTATTTTCTGCCCGGCAACTCGGAATTTTACAGCCACTCGCTGAAGCTGTGGGAAGGGTTGGAGCAGGAGCTGAACTACAACGTGATGCATTCGCAGCGCGGGCAGATCGTGCTGTTCCACTCCGACGGGCAGCGCGACGCGGCGATCCGCCGTGGCAACGCGATGCGCAACCAGGGCGATGACGCGGAGCTGCTGAGCGTTGCGCGGTTGAAGAAGGTGTTGCCGTACCTTGATTACGCGCAGGCGCGGTTCCCCATCTACGGCGGGCTGTTGCAGCGGCGCGCAGGAACGGCGCGGCATGATGCGGTGGCTTGGGGCTATGCCCGCGGGGCGAGCGACCGGGGTGTGGACCTGATCCAGAACTGCGAGGTGACGGGCATCGACATCGAGGGCGGCGTGGTCAAAGGCGTGCAGACCTCACGCGGGGCGATCCGGGCCAAGAAGGTCGCGGTGATCGTCGCGGGCCGGTCAAGCCAGGTGGCCGCGATCGCCGGAATGCGCCTGCCGATCGAGAGCCATGTGTTGCAGGCCTTCGTGACAGAAGGGTTGAAACCCTGCATCGACCACGTGGTCAGTTTTGGCATGGGGCATTTCTATATCAGCCAGTCGGACAAGGGCGGGCTGGTTTTTGGCGGGGACCTGGACATGTATGCCAGCTATGCCGCGCGGGGGAACCTGCCGCTGGTCGAGCACGTGATGGAGGCAGGCATGACCCTGATGCCGATGATCGGACAGGCGAAGGTGCTGCGCAGTTGGGGCGGAATCATGGACATGAGCCCGGATGGCAGCCCGATTATCGACCGCGCGCCGGTCGAGGGGCTCTACCTGAATTGTGGCTGGTGCTATGGCGGATTCAAGGCGGTGCCCGGCTCGGGGCATTGCATGGCGCATCTGGTGGCGACGGACCGCCCGCACAAGGCGGCGGAACGGCTGCGGCTGGACCGGTTCCGCACCGGGCGTGGGCTGATGGATGAGGAGGGTACGGGTGCACAGCACAACCTGCATTGAGGCGCTTCTGGCGGGCGTCGATCGATGAGTATTTCTGGCAAGAAAAAGCCGGGGGTGGTGGCATGAGGCTGCCCTGTCCGATTTGTGGCGAGCGGGACCGCCGGGAGTTTTACTATGCCGGTCACGCGGTGGCGCTGGAACGCCCCGGTGAAGGCGCGGGCGCGAAGGCATGGGACGATTACGTGCACAACCGCGAGAACGCCTGTGGCGAGACGCGCGACCTGTGGTTTCACGAAAGCGGCTGCGGCGCGTGGCTCGTGGTGACGCGGGACACGGCCAGCCATGCGGTTCTGAGGGCGGTGCTGGCGGAAGAGGCGGCGCGATGAGGCTGGACGGTGACGGGCTGATCGACCGGTCGCGGCGACTGGCCTTTACCTTTGATGGGCGGCAGCACCTTGGGTTCGAGGGTGACACGTTGGCCTCGGCGCTGATGGGCGCGGGGGTCAAGGTGGTGGCGCGGTCGTTTAAGTATCACCGGCCGCGGGGCATTTTTACTGCGGGCAGCGAGGAACCCAATGCGCTGGTCACCCTGGGGCATGGCGCGGGGCAGGAGCCCAATGCGCGGGCCACGATGGTGGAGCTGCACGATGGGTTGCAGGCGTTCGGGCAGAACGCGTGGCCGTCGGTTGAGTTCGACCTGATGGCGGTGAACGACCTCGGTGCGCCGTTCCTTGGCGCGGGGTTCTACTACAAGACCTTCATGTGGCCGAGGGCGTTCTGGGAGAAGGTCTACGAGCCGGTCATTCGCCGGGCAGCCGGGCTGGGCACCCTGTCGCGAAAGACGGGTCCGGAACGGTGGGAGCGCGCCTTTGCGCATTGCGACGTTCTGGTCATCGGCGCGGGACCTTCCGGGCTGATGGCCGCGATGACGGCGGCCGAGGCCGGGGCGGACGTGATCCTGGCCGAGGAGGACACGCGGGCGGGCGGACGGCTGAATGCCGAGGTCGAGGAGGTGGATGGGCAGGCAGGTCATGCCTGGGCCGAAGCGATGCGGGTGCGGCTGGCGGCTATGGGGAATGTGCGGGTGATGACGCGCACCGCGGTGGTGGGGGGCTATGATCAGGGCACATATGCTGCGCTGGAGCGTTTGGCGACTAAGGCGGATCGCGCGTTGAAGGGATGCTTCTGGCGGATCGTCGCCAAGCGGTCGGTTCTGGCGGCGGGGGCGATCGAACGGCCCGTGGCATTCGCCAACAACGACCGGCCCGGTGTTATGATGGCGGGCGCCCTGAGGGCCTATGTGAACCGTTGGCGGGTATGCCCCGGACGCCGCGTAGCGGTTTTCGCCAACAGCGATGCGGGACATCGAACGGCGCGGGACTTGAAGGCGGCGGGCGTTCATGTATCGGCGCTGATCGACGCGCGAGCGGATGCGGTCTGTGACCTCGACGTGCCGTTTTACGCGGGTGGGCAGGTCTGTGGCACCGTTGGGCGCAAGGGGGTGGAGGCCGTGCGCTTTCGGCAAGCCGACCGGATCGAGACGGTGCAGGTCGACGTGCTGGCCATGTCTGGCGGGTGGAACCCGAGCGTGCACCTGAGCTGCCACATGGGCGGGCGGCCCGTGTGGGACGAAGGGCTGGCGGCGTTCCTGCCGCGCGAGGGGGCGGTGCCGGGGATGCGCTATGCGGGAGCGGCGATGGGGGCGTTCTCGACCCGCGGATGTCTGGAAAGCGGTGCTGCGGCGGGCAGGGCGGTCGCCGAGGACCTTGGGCTGCAAGCGGTTGAGGCGCCTGTGCCGGGGGCGGAAGACGGCACCTATGAGATCACGCCGTTGTGGCATGTTCCGGGCAAGGGCCGGTCATGGCTGGATTTCCAGAATGACGTCACGGTGAAGGACGTGACGCTGGCTGCGCAGGAGAATTTTACCTCGGTCGAGCACATGAAGCGCTACACCACCCAGGGCATGGCCCCGGACCAGGGCAAGAATTCCAACGTCGCGGCGCTGGCGGTCTTGGCCAACGCCACCGGGCGCGGGATCGCAGAGACCGGGACGACCACCTTTCGCCCGCCTTATGTGCCGGTGCCGATTGCCGCAATGGGCGCGGGGGCGAAAGGCAAGGGTTTCGCGCCGGAGCGGTTCACCACCTCGCACGCGACCAGTGTCGCGCGCAACGCGCCGATGATCGAAGCGGGGCTGTGGTACCGGCCCAGCTATTTCCCGAAAGAGGGTGAAACGCACTGGCGGCAATCCTGCGACCGCGAGGTGCGGATGGTGCGCGACCACGTCGGCATCTGCGATGTCTCGACACTGGGAAAAATCGACGTGCAAGGGCCGGATGCGGCGGCGTTCCTCGATTTCCTGTACACCGGCATGATGTCGACGCTGAAGGTGGGGCGTGTGCGCTATGGCCTGATGCTGCGCGAGGACGGGCATGTCATGGATGACGGCACTTGCGCGCGCCTGGGCGACCGGCATTTTCTTGTCTCCACCACCACGGCGGCAGCAGGGCAGGTGATACGGCACATGGAGTTCGCTCACCAGGTGCTGCGGCCCGATCTGGATGTGCGCTTTGCCTCGGTTACCGAGCAATGGGCTCAGTTCGCGGTGGCCGGGCCGAAATCACGGACGCTGCTGGAGGAGGTGGTCGGGCAGGCGCTTGGCAACGAGGACTGGCCCTTCATGGCGTGCGGGGACGTGCGAACGGGTGGCATCGGGGCGCGGCTTTTCCGGATCTCGTTCTCGGGCGAGCTGGCCTATGAGATCGCGGTGCCGTCGCGATATGGCGCGGCGCTCTTTGATCTGCTGGTCGAGAAGGCCGAGGCGCTGGAGGGCGGTCCTTATGGTATGGAGGCGCTCAATGTCATGCGGATCGAGAAAGGGTTCATCACCCATGCCGAGATCCACGGGCGCACCACGGCGTTCGACATCGGGATGCAGGGCATGATGAGTGACAGAAAAGATTTCATCGGCAAGGCGATGGCGGCGCGGCCGGGATTGATGGACGAGGACCGGGCGCAGCTTGTGGGGCTGAAGCCGGTGGGCGCGGTGAAGGAACTGATCGCGGGGGCGCATCTTTTCGCTCCTGGCGCGGAGGCGGTGAGCGAGACCGACGAGGGCTACATCACTTCGGTGGCGTTTTCACCGATGCTGGGGCATGTGATCGGGCTCGGGTTTCTGGCACGGGGCCGGGCGCGGATCGGTGAGCATGTGCGGATGGTGGAGCATCTGAAAGGCTCGGCGACGCTGTGCGAGGTCGTTGCGCCGGGCGGTTTCGATCCCGAGGGAGGGCGGATGCGTGGGTGAGCTGACGGCGCAGAGCCCGATGGAGGGAATGCTGCCGACAAGGATCGGCGGTGTCGCGCTGCGCGAGGTCGACCTTGGCGCGCTGACACTTGTCATGCCCTATCGCGGCGCGGATCATGCGCTGTCGGGCGCGCTGGAGGCCGCGCATGGGCTGCCCTGGCCCGACGCGGGGCGAATGACAGGCACGACGGAGCGCGGTGTGATGTGGTTCGGGCGCACGCAGGCCCTGCTGATCGGTGTGGAGCCGGGTAAGGGACTGGCGGTTCATGCGGCGCTGGTGGACCAAAGCGATGCGTGGGCGGCTGTCGAGATCGAGGGCGACAAGGCCGCCGAGGCGCTGGCGCGGCTGACGCCGGTAGACCTGCGGACCGGGGTGTTCGGAGTGGGGCACACGGCGCGGACGGAAGTGGCGCATATGGCGGCCTCGCTGACGCGCACGGGTGAGGCGACGTTTCTTCTTATGGTCTTTCGGGCCTTTGCGCGGACGCTGGTGCATGAGCTTGGCACGGCGCTGGAAGGGGTTGCCGTGCGGGCGGCGCGTTGACAGAGTTGGGCCTGTACCGGGGGTGGCCGAAAGGACGGGCGATGTTTGGCAGGATATTGTGGATGGCCGGGGCACTATGCCTCGCGGTGCCGATGTCGGTCGCGGCGGCGGTGGACAAGACGGTCATATGCACCGAGACCGCGAAGGTCGTCGGGATTGCCGCGGCCGAGCGAAAGGCCGGCAAGGACGCTGAGCGCATCAAGCGAGAGCTGACCAGCGGTGCCGCCAAGGTGGAGGCCCGGCTGACGCCCATGGTGCCGCCGCTGGTGGACTGGGTGTTCACGATCGACGCACAGGAAATGGGCAAGCCGGATGCGGCCCGCGTCGTGACAGAGCGCTATCGCGAAGGCTGTCTGGGGTTCCAGCCCTAAATCGTGCAAACCGCCTTGGCGCGGGCATTCGGTTGGACCATATTACAGGGATGAGCCTGCCACCCGGATTCCTTGACGAGCTGCGCACCCGCACCTCCCTCGTGCAGGTGGTGGGGCGCAAGGTCATGTGGGACAACCGCAAGTCCAACCAGGGCAAGGGCGACATGTGGGCACCTTGCCCTTTCCACCACGAAAAGACCGCCAGCTTTCACGTCGATGATCGCAAGGGCTATTACTATTGCTTCGGCTGTCACGCGAAGGGCGACGCCATTTCCTTTGTGCGCGAGACCGAGAACGTGGAGTTCATGGAGGCGGTAAAGATCCTGGCGCAAGAGGCCGGAATGACCGTGCCCGAGCGCGACCCTCAAGCCCAGGCCAAGGCTGACCGGCGCACGCAGTTGGTAGAGGTGATGGAGATGGCGGTGCGCCATTTCCGCCTGATGCTGAAGGCTGGGGCGGGGGGCGCGGCGCGCGACTACTTGGCGGGGCGCGGCCTGGATGAGGCGGCGCAGGACCGTTATGATATCGGGTTTGCTGCCGACGCGTGGAAGGATCTGTGGGACCACCTGACAGGCAAGGGCGTCGAGGACGACCTGATCCTGCGCTGCGGGCTGGCCAAGCCGAGCAACAAGGGCGGCAAGCCCTATGACACGTTCCGCAACAGGATCATGTTCCCGATCCGCGACCCGCGGGGGCGTTGCATCGCCTTCGGCGGGCGGGCGATGGATCCGGATGACAACGCGAAATACCTCAACAGCCCGGAAACCGAGCTTTTCGACAAGTCGCGCACGCTTTATCATCACGGCCCTGCACGTGAGGCGGCGGGCAAGGGGCAGCCGCTGATCGTGGCAGAGGGCTATATGGACGTGATCGCGCTGGCCGAGGCCGGGTTCGGCGCATCGGTGGCGCCCTTGGGCACAGCGGTGACGGAACACCAACTGGCCATGCTGTGGCGAATCGCGGACGAGCCGATCGTGGCGCTGGATGGCGACACGGCGGGGCTGCGCGCGGCCTACCGGGTGATCGACCTGTCGCTGCCGTTGCTGGAGGCGGGCAAGTCGCTGCGCTTCGTGCTGATGCCAGAGGGGCAAGACCCCGATGACCTCTTGCGGGCCGAGGGGGCGAGTGCCGTTCAGGCGCTGCTGGACAAGGCGATGCCGATGGTCGACCTGCTGTGGCAGCGCGAGACGGAAGGGCGCGATTTCGACAGTCCCGAGCGCAGGGCGGCGCTGGACAAGGCGCTGCGCGAGAAGATCATGACAATTCGTGACCCAAGCCTGCGCAGCCACTACGGACAGGCGATCAAGGACCTGCGCTGGCAGTTGTTCCGGCCGAAGCCCAAGAGCGGCGGCGGATTTGCGGCGCGGGATGGCAAGTGGCAGAAGATCGAGCCGGTGCGGGCGACGACGAAATCCTCGCTGCTGGTGGCGTCTGGAGATGCGGCGCAGACCCATCTGCGAGAGGCGGTGGTTCTGGCCACGCTGATCCGCAATCCCGAGATCCTGCCGGAGTTCGAGGTCGACCTGGATCGCCTGCAATGCGAGCCGCCGCATCACGGACAGATCCGCGATGCGCTTCTTTTTCATCAGCCCGGCGGCACCGGCACGCTGGAATCCGAATTGTCGGAAAGACTCGGCCTCAACGTGGTTGAAAAACTGTTGTCGCTGCCCCATGTCGCGTTAGTTCCTGCTGTGCGGCGCCCGGGGGATGCGGAGCTTGCCCGCATGACCGTTGGCGAAACACTGGCGAAGCTGGAGGCAGACCGCGGTTTGGCGGCTGAAATCCGGGAAGCCGAGCAGGACATTGCTGGTGTTGCCGATGAAGCCGTGACATGGCGGCTGAACGAGGCAGCACAGGCCCGTAACCGGGCATGGACCAGCCAGCAGGAAGACAAGACGGAATATGAGCGGGGCCAAAACGGTGCCCCGGTCAGCCGCGCAGAGAGAGAGCGATTCGATGCGTTGCTGGATCAGATCGGGTTCAACAAAGGGTCTGACGGGTAACGCTTTGAATGTTATCTTAAGCAATCAGGGGTTAAGGGTTTGCGAATCACCCCGTCGCCATGTTGATTCGGTTTAGCGAATCACCTTCACCCAGATGGGATCAGGAGAGCTGAATGGCCGCCAAGGACACCGACGACGATCAAAAGACCGAAGAACAGGACGCCGAAATCTCGCTCGATATGAGTCAGGCGGCCGTCAAGAAGATGATCGGCGAGGCGCGGGAACGCGGCTTCATTACCTATGACCAGTTGAACAAGGTCCTGCCGCCCGAACAGGTGTCGAGCGAGCAGATCGAGGACGTCATGTCGATGTTGTCCGAGATGGGCATCAACATCATCGAGGAAGAAGAAGCCGAGGAAGAAGAGCAGAAGACCACCGCCGTTGCCGAGATCGGCAAGAAGGGCGAGGTTGCGCTTGGCTCGGGCAAGGACGAAAAGCTCGACCGTACCGACGACCCGGTGCGCATGTACCTGCGCGAGATGGGGTCCGTGGAACTGCTGAGCCGCGAAGGCGAGATCGCGATCGCCAAGCGGATCGAGGCCGGTCGCAACACCATGATTTTGGGCCTTTGCGAAAGCCCACTTACCTTCCAGGCGATCACGATCTGGCGCGACGAGCTTTTGGGTGAGGACATCCTGCTGCGCGACGTGATCGACCTTGAGACGACGTTCGGCGACCAGATGGGCGACGGCGAGACCGACGAGCCCGTGGTCGAGGCCGCGAACATTGCCAGTGCCCCGAACGAAAAGTCCGAAGACAAGAGCGAGCCCGAGCTTGACGCGGACGGCAACCCTATCGCCAGCGACGACGATGAGGACGACGAAGAACAGGCCAACATGAGCCTCGCGGCTATGGAAGCCACGCTGAAGCCGCGCGTATTGGAAACGCTCGACAGGATTGCCTCGGATTACGAGAAACTGAGCGAGATGCAGGACAGCCGCATCTCGGCCACGCTGAACGAGGACGGGTCGTTCAGTGACAAACAGGAAAAGACCTACCAGAAGCTGCGGTCCGAGATCGTGGAACTGGTGAATTCGCTGCACCTTCACAACAACCGGATCGAGGCGCTGATCGACCAGCTTTATGGCATCAACCGCCGGATCATGCAGATCGACTCGGCCATGGTGAAGCTGGCCGACCAGGCGCGCATCAACCGCAAGGAATTCGTCGACGCGTATCGCGGCCGCGAGCTTGACCCCAACTGGCTTGAAGACATGGCCCAGAAAGAGGGGCGCGGCTGGAAGATGTTCATGGAGCGCAGCCCCGAGAAGGTGGAAGAACTGCGCGCCGACATGGCCCAGGTGGGCCAGTACGTGGGCCTCGACATCAGCGAGTTCCGCCGCATCGTGAATCAGGTGCAGAAGGGCGAGAAGGAAGCACGCCAGGCCAAGAAGGAAATGGTCGAGGCCAACCTGCGGCTCGTGATCTCGATCGCCAAAAAGTATACCAACCGGGGCCTGCAATTCCTGGACCTGATCCAGGAAGGCAATATCGGCCTGATGAAGGCCGTGGACAAGTTCGAGTATCGTCGTGGCTACAAGTTCTCGACCTATGCGACGTGGTGGATCCGCCAGGCCATTACCCGGTCGATCGCCGACCAGGCGCGCACGATCCGTATCCCGGTGCACATGATAGAGACGATCAACAAGCTGGTGCGCACGGGCCGCCAGATGCTGCACGAGATCGGCCGCGAGCCGACGCCGGAAGAGCTGGCCGAGAAGTTGCAAATGCCGCTTGAGAAGGTCCGCAAGGTGATGAAGATCGCCAAGGAGCCGATCAGCCTCGAGACGCCGATCGGCGACGAAGAGGACTCGCAGCTGGGCGATTTCATCGAGGACAAGAACGTGATCCTGCCGTTGGACTCGGCCATTCAGGACAACCTGAAGGAGACCACGACGCGGGTCCTGTCGAGCCTGACGCCGCGCGAGGAACGCGTGCTGCGGATGCGGTTCGGCATCGGGATGAATACGGACCACACGCTTGAGGAAGTGGGCCAGCAATTCTCGGTCACGCGCGAACGTATTCGCCAGATCGAGGCCAAGGCGCTGCGCAAGCTGAAGCATCCCAGCCGGTCACGCAAGCTGCGGTCGTTCCTCGATCAGTAGGCCGTGAGGCTATTCACCCAATGACATTGAACGGCGCCGGAAGGCGTCGTTTTCTTTTGTTTTCTGTCATCGCCCAACCAAAGACCCCTTGGCCTCAACCAAGGGGTCTGCGCATTTCTTTCCACATCTGAACGGCTCTTTTCAACTAGAGCCAGCTTTCACGACGGATCAATCGTCAAGCAGAAACGTCACGGCGAGATTTACGCGGAATTCCGAGACGTTTCCGTTTGCAACCTTGACGTTCGAATCCTTTACCCATGCACCTTCGATGTTGCGCAGCGTTTTGGACGCGCGCTGAATGCCTTGCTTAACGGCATCATCAAAGCTGTCGGTCGAGGTTGCGGAAATTTCGGTCACTCTTGCGATAGACATTGCAGTCCTCCTTTCCCCGTCCATTCTTAAAACGTCTGGGGTTCCGCTCAGGTTCCTGCGTTTCCGGGGCTGGTGTCATCAGCACCGTGACGGTAAATCTCGAACATGCAGACGGAATTTGAAATCAAGACCCGCGGGCAGGGTCTTTATGACTTCACCCGAGATGTCACCGGCTGGATCGCCAGGCAGAACGTGCAACACGGGCTTTTGACGCTGTTTGTCCGCCACACCTCGGCCAGCCTGTTGATCCAGGAAAATGCGGATCCCGAGGTGCAGACCGATTTGCGGAATTATTTTGCGCGGCTGGTGCCGCCGACAAGCGATCCGTCCATGTCATATCTGACGCACACCTATGAAGGACCGGATGACATGTCCGCGCATATAAAGGCCGCCATGATGCCGGTGAGCCTGGCGATTCCCGTGAGCGACGGGCGGCTCGTACTAGGCACGTGGCAGGGTATTTACGTCTTCGAGCATCGAGATGCGCCGCACACCCGCAAAGTGGCGGCGCACCTGGCCTAAGTCAGGCCCGAGCCTCAGCCCGTGGGCATAACGACCATTTCTCGCACATCGGCGCGTTGGGGCTGGTCGAGGGCAAAGACCACGGCGCTGGCGATATCTTCGGGCTTCAACTTGTCGGGTTTGGCCTCGTCGAAGAACGGCGTGTCCACCATGCCGGGGCAGATCACGGTGCAACGGCCGCCCCATTCGCGCATTTCCTGGCTGAGGTTGCCGGCGAAGCCCTGAACGAACCACTTGGAGGCACCGTAGATCGAGCCGGGCAGATTGATCTTGCCCGCCACCGAGCCGGTGAGCACGGCGTGTCCCTTGGATTTTTGCAGATGCGGGAAAGCGGCTTTGATGGTGTAGAGCAGCCCGTTGATGTTGAGATCGAGCATCTTGCGCCACTCGTCGGGATCGCCGTTTTCAACGCCCGGCGTGTCGAGCCCGCGCCCGGCATTGGCGAACACGGCGTCGAGGCCACCGAAATGATCGGCGGCGCTGTCGATGGCGTTTTTCAGTTCTTTCATGTCCGTGACGTCGCCGGCCAAGGCAAGAGCGTGGTCGTCGCCAAGCTCCGATGCCAGTGCTTCGAGCTTGTCCTTGCTGCGGGCGAAGAGCGCGACGTTCCAGCCGGATTCGACGGCCTTGCGGGCCGTTTCAGCGCCGATGCCGGTTGAGGCGCCGGTGATAAAGAGTGTCTTGCGGGTCATGATGATCCTTTTGAGTTGGGTTTCTATCTTTCGCTGGAACGGCAACGAAACAATCCGGCAAGCGTTCCCCGGGCGCTTCGTCGCAGCAACAAAGGCCTAAAACTACGCTCGATGTTGCGACTGAATTTGCCCTCTACCCAAAACTTTGCGGCTGCCCTATAGTGGCTGTGGATAACTGGGCAATAGACCCATGACCATCAGAGGCAGAGAAGAAAAGGGGACCGGCCGATGCGCTGCCCGTTTTGCGGAAATATCGACACTCAAGTGAAGGACTCACGCCCCGCAGAGGATCACGTTTCGATCCGGCGGCGGCGGTTTTGCCCGGCCTGTGGTGGTCGGTTCACCACTTATGAACGCGTGCAATTGCGCGACCTGGTGGTCGTGAAAACGAACGGCCGGCGCGAGGATTTCGACCGCGACAAGCTGGAACGGTCGATCCGGATCGCCTTGCAGAAACGCCCGGTCGAGCCGGAGCGGGTGGAGCAGATGATTTCCGGCATAGTGCGACGGCTGGAAAGCCTTGGCGAGACGGATATTCCGTCAAAGACGGTAGGCGAGATCGTGATGGAAAGCCTGGCGCGGATCGACACCGTGGCCTATGTCCGCTTTGCCAGCGTTTACAAGAACTTCCAGGCGGCAGACGATTTCGACAAGTTCGTCAGCGAGTTGCGGCCGGGTGCTGTGGAAGAGCCCGGAGAGACGTGAGCTCGGACGACATCCGCTTTCTAAGGCTGGCATTGGGCCTTGGGCGTCGCGGGCTGGGCCGGACCTGGCCCAACCCTGCCGTGGGCTGCGTGATCGTCAAGGATGGGCGCATCGTGGGGCGCGGCACGACGGGCCTTGGCGGGCGGCCGCATGCCGAGCGTATCGCGCTTGAACAGGCCGGCGCGGCGGCCGAGGGGGCCACGGCCTATGTCAGCCTGGAGCCTTGCGCCCATCACGGACGGACACCACCCTGCACCGACGCCATCATAGCGGCCCGGATCGCACGTGTGGTGGTGGCCATTGGCGACCCCGATCCGAGGGTCTCGGGCCGGGGCTTTGCGGCGCTGCGTGAGGCCGGGATCACGGTCGAGATCGGACATTGCGCGGCGGAGGCACAGTATGACCTTGGCGGGTTTCTGAGCCGGATGACGCGGGGGCGCCCTGAAGTGACGCTGAAACTGGCCACGTCGTTTGACGGGCGGATCGCCACCGCCAGCGGGCACAGCCAGTGGATCACCGGACCGCAGGCGCGGCGCTGGGTGCATGCTGCGCGGGCGCGTCACGACGCCGTCATGGTCGGCGCGGGCACGGCGCGCGCGGACGATCCATCGCTGACGGTGCGCGACATGGGGGTCGACCATCAGCCAGTGCGCGTGGTGGTGTCGCGCAGGCTGGATGTGCCGTTGATGTCGGTGCTGGCGCGGACAGCATCGGAGGTGCCGGTCTGGATGTGCCACGGCCCCGATGCGGATGCCGCGCTGGTCGAGGCTTGGCGGGGGCTTGGCGCCGAGATGGTGCCCTGCGGATTATCGGGACGGCAGCTGGATATGGGCTCTGTCCTGGACCAGCTGGGGCGGCGTGGGCTGACCCGGGTTTTCTGCGAAGGCGGCGGGGCGCTGTCGGCTTCGCTCTTGGCGGAAGGGCTGGTAGATCGGATGGCCGGGATCACGGCAGGATTTGCGATGGGGGCCGAGGGCCTTCCGGGGATTGGAGCGCTGGGGCTTGATCGGCTGGACGGGGCGAGGCGCTTCGACCTTGTCGAACAAAAGGCGTTGGGTGAAGATGTTTTGCACGTCTGGGTTGCAGGACAGATGGCCCTGGGCCTATAGAATGAAGGCGGTCCGGCGAAGGAGGGGCCGGGAATGATCAGGGGAACATGCGCAGCAATTGTGATGCTCTGGCTTTGGGTCGGGGCCGCTTTCGCGCAGGCCGCATTCGACGAAGCGGTGGCGCTTTGGCTTTCAGGCGACGATTCCCAGAGCCTGCCGCGGCTGGCGCAGCTGGCCCGCGAAGGGCACAGCGATGCGCGTATCCTGCTGGCCCGGATCGAGACGATGGATCGCGGTCCGTCGCCCTATCGCATGGGGTTGGAGCCGGATGCGCGCCGGACGCTTTTTCGCGATATGTCAGGCAAGACCCGGTTTGGGCGTAGCTGGCTGGCGGTAGAGGCAAGCGAAGGCAACCGGCTTGCCGAGATGTTCCTGCGTTCGCGTAAGCCGTTCCTGCAATTGCAGACGCATTTTGCGCTGTGGCAGGCAGGCGAGCGGCAGGCCACGGATTATCCTACGCGGATCGCGGCGCTCTATGGGTCGCGTGCGATGCGCGAGAAACTGGTGGCCAGCGAGACGATCCTGCCCGAGATGCGCCCGTACCTTGCCTTTCTCGCCGACTCGCCCGAGCCGCAGGCCGATGGCATGGCGGCGTTGCGCCACATGCTGTCGCTGGGCCCCGAAGTGATCAGCGCGGACGACCCGGAGACGCTGGGAATGGCGCAGTTCCTTGCGTTGGGTTTTGGTTTCGGGGACATGAGCGCTGGAAACAGGTGGCGGAAGCCGATCGAGGACTGGGTGCTGCGCGACCTGTCGGCGCGCCCGATCTCCGATCTGTGCCGCGCGGAATGCCCGAACCAGGTTGGCGCCTGCGGGGTGGCGCTTTTGGCGCTGACAGGCGGGTTCTACGAGGTGTCGCGGCTCGACAGCCCGTATGAAAAGGTGATCCCGCAGGAGCAGTTTCTGAACAGTGCGCGGGCGCGGATCATGACCCTGCGCCGCGCTGCGCTGGCCCGAGACGAGCCAAACCAGAAATACCTGTCGGACCGGCCCGGCATGTCGCGCCTGTCAAGCTGTGCCGCGGTGCTGGTCCTGCGCGAGCGGGCCGCTTACAAGCGGATCCGCTGAGCGCGCGCCGTCAATCGAAAGTGATGTCGAAGAGTGCGCCTCGCTTGGATGGCAGCAGCGCGATGTCACCCCCGGCGGCGCCGAGCATGGTGCGCACGATGGCCAGCCCCATTCCGGTGCCTCCCGTGGCGCGGCGGGTCGTGAAGAACGGCTCGAAAATGCGGGCGCGGTTGCCTTCGGCAATGCCGGGCCCGTCATCCCGCACGGTAAAGCCGTTCTCGGTGCCGGTGACCTTTAGCTGCCGGGCGCCATGCGCCGCGGCGTTTTGGGAAAGGTGGGTCAGGATGGCGTGCAGGGCGTCTGGGTCCAGCGGTACGGCGCGGTCGTGGTGCAGGTCGAGCGCCACGCCCGCTTCCACCTTGTTCAGCGCTACGGAGAGCTGCGTCGGGCCATGCCCCAGCGGATCGCGCGCTTTGGCAAGCCGGCGCAACGCATCCAGAAGAACCTGCATCTTCAGGGCCGAGGTGCGGATCGTCTCGGTCAGCTTGGCGCGGTCCTCGGGCGAGGTGTCGTCTTCGAGCAGTTCCGTGGCACCGATCAGGCTGGTGAGCGGTGACTTGAGCTCGTGGGTGACGTGGTTGGTATAGGCGCGCAGGCCGGCCTCACGGTCCTGAAGGGTGCTGCCCATGTCGAGCACAGCCTGGCCTAGAGCGGTAAGTTCCGGGGTGCCGAAATGCCGGGGAAGAGGAGCGTCGTCGCGCCCGTCTTTCACCGCCTTTGCATGGGCGGTCAGCGCGTAGACCGGTCGCAGCACAAGCCGCCACAGAAGGAACGCCAGCAGAAGGGTCGTGACCACGGCCAGCGTGCCGATCAGCAGGGTGGTCTCGCCCCATCCGAGGATAAAGCCCGCAACCTTGAAATAGCCGATGGCGATGACCGGAAGCGCCAGCACCGCCGAGAGTGTGCCCCCGATCACAAGGGCCAAGGGCGGCCGCCATTTCTGGCGGATGCGCTGCTTTACGCCGCCTGGCATGCGCCCATCCGGATCCCGACCCCGTGCACTGTTTCGATGGCGTCGACGCATCCCGCCTCGGCCAGCTTGGCGCGCAGGTTGCGCAGGTGGCTGTCGAGGGTGCGGTCCGATACGTGGATGGTCGGCCCGTAGACCGCATCGGTCAGTTGGGCCTTGGTGGCCACGTGATCGGGGCGGGTCATGAGGTGTTCCAGCAGCGACATCTCGCGGGCGGTCAGCGCGACGGTTTGGGCGCCGAAGCTGCACAGGTGCCGCTCGGGGTCAAGGCGAAGGGCGCCGTGGCTGAGCGGCTGGGTCATGCCGGTGACTGGGCCTTGCTCTGTGCGTTTGAGGATGGCGCGGATGCGGGCCACCAGTTCGCGCGGCGAGAAGGGTTTGGTCACGTAGTCGTCGCCGCCCAGCTCAAATCCGAGGACCCGGTCGATTTCTTCGTCGCGGGCGGTCAGGAAAAGCACGGGCGTGTCGTGGTCGGCGCGCAGGCGGCGGCACATTTCGAGCCCGTCCATCTCGGGCAGGCCGATATCCAGCACGATGAGGTTGGCCTTGCCGCTGCGGGCCTTGGCCAGCCCCTCGGCCCCGTCGCCGGCCTCGGCCACGTCGTGCCCGGCCTTTTTCAGGGCGATGCGCAGCACATCGCGGATCTGGGGGTCGTCGTCGACGATCAGGATATGGCTCATTCTTCGATCCGCAGGCGTACTGTTTCGGGCATGAAGCTAGGCGATTGGCCGGGTTTGGAAAAGCCCTGTCGTTCCGGTGAAGTCGCGTAGGCTGTGCCCGACACCGCGAGGCCCGACAGGATGGCGAGGCCAAGCGCGAGAAGCAGGGCGCGGCGGTGCCGGGATCGGGCGCGGTGAACGCGAGGTTCGAATAGGAAGGCGTGTCGCATTGGGATTTCCTCTGGGTGCGAATATGAGGTTGGTGAAGGTAGTTTAGGGCAGAGATGTGCACCGGTTGGCGGCGCGGTTGTGCAGGTATCGTGCAGGCGCGCCCGCGCCCGGCTGCGGCTTGCCAAGGAGCAGCGTGCATGCGACGCTTCGCGGGTGATCTTCCATGCTTGAACGGTGGCCATGACGATCCGGACAGAGACCGCGCAGACGCACCTGCCGCAGACGCTGGAGCCGCGCAACGTGGGCGTGCCGCTGGACCTCGACCAGGTGGCGGCGGTTGCGGTGAACACCTCGGCGGTCGAGCGGCGGGCGGGCACGCTGCCGGGGCGTCGGACGGTCAAGAAGGAGTACCAGGCGGCGTGGTTGTGCCGGGCCATCAGCTGCATCGACCTGACGACGCTAGCAGGCGACGACACCGCGGGGCGCGTCGCGCGGCTCTGCGCCAAGGCGCGCCAGCCGGTGCGCGCTGACCTGCTGGACGCCTTGGGGATGGAAGGGCTGACCGTGGGCGCGGTCTGTGTCTATCACGATATGGTCGCGCCGGCCCGCAGGGCGCTGGAGGGCAGCGGAATTCCGGTGGCCGCCGTCTCGACCGGGTTTCCGGCGGGCTTGTCGCCGTTCAACCTGCGGCTGGCCGAGATCGAGGCGAGCGTAGCGGAAGGTGCCGACGAGATCGACATCGTGATCTCGCGCCGGCATGTGCTGACAGGCGATTGGCAGGCGCTTTACGACGAGATGCAGGCCTTTCGCTCCGCTTGTGGCAACGCACATGTCAAGGCGATCCTGGCCACCGGGGAACTGGGTAGCCTGCGCAATGTGGCGCGGGCGTCGCTGGTCTGCATGATGGCGGGGGCGGATTTCATCAAAACCTCGACCGGCAAGGAGAGCGTGAACGCGACGCTGCCGGTGACGCTTGTAATGCTGCGGGCGATCCGGGCCTATCACGCGGCGACCGGTTACCGGGTGGGTTACAAGCCCGCGGGGGGCATCTCGAAGGCGAAGGAGGCACTGGTGTACCTGTCGATGATCAAGGAAGAGCTGGAAGGTCGGTGGCTGCGGCCTGATCTGTTCCGTTTTGGCGCGTCGAGCCTGCTGGGCGATATCGAACGGCAGTTGGAACATCATGTCACCGGGCGGTATTCGGCGGGGTGGCGACATGCCTTGGGGTAAGCGGATGGATTTGAGTGTTTCGGGAACGATGAAGCCATGACCGTCAAGGAAATCTTCGAAAGCATGGAGTATGGGCCCGCGCCGGAAAGCGCCGCCGAGGCTTATGCCTGGCTGGTGGACCAGGGTGACCGGTTCGGGCATTTCATCGATGGGGCGTTCACCGCGCCGGGTGAGGGGTTCGAAGCGAAGAACCCGGCCACGGGCGAAGTTCTGGCGCTGCTGAGCCAGGCCAGCGCGGAGGACGTGGATGCCGCCGTGGCGGCGGCGCGGAAGGCCCAGCCGAAATGGGAGCGCCTGGGTGGGCCCGGGCGGGCGCGGTACCTTTATGGGCTGGCGCGGCTGGTGCAAAAGAACGCGCGGCTCTTCGCGGTGCTGGAGACGCTGGATAACGGCAAGCCCGTGCGCGAAAGCCGCGACATCGACGTGCCCTTGGTGCACCGGCATTTCTATCACCATGCCGGGCTGGCGCAATTGCTGGAGGTCGAGCGACCTGACCGGCGCGCGCACGGGGTTTGCGGGCAGGTGATCCCGTGGAACTTCCCCCTTTTGATGCTGGCATGGAAAGTGGCACCGGCGCTGGCGGCGGGCAACACCGTGGTTCTGAAACCGGCGGAATGGACGTCGCTGACAGCCCTTCTTTTCGCGGATATCTGCCGGCAGGCCGGGCTGCCGAAGGGGGTGGTCAACATCGTGACTGGCGACGGGGAAGTTGGCGAGCGGATCGTCACGCATGAGGGCGTGGACAAGGTGGCCTTTACCGGCTCCACCGACGTGGGGCGGCGCATACGGCAGAAGACGGCCGGGCAGGGCAAGGCGCTGACGCTGGAGCTGGGCGGAAAGAGCGCCTACATCGTGTTCGAGGATGCCGATATCGACAGCGCCATCGAGGGGCTGGTCGACGCGATCTGGCTAAACGGCGGCCAGGTCTGTTGCGCGGGCTCGCGCCTGCTGGTGCAGGAGGGGATTGCCGACGATTTTCAGGCACGGCTGCAAGAGAGAATGGGCAAGCTGCGCATCGGCAACCCGCTGGACAAGTGCATCGACGTGGGTGCCATGGCCGACCCTGTGCAGGTGGAGCGGGTGCGGCGGCTGGTCGAGGGCAGTGCCGCAGGCGAGAGGTTTGCCGCGGCAGTCGAGATGCCGGAGACGGGCGCCTTCTATCCGCCGACGCTGATCACCGGGCTGGCGCCGTCGGATACGCTGATGCAGCAAGAGATTTTCGGCCCCGTGCTTGTCTCGACCACGTTCCGGACACCTGCGGAAGCCGTCGCGCTGGCCAACAACACGCGCTATGGGCTGGCGGCGTCGGTCTGGTCGGAAAGCCTCAACCTGGCGCTGGACGTGGCGCCGAAGCTGGCGGCGGGGGTGGTCTGGGTGAACGGGACCAACATGTTCGACGCGGCGGCACCCTTCGGCGGTGTGCGCGAGAGTGGGTTCGGGTGCGAAGGCGGGTGGGCGGGGCTGGATGCCTATCTGAAGCCGACTCGGGCGCAAAAGGCGCTGCGCCCGATCGCGGGGTTCACGGGAGGTGCAAACGGTGTGGTCGAAGGAATGGACCGGACACCGAAGCTGTACATAGGAGGCAAGCAGACGCGGCCCGACGGTGGGTATTCGCGCGTGATCTACGGCAAGTCGGGCAAGGCGCTGGGGCAGGTTCCGGTGGCCAACCGCAAGGATATCCGTAACGCGGTGGAGGCCGCGCGCGGAGCAGCGGCCTGGGGTCGGACCAGCGGCCATGCGCGGGCGCAGATCCTTTATTACATGGCCGAGAACCTTTCGGCGCGGGCGGATGACTTTGCCCGGGTGCTGAACGCGATGAGCGGCGGGCGCAGTGGCGCAAGCGAGGTGAAGGCCAGTGTCGACCGGTTGTTCACATGGGCGGCCTGGGCGGACAAGTTCGCGGGCGAGGCTGTCGCGGTGCCGATCCGCGGCATGGCGCTGGCCCTGCGCGAGCCGGTGGGCGTGATCGGCGCGTTCTGCGCGGATGAGGCGCCCCTGCTGGGCCTGGTGTCGGTGCTGGGGGCGGTGATGGCGATGGGCAATCGCGCGGTGCTGATAGCCAGCGAACCGTTCCCGCTGGCAGCGATGGAGCTGGTGCAGGTGCTGGAGACGTCGGACGTGCCGGCGGGCGTGGCAAACCTGCTGGTCGGGCCGGTCGCGGAGCTTGCACCGCACCTGGCCGGGCATGCGGATGTCGAGGCGGTCTGGAGCTTTGCCTCGGCCGACCTGTCGGAGGTGATCGAGCGGGAGAGTGCCGGAAACCTCAAGCGGACATGGGTGAACAACGGACGCGCGCTGGACTGGTATGATGCCGGCGGGTGCCGTGCCTTTTTGGAGGCGGCGACGGAGGTCAAGACGGCATGGGTGCCTTACGGGGAGTGACCTTTGACCGGGCCTGAAGAGGTCCCGGATCAGGTCCGGGACGGGTTACGTCTTGGGGCCGGTCGGGGTTTCGCGCAGGTGGTCGCGCTTGATCCAGACACGGGCGCCGTTAGTTCCCACCTGGGCGGTTGATGACGCGCCTTTCGGCAGGCGCAGCCAACTGAGGCGTTTGAAGGTCTCGCCGCCTTCGGTGAAGCCGCCGTCCAGCACCAGCAATTCCAGCCCGTCGGGTGCGTCGAGCGAGACGCGCGCCTCCGGCGCCCAGCGTTCCAGCGCGACATCCTCGCGGCCATCGGAAAAGAGCGGCATGATTTCGACATCGTCGCGGTCGTGCAGAAAGCGCATCTTGTTCGTGTCGATGCGCACATGGGTGCGGTCGGACAAGTCAAACTGCCAGAGCTTCACGAGGATGGTGCAGCCGGGTTCGGACCCCGGCGTGTGGGACGATTCCGGCGGATTGCGAATATAGCTGCCTTCGGGGAAATCGCCATGCTCGTCCGAAAAGACGCCTTCGAGCACGAGGAATTCCTCGCCGCCCGTGTGGACGTGGGACGAGAACGCGCTGTTCGGGGCGTAGCGCACGATCGAGGTGGCGCGGGCCACTTCGTCGCCGATGCGGTCGAGGATGCGCCGGTCAACGCCGGGCATGGGCGAGGCGATCCAGTCCTCGTCGGCGGCGTGCACCACGGCGCCTTGGGTGAAGTCGCTGTTGCGGTCCATATGATCCTCCTTGCCGTTCGTTGCCTCCAAGATAAGGCAGCTGGCCGGATTGTCACCGCCAGAGGCTGGCGCGCGAGGCAAAAAGGCCCTGAAGCTTTGCCAGAAGGCGGTTGGCGGGGCCGGGGTTGGGGATGTCGCCGGTGGCGAGGCGGTCCAGCACGACCTCGACCGGGCAGGGCTGTCCGGTGACGGGGTCGAAATAGCGCGGGTAGTCGATGAGAGCGGCATGAACCAGGCCGTGCAACGTTGGTCGCGCGGCGCGGCGGGCGGGGACGTCGCCGGTATCGGTGGTCAGGCCCCATCCTGCATAGAACGGCGCGCCGGTGGTGGTGACGGGAACGCCGCGGAGCAGCGCCTCGAACCCAGTGAGCGAAGTCATGGTGAAGACGCGCTGGACTTGGGACAACAGTGCGGCGGGGTCGGTGCGGGGCAGGGCGATGGCATCGAGCCTGTCCAGGTCGGCCTGACGAATGGTGCCTTCGCGCAGGCCCGCCTCGACATCGGGGTGGGGTTTGTAGAGCAGGACGGCATCGGGATGCGCGGCGCGGGCCGATTCCAACAGGGCGAGGTTGGTCGAAGTCCGACCCGCGCCGGTGCGGATAGAAGCGTCATCCTCGACCTGGCCGGGGACCAGCACGCGGAGGCCGTCGGGCAGGTCCGGAACCGAGAGGCCGAGGTTGTATTTGCTGAGGCCCAAGGACACGAGGCGGCGGATCAGGCGTTCGGCGCGCAGGTCCTGGTCGGGGCGCAGGGTTTCGCGCCGGATGATCCAGCGCTCCAGCCTGCTTTCGCGGGTCGGGTCATAGTAGATGCCGAGATCGTCGCACACGAGTGACAGGGGCGGAACCAGTTCTGCGCCCAGACCGCGCGAGCGCAGAAATCCGTCCTCGACCCGGATGACAGCCATGTCGGCGGGCGTCTTGCCGGCCCAGCACATATGGGCACGCCCGGTGGCGTCGGCGACGCGCGCGGCGTGGGCGGGATTGTCCTTGAAGGTCACGCGCTTCTCGGCACCGAAGACCTTTTGCAGGGGGCGGCGTTTCCACAGACGCATGCCCGAGGCGACCCAGCCCCGGTGATCGGCGCGCCATGCGTTCGTGCGGGCCTCGAGGAAGGAGATCGCGTCTTCCAGCTCGCACAGCCGGTCGCGGTGGGGGTCGTACCACTTGGGATAGAGGATCATCGCGGCGGCAAAGAGCTGGGCCCTTGAGAGGGTGCGGCCGCGGCGGGATATGGGATTAGGGTGACGATCCTCGGTCAGGTCCCAGCCGGAATAGAAGGGCTGGCCGAAGACATGGGGTTTGTGCCCGGCGAAGATCGCCTCGAATCCGAGCTGGGAGGTGACGGCGTAGACCGCGACGGCGCCTTCCATGAGCTTCCAGGGGCTGACGGGATCGGAGAACAGGCTGACGCGGTCCGAGGTGTCTTCCGGACCGAAATAGCCTTGGCGGTGGCCCTGCACGGTTTCGGGGTGGGTCTTGATCAGGACCGGGCAGCCGGGGTTCTCCTCCTGCGCGTAAAGGAGCATCTCGCGGAAGGTGTTGGCGTCGGCCCCGCCATGTATGACGGAGGCGTCGCCGCGGGTCTGGTCGAGCACCAAGACGTAGCCCGGCGCGGGGCAGGAAGCGGCGGGATCGAAGGCGGTGTACTTGGTCAGGTGCGCCTCGGCCATGCGGGAGATGCAGCCGCGGGCCCGGTCCATCAGGGCGGTGTCGTCCAGCGGATGGGTGGCCAGAAGTGTTTCCAGGTCCGAGGGTGCGCTGCTGTCGAAATGCACGCCGGTATGGTCGATAAGCAGTCCCAGCGGCGGTTCGCCCGCGCGACCGGGACGCAGCGAGCGCAGGAAGGCGTCTTCGACGCGCACGATCCCGGCACCGGTCTTTTGCGCCATCGCCTCGCCCCGCGCGGCATAGGGCGAACGGCCCCAGACCGCAATCAGGTCCTCTGCGCCGGGCTTGCCCAATTGCAGGGGCAGGCCGGCGAGATCCAGGATGCGGCGGATACGGCGCTGACGCAGGAAGCCCGCGTTGAAATAGAAAACCCGCCGGGAGGCATCTGCTCCGGCGGGTTCCGAGTGGATGTATTGCGCCATCAGTTCCCGCTGAGCGTATCGCCTGCGGTCGAGACGGAGCCAACGGCACCGAGCGTGCCGGTCAGAGCGCCGATGACTTTGCTCCACTGGGCGAAGGGCGCCTCGGTCACGTAGAGCGTGTCGTCGTCGCGGATGGCAAAATCACGGGCCATGAACATGCCGTTGGGCTGCGTCAGATCCAGCACGTAGACCAGACGCTGCGCGCCCACGAGGTCGTTGCGGCCGAGCACCTGGTTGGCGATTTCTGCCGGTTCGTTGCGCAGCACGAAGACGCCCGTGGGGTCGGCCGCGTTGGCCTGGAGGCCACCGACCTGGGCAATGGCCTCGATCGCGGAGATCGTGGGCGAGGGGAAGGGCACGCGGGCCTGGCCGCCGGTGGCGCCGAGCGCGGTGAAGGCGCGGGTGTCTTCCTCGACCAGGATACGGTCACCGCCGCGTAGGGCGATATCGAACCCGGGATTACGAAAGAGATCCTGGAACCAGACCTTGGAGCGCATTCCGCCCCGGATTACGGTAACCTGCGCGATTTCGGGCTCGATGGTCACACCGCCTGCGGCGGCCAGCATGTTCGAAAGCGTTCGGGTCGGACGTTCGATCGGGTAGACACCCTGGCCGCCCACCGCGCCCACCAGAGACACGGTCGCGCCGTCGCCTGCAAGGCGGCGCACCTCGACCTGTGGGTCCGGGGTTTGTTCATCGAGCTTGGAGGTGATGATGCGCCGGATCGCCTCGGGCGTGTTGCCGGCGGCGCGGATGCGCCCCGCGTAGGGCACGAAGATGAAGCCGGCCCCGTCGACCTGCACTTCTTCCAGAAGGGTCTGGTTGGCGCCTTCGCCGGCCAACAGGCCGTCATCGACGTTTTCCCAGATGGTCAGGCCCAGCGTATCGCCGGGGCGGATCGTGTCGGAGCCGACGAGGCCCGCGTTCTTGAACGCTTCGGTGAAGCCGAGCGCGGGTTGGACGGCCGTGGCGCGGGTCACGCGGTCATTGACGGACACCACGAAGGCGTCGCCGGATCGTTGCACGGAACCG
The DNA here is from genome assembly GCF_028807495.1 of Roseovarius sp. SK2. Lineage (NCBI taxonomy): Bacteria > Pseudomonadati > Pseudomonadota > Alphaproteobacteria > Rhodobacterales > Roseobacteraceae > Roseovarius > Roseovarius sp. SK2. The sequence goes on from NZ_JARAMK010000006.1 coordinate 154,106, forward strand.
GAATAGATCTGACGTTTGCTGGGGCCTGAGCGGGGGAGGAAGCTGCACGACGCAACCATGCTCACGACAAGCACCAATGCGACGGACTTCGCCCATCGTTTGGATTGGAGTTTCACTGCCCGGTCTCCTCGACCTGTTTTGTCTGCCTCGGTTTTTTTCCCCACGCTAACGCGAAGCGGTGCGAAAATCCAGTGTCTTAGCGCCGGATGTTCATGTGACGGCCTGCAACTGTTGCCTTGGGGCCGCGGTGCCTGTGACCAGGGCGTCATAGGGGTCATCGGGGCTGAGCATCATGTCCACCGTCTGGCGCAGCAACTGGCGGCGGCCACTGGAGGAATAGAAGCCGCCGGCAACCTGGCTGGTTTCAAGCAAATAGCGGCGGTAGTCGCCATAAGCCTTGCGGTCTGGCCGTTCTGCCCCGGCGAAGAAATCACGCAGGGGCTTTGTCGAGACGAATTCGGGCTTGGCATAGACCGCCTCGCCGAAGGTCTTGAGCGGAATCCCGCGCCAGAGCACCTGTTGTGCTGCGGTGGAGTTTACCGTGACGGCGCTGCGGGCCTCGTTCAGAAGGCGCGCCAGCTTGCCGCCGCGGACGTAATGCACGCGGTCGAAGACATCGTGCTTGCGGGCAAGGCGACGCAGTTCCGCGCGGATGGGTGTGCGACCATCTTCGAGCGGGTGGGCCTTGACCACGAGGTGATGATGTTTCGGCGCGCCGTTGGCGAAACTCTCGGTCACGGTTTCGAGAAAGTCCGTCATCGTGTCGAACGGCGAGTGCTTTTGGAACGAGGCGTCGTGCTCCAGTTGGAGCAGCGCCAGGTGATAGGGGAAGCCGCCGTGCCGGATGCGCCAAGTGGCGATGCGCCGGTCGATAGCCTGAAACGGCATGAGGACCAACCGTTTGAGATAAAGGGTGAATTCCTGCCGGACAGTCAGGGCGCGGTGGGGACGGAAGTTGCGGTACTTGCGGTTAAACAGCAGGACGCAGCCGTGATAGGCCGCGCCGTAGAAGATATGCTGGCGCATGTCGCCCCACGAGGCGGGCGGCAGGGCGGTGTCCATGTCGGAGTTTTCCAGGGCCTTGCGCATGTCATCGACGCCCATCTCCATGAGCCGCGAATGCCCGTTGGAGCCGCCACGCTCGTACGTCACCCAGTAGGGGCGCAGGTAACCTTCTTCGAAGACGTGGATCGTCAGGCCCATCTCGCGGGCCTGTTCGATGGCCTGGGCGTGGATGGCGCGGGTGTCGCCGTAAAGCACGAGGTCTGTGACTCGCTTGTCCTGCACCAGTGCGCGGAAGGTGGGACGCCAATCTTCGGCGGTGCCGGTGAAGGGAATATAGCTGGCCCGATCACGCCAGAAGGCCGCGTCACCGGCGTTGAAGCCCACGCGCCAGACATTCGCTCCGGCATGGCGCAACATGCGGCCGAGCTTGGAAAAAAACGGGCCGTGCGGACCTTGCAAAAACAAAAAGACCCGGTTGTCGCCGGTCGCTGACCTCATACCCTTCTGCCTCTTTCACGCATGACGTGTGATTAATCTTTTCGACCTTAATAAACCAGTATTTAGACGAAATTAAGGCCCGGGACGATGGGCCGGTTCTTGCCTTGGGCGGGCTGGCCCGATAGGTCGGAGCAGGACCACAGGGAGACAGTCATGTTCACCGGGATCATCACGGATATGGGCGAGATACGCGCGCTTGAAACGCGCGGCGATCTGCGGGCGCGCATCGGCACCGGCTATGACATGTCGGGCGTCGACATGGGCGCCTCGATCGCGTGTGACGGCGTGTGCCTGACGGTGGTGGACAAGGGGCCGGACTGGTTCGACGTGGACGTGTCGGCAGAGACCTTGTCGAAGAGCAACCTGGACACCTGGGCCGAAGGCAGAAAAGTCAATCTTGAGAGGTCCTTGCGCGTCGGGGATGAACTAGGCGGGCATATCGTGTCGGGCCATGTCGATGGCCTGGCCGAGGTGGTCGGCGTCGAGGACGAGGGCGACAGCACGCGGGTCAGATTGCGCGCCCCGGACGCGCTGGCGAAGTTCATCGCGCCCAAGGGATCGGTGGCGCTGAACGGGACGTCGCTGACGGTGAACGAGGTCGAGGGCGCGGTGTTCGGGGTCAACTTCATCCCGCATACCAAGCAGGTCACGACATGGGGCCGCGTCGCCGTGGGTGACATGGTGAACCTGGAGATCGACACGCTGGCGCGCTACGTCGCACGGCTGGCAGAATCGGTCTGACGCAAAGGCCGTTAACGCCGCTGATATTAACTTTTTCGGACGTCGGTATCGCGTCGGTATCCCGGTGGCATCGCGTCGGTGGCGTTTTCGCGGTTTGGCCCGGTTCACGGCGCGTGCGCAGACTTTGCCGTTTTGAAACCATTCTCTCGACACGCGATTCATGCGTAACGGGGTCGCGCCGCCCTTCGTTGAATGCGGCGGGGACCCGGGCCAGCGGCCCGAGAAAATTCTGCGAATTTTCCGGCGATCAGTCGTTGTCGCTGAGGCCGGCGCCGGCGCCTGTCAGGCGGCTGGCCTCGGTTTCAGGGGCATAGGTGCGCTGGGCGAAAGTGTCGAGGATCTTGACTGCCTGCGGCATTGGTGTGGCGCGGTAGAGCCGGGTGAGGACGGAGCCGTGGCGGGCCGCTGTCGCGGAGAGGTGCACGGTTTCGGTTTCGGCACAGTCGAGGGCGGCGCCGGGGTCATCGAGAAGGGTTTTGCCCTCCGCCCGAGTGATCGAGCAGCTTTGCCAATGCAGAGACAGAGGCGCGCCGGTGCGGTCTGCGGCCCAGACCATGTAGGGGACCAAGAGCAAGGGCCAGGCGACCGGCCCAGTGGTCACGGTACGGCCCGCGGCCCAGTCGGCGGCAAGGTCACAGAGCGTGGCGCCCGTCACGATGGGGCAGAGGAGGCCGCCCGCGGCGGTCCACGTCTCGCCGAGGGCCTGCGGGCCCAGCGTGGCGGCGGGCGCGCCATCGTTGCGGGTCAGAACATCGGACAGGGCGAGTGCGCCGGGCCAGCCCGCCGCGCAGGTCCAGCGGGCGGCGCGGCCCGCTTCCTCGGCCAGGCCCCAGGCGTATCCGGCGCCGCGGGTGGCCTTGCGAGACAGCGCCTCGATTTCATTTAGGGACCACGTCATTCCGCGCCTCTTGTCAGGGGCGGCAAGGTCCAGTCGTCGCCCGTCTCTGCCAACTCGTGCGGAAAGGGGGCGTGCTGGAACATGTTGATGCGCAGCCAACGGTCCGAGCGGGGATCGAAGTGGCAGGCGCCGAAGAAGCTGAGCTTGAGCCGTAGCATGTCGACGGGCAGCATGTCGGCGGCGAGCGTGTTATCGCGGATCTCGGCATAGGGCAGGCGGGCGGCGATCTGGGCGCGGCGGGCAATGTGACGATGCTGGGGGTGGGCCAGCAGGAATTCCGCCACGGTGGTCTGGGGCGCGTCCTTGAGGGCGCGGTGGGCCAGAACGGCGTCGCGGCCGGGGCCGAGGGGCTGTTCATAGGGCTCGATCGGTTCCAGCGCGCGTTCGCCCAGGCGCGGTTCCAGTTTGGCCTGGGACGTGTACCAGACGCGGGCCTGCGCCTTGGGTGCGGTCCAGTCGGTGGCCAGCGCCCAGCCGTAGATGTCTTCGATGATGTCGTTGAGGCGGACAAGCGGCATGGTCCCGTCGACAGGGAAGCTGGCCTGTTCGTCGGCCGCCATGCATTGCGTGAGGTCATCGACCAGATTGCCATAGGGTTCCATCAGCAGCGAGGCGAGCTGTTCCTGGCCTTCGAGCGACAGGTGCGCCTCGCCCCAGAGCCAGAGGCGGTTCCAGGGGTGGTCGGTGGTCAGGTCTGCCGTGTCGAGGTGCGCCATGAGCGCTTTCATGTCCGAGCGCAGGTCGGTGCATTTCTGGATCTGCATGGGGTGGGCGGAGTGCCACCCCTCGGCGAGGATCTGGGCACGGGCGGCGAACTGCTGGAAGGCCTGCGCGGTCGCTTCGGATGCGGTGGGTTGGGAGCGGACGCGGGCCAGAGCCTCTTCCCGCGAGGCGACCCAGGCGTTGAGGAGGGCCGGGTGGTTCACGAGGAAGGGCGCCATGCCGAGGCCGGTGGAATTGCCGATGCCGAAGCGGCGGCGCAGGGCCGGGTCGAGCGGCACGGCGGTCTCCGGCGCGCGGGCGCGGGCCATGTGCTCGACCAAGTCCATGACGAAGCAGCGGGTGAGGTAGACCGACAGCATCTCGACCTGGAACGGCCCGGCGCATTCGAGGCGGTGGCGCGTCTGTTCGCGGTCCGCCGCGCCGAACTTGCCCGAGCCGTAGACCGCCGTGGTGCGCATCAGGTAGCCGACGGCGCGGACTTGGTCCTCGTCGGGCTGGTGGCCTGCGCTGAGCGCGTCGACAACGTGATCCCAGAGCCGCACCGAGCGGTTGGCGCGGGAGAGGGACAGCTCGCGGTCGGAGATGCGGCCGGCTTCTTGCAGGGGCACGTTGTCGCGCAGGCGGGCAATGTCGGCCTCGGTCGGGATGCCGTCGAAAAGCGTGAAGGTGGCGTCCCAGGCGGTGGCGATGACGCGGTCGGAGCGTTGGTCGGCCGGCAGGTCATGGGCGAAGGCGACGAGGGAATAGGCGTGCTCGGGGCCTTGCGCGGTGTAGACGGCGTGGCCGACGCCATGCGCGTCAATGTCGAACACCGTTTGGGTGATGGTCCAGTCGTCGCGCACAAGACGACGCAGAAGCTGGCGCATGAAGGAAAGTCGGGTCTGGTGCGCAGCGCCGAGACGGGCCAGCGTCATGACCGTGTTGGGGTCACGGGGCTGGATCGTTTGCTGTGCCACTTGTTCCATGCCGGCTCCTTGTCTGCCGATGATAGGGGCGTTGGGGCGATCCGGCAAAGGACCGCCCCGATGATGGTGTCAGTTCGCCTCGCGTCCCTTGGCGAGCGTGATGCGCAGCGCGTCCCAGAGCGAGGGCAGCAGCACCAGCGACACCGGCACGGCGGTGACGACGATGAAGCTTTGGAGTTTCGAGATGCCGCCCGAGCCGGTGTAGATCAGGATCAGGGCCATCACGCCCATGGCGATGCCCCAGAAGATGCGGACGGGAAGCGAGGGGATATCCTCGTTCGACATGGCTACGGAGATCACGTAGGTCATCGAGTCGCCCGTGGTGGCCACGAAAACCGTCGTCAGGATCAGGAAAAGGACCGAGACGAGGAAGCCCGCGGGCAGCGACTGGGTGATCGCCAGCAGGGCGGCGGGCAGGTTGAAGCCCTCGAACGCCGAGGAAATGGAGCCCTGGTTGGAGAGTTCGGCGCTGATGCCGGTGCCGCCGACGATGGTGAACCAGAAGCAGGTCACGATGGGGGCGACGATCGACAGCATGATGATGATCGAGCGGATCGAGCGGCCCCGGCTGATGCGGGCGATGAACATCGCCATTAGCGGGCCGTACCCGAGGAACCAGCCCCAGAAGAACACGGTCCACCAGCCGAGCCAGCCCGGCTCGCCGAAGATGGCGGCGTCACCGCGATAGAGCGCCATGCCGAAGAAATCCGTGATGTAGGTGGTCATGCCGCTGAAGAAGCCCGAGAAGATGAAGCCGGTGGGACCGGCGACCAGGATGAAGAGCAAGAGAAGCGCGGCGAGGATCACGTTGAAGCGGCTGAGGATCTGGATGCCTTTGGACAGGCCGGTGGCCGCCGAGAGCGTGTAGATCACGACAAGGCCGAGGATGACGGCGGCTTGCGTGCCGAAGGTGTCGGGGATGCCGAAGAGCGCGTTGAGGCCGTAGCTGACTTGCAGGCCGAGAAAGCCGATGGGGCCGACGGTGCCCGCGACCACGGCGATGATGCAGGAGGCATCCGCGATGAGGCCGATGGGCCCCTTGATGGCCGCATCCCCGAAGAGCGGGTAGAGCAGGGTGCGCGGGGCCATGGGCAGGCCCTTTTCGTAGTGGTAGTGCATCAGCATCACCGTGGTCAGCGCGCCGAGGATGGCCCAGGCGAGAAAGCCCCAGTGCATGAAGCTTTGCGCCAGGGCGGGCGCGACGACCTCTGCCGTGGCGCTTTCGGCGCCGAAATAGGGGGGTGTCGACAGGAAGTGGGCCATGGGCTCGCCCGCGGCCCAGAAGACGCCGCCGCCTGCCAGAAGCGTGCACATGATCATTGCGCCCCATTGGAAGACGGGGAATTCGGGCGTGCTGAGGTTGCCCATCAGGGCCTTGCTGCCGGGCAGCACGATCAGGACGAGGCCGATGAGGAACGTCGCCAGCAGCAGGAGCTGCCAGTAGAGGCCGAAATACTTGGCCGAGACCGCGAAGCTGGTGTCGACCATGCTGGACAGCAGGTCGAGGTCGTAGAGGGCCACGAGGCAGAAAAGCGCGATGAAGCCGCCGGTGATGGCGAAGAGTGGCTTGTTGATGTGGTGCAGGTGCTTTTCGGTGGCCTGCGTCTGGGTGGTGTCGGTCATGGATGTCTCCCTGTGGACTGTCCCTGGAGTGGCGTTCCGCGGCCCTCAGGAGTCCGGTTTTTGGTGTTCCGGGGTGAAGTTTTCGTCGAAAAAGCGCAGCCAGTTGTCGCCCATGAGGCCGGCGATCTCGCTGTCGTTGAAGCCGACCTTTTGCAGGCCGTCGGCGAGGTTCGGAAAGTCGGTGTTGTCCTTGAACCAGTCGGGCTGCGGCGGGAATCCGGGATTGGCGGCCGAGCCTTCGCCGTAGTCGATCTGTTTGGTCCAGCGGCCGGTGCGCATCCATTCGACGATGCTGTCTGGCTGGTCCTGGCAGAGGTCGGAGCCGATGCCGAAATGCTCTGCGCCGAAACGCTCGGCCGCCATTGCGATCATCTCGCAAAAGCTTTGCAGCGTGCAGTCTGACTTGTCCTTGAGGTGATGGGGGTACATCGAAAAGCCCATCATGCCGCCATTCTCGGTCACTGCGCGCACCACGTCGTCACGCTTGTTGCGCAGGGCGGGCTGCCAGCTGTGCAGGTTGGCGTGGGTGATGGCGATGGGGCGCTGGGAATGGTCCGCCGCTTCAATCGTGGAGCGGTCGGCGGAGTGGGACATGTCGACGACGAGGCCCACGCGGTTCATTTCACGAATGACCTCGCGGCCCATGCGGGTGAGGCCCGAATCCTCGGCCTCGTAACAGCCCGTGGCGAGCAGGGACTGGTTGTTGTACGTCAGTTGCATGAAGCGCGCGCCGAGGTCGTGCCAGACCTCGACAAGGCCGATATCGTCCTCGATGGGCGAGGGATTCTGGAAGCCGAAGAAGATGGCGGTGCGGCCGGTCTCGTGCGCCGTGCGCACATCGCCCGCCCACCGCCCCTTCATGATGAGGTCGGGATATTGCTCGAACCAACGGTTCCAGCGCTCGACGTTGAGGACGGTTTCGCGGAAGGTCTCGTGATAGGCGATGGTGACGTGCACGGCATCGAGGCCGCCCTGCCGCATCTGGCGGAATATCTTTTCCGACCAGTTGGCGTATTGCAGTCCGTCGATGCGGTAGGTCATGTGAACATCCTCGACGATGGAGCACACGCCGAGACGTGGCCGCGCCTGGTGGGGCGCTGCAACATCGGTGCTTTGCAAGAGGGCCGGATTGCGCGCGCGATCCATGTTGCGCGGGACGTTGACCGGGCGCCCGCCCGTGGGGAGGGGCGGGCGCGGCTCGGCGGGGCCGAGCGACGGTGATCGGACGGGGCAGCGCTGTGCGTCATTCCGGCGATCCCGCCGCGATGTAGGCGGTTTTCACGATCGTGTAGAATTCGCGCGCGTGGATGCCTTGTTCGCGCGGGCCGTAGGAGCTGTCGCCGCGGCCACCGAAGGGGACGTGGTAATCGGTGCCGGCGGTGGGCAGGTTGACGGTGACGACGCCGGTGCGGGCGTTGCGGCGGAAATGGCTGGCGCGGGCGAGGGAGCGCGTGACGATGCCGGAGGTGAGGCCGAAATTGGTGTCGTTGACCACGTGGAGCGCCTCGTCATAGCTGCCGACCTTGATGACCGAGGTGAGCGGGGCGAACATTTCCTCGCGGTTGATGGTCATGTCGTTGGTGGTGTTCAGGAACACGCCCGGTGACATGTAATAGCCGTCATGGTCGCGCGTCAGGCGGGTGCCGCCGCAGGCGAGCTCTGCGCCCTCGGCCTGGCCTTTTTCGACATAGGCGAGGTTCTCGTTGAGTTGGGTTTCGGACACGACCGGGCCCATTTGCGTGCCTTCGGCCAGCGCGTGGCCGACCTTCATGGCCTTGGCACCGGCGACGAGTTTTTCGACGAAGGCGTCGTGGATGCCCGCGTGGACGACGAGGCGCGAGGAGGCGGTGCATTTCTGCCCGGTGCCGCCGAAGGCACCGCCCAGGGCCAACGTGACGGCGAGGTCGAGATCGGCGTCGTCCATCACGGCGAGCGCGTTCTTGGAGCCCATTTCCATTTGCAGGCGAGTGAAGTTCTGCACCGCGGAGGCGGCGATGTGGCGGCCCACCGGGACCGAGCCGGTGAAGGAGATGGCGTCGATATCGCGGCTTTCGACCAGGCGCTGGCCAACCTCGCCGCCGGGACCCATGACAAGCTGGAAGAGGCCTGCCGGGATGTCCTGTTTCGCGATGATCTCGGTCAGGGCGACGGCGGAGGCGGGCGTGAGGTTGGCCGGTTTCCAGATGACGGCGTTGCCGTAGGCGAGCGCCGGGGCGATCTTCCACGAGGCGGTGGCGGTGGGGAAGTTCCACGGGGATATGACGGCGACGGTGCCGACGGGTTCGCGGCGCACGTCGACCTCCACTCCGGGGCGCACGGAGTCGGCGTTCTCACCGATCTGGCGCAGGACTTCGTGGGCGGAATAGGTGAAGAACTGCCCGGCGCGGTAGACCTCGCCCTTGCCCTCGGCGAAGGGTTTGCCCTCTTCGCGCGACAGCAGCGTGCCCAGTTCCTCGGCGCGGGCCATGAGTTCGGTGCCGATGGCCATGAGCACGGACTGGCGGCGTTCGAGGCCGTAGGCGGCCCACTCGGCTTGCGCGGTGCGGGCCGCGGCAATGGCCTCGTCCAGCTGCGCGGCGCTGGCCTGGGTGAAATGACCGACCAGATCGGAGAGGTCCGAGGGATTGCGGTTTTCGATGGACGAGGGCCCTTCGGCCCACTGGCCCGCGATGTAGTTCAGCTTGAGGTCGGTCATTGCGCATCCTTGGAATTTGATTGGCGGAGTGTTGCCAATGCAGCGATTCAGGGCAAACGCAAAGTTCTGTAAGAAATTTCAGGTAAACTGAAATTCTATCTAGTGGGTCAAGGTGATCTTCTGGGCCCGGATGGTGCGGACGAGGGCGGCGGCGGCCGGCGTCATCTCGGTTTCCGGCGGCGTCAGCATCCAGATCTCGCGCCGGATCGTTGCATCGGCCAGTGGCAGGAAAGTCAGGTCCGCCATGGCGTCGCGCATGGTGAGTTCGGGCAGAAGCGTGACGCCCATGCCCGCGCGCACGAGGCTGAGGAGCGCGGCGGTGCCGGACACGTTGAGCGTGGCGCGGTCGAGGATGGGGCGGAAATCGGGGTCGGTCACGTAGTGGCAGAGGCCGTTGGCGATGAAGGGAATATCGGTGAGGTCGGCCCAGGCGAGCGCGTCCCAGTCGACGGCGAGCGGGTGATCGGCGGGACAGACCACGCCGAAGCGGTCGGCAAAGAGAAGCGTGCGGTCGAACCCGGCCTGCGGGCCGAGTGAAGCGAGGGCGATATCGGCACGGCCCGCGGCGAGGTCATGGGCGATGGCGGCGCTGTCGGTGTCGCGCATGTTGATGCGCACCAGCGGGTGGTCCTGGGCAAAGCGGTGCAGGATGGTGGGCATCAGCATCTGTGCCACCGAGGGCGTGACCGACAGGCGGACATGGCCGGCCTCGGCCCGTGACAGCCCCTCGATGGCGGCGATGGTGCTGTCGAAATGGGCGAGCTCGCGCCCGGCTTCGACGCGGATGAGTTCGCCGAGGCGGGTGAGGCGGGATTTGCGCCCGGCCTCGAACAGGGGCGCGCCGATGTGATCCTCGAACTGGCGCAGCATCATGGAGACGGCGGAGGGCGTGCGGCCCAGAGCCTCGGCGGCGTCGGCGAGATTGCCGCGCTCGGCCACGGTGAGAAAGCAGCGGAGCATGTCGATCTTGATGGCCATTGGCTTCAGCTTTCCTTGATTTGGCGGGATGTTTTGCCGGGTTCGCTTAAGAAAGCGCAGGCTGGGTGCGGTGTCCAGCTTGATGCCCCGGCTTGACGGCGTCGGCGGGCGCGGTTTCGATGGCGCGACGCATGATGATGAGGAGGCAGGCATGGCACCGGAGATCGTGATCCTGAACGGGAAGGTCCTGACCATGGACCCGGGCCGCCCGCGCGCGGAGGCCGTCGCCGTCGCCGCGGGGCGGATCGTGGCGCTGGGCACGAGTGCCGAGATCGGGGCCATGGCGGGGCCGGACACGAAACAGGTGGATGCGGAGGGCGCGACGGTGCTGCCGGGGTTCATCGACAGCCACGTGCATCTTTTCGGCGGATCGGTCGAGATGGGGTATCTCGATCTTTACGGGATGCAGGACGAGGAGGCGGTGACGGCGGCGGTGCGCGCCTATGCCGACGACTGCCCCGACGACCGGGTCGTGTTCGCGGTGCAGGCGGGCTACGACCTGATGGGGCCGGGGCGCGAGACCACGCGGCAGGATCTGGACCGGGTGCTGCCGGACCGGCCGTTGGCGGTCTATGCGCCGGATCATCACACGATCTGGGCCAATACCGCGGCGCTGGAACTGGCCGGCATCCTGCATGGCGGGCCGGTGGAGGCGGGCGCGGAGATCGTGATGGCCGAGGATGGTACGGCAACCGGGGCGCTGCTGGAGCCGTCGGCCTATGTTCACGTTCTGAAGCACACGCGGAACGGCGGGCGCGACATGGCGGGGTTGATTACGGGGACCGATCCCGTGCCGGCGCCGAGTGCGGACGCGCGCGCCAAGGACAAGGCCGCGCTGATCGCCGGGCTGAAGCATTGCGCGAGCCACGGGATCACCGGGCTGCACAACATGGACGGCAATTTCTACCAGATGGAATTGCTGGCCGAGTTGGAGGAAGAGGGCGATCTGATCGCCCGCGTGGAGGTACCGTTTCACCTGAAAAGCCACGACCCGTTGAGCCGGCTGGAGGAGGCCGAGGAGATGCGGGCGCGGTATGCGAGCGACTACCTGTGGTGCAACCGCGTGAAGATGTTCATGGACGGGGTTCTGGAAAGCCGGACGGCGCTGATGCTGGAGAATTATCCCGGCACGGAGGGTGATGGCGACGCGGTGTTCACGGCAGAGCAGTTCAACGCGGCTTGCGTGGCGGCGGATGCAAAGGGGTTTCAGCTGGCCACACATGCGATCGGGGATCTGGCGGTACGGCGGACGCTGGACGGCTACGCGGCGGCGCGGGAAGCCAACGGCGTGCGCGATGCGCGGCACCGGGTGGAGCATATCGAGGTCATTCATCCCGACGACCTGCCGCGGCTGGGAGCGTTGGACGTGGTGGCGTCGGTTCAGCCCGGGCACGCGGCGTTCGGGCATGTGTTTCCGCCCCATGGGATCAAGGACGTGCTGCGGCCGGATCAGTGGCCCTATTCGTTTGCATGGAAAGCGCAGCGCGCGCACGCGGCGCGGTTGGTGTTCTCGACCGACTGGCCGGTGATGCCCGTGGACGTGATGCCCAACGTGCGCGCGGCGGTGGATCCGATGGATCTGGGGGAGGGCTGGCCGGACCAGTCGCAGGGGCTGCTCGAGACGCTGGAGAGTTACACGGCGGGCAATGCCTGGGTGGAGTTTTCCGAAGATCGCAAGGGGCGGCTGACGGAAGGGTATTTCGCCGATATCGCGGTGATGTCGCATGACCTGGAGGCGATGGAGCCTTCGGAGCTTGGGAGCGCGCGGGCGGTGCTGACGCTGTGTGGCGGGCGGGTCACCTGGGAGGCGTAAGGCGGTGCGTTTGGCTTGCGTCGCGCCGTGAGTATTTTTGGCAAGAAAAAGCCGGGCGGTGAGCCCTAGCTGGCGGCGAGGATGCGTTGCAGCAGCTCCGTTGGGAGTTTGACCGGGTTGGCGGCCATGGAACTCGAGGCTTGCGCATCTGTGGCGATGGCGGCGTGGTCGGCGGGGGCGATGCCCATCTGCGCGAGGGTCGGCAGGCCGTGGTGGCGGGACCAGGCGGCGATGTCGGCGGTGCCGAGCGCCTCGGACGCGCTGACGCGGATCTCGGCGATGCGGCGGGCTTTCGGGTTTTCCTTGGGCAGGGCGGCGAGGTTGGCGGCCAGGGTCGCGGGCAGGAGCGCGCCACAGACGGCGCCGTGGGGTGCCGTGGGGACGCGGCCGCCGATGACGCCGGCGAGGCCGTGGACGGCGCCGAGGCCCGCGTTTGCCAAAGCGATCCCGCCGGTGAGGCTGACGAAGGCCATGTCGTCACGGGCGTCGGGATTTTCGCCCTCCATCAGTTTGCGGATCGCGCGCAGGCCGCGGGGGATGGCGGCGCGGCAGAGCGCGTCGGTGAGCGGGTTGGCGCGCGAGGAGATGTAGGGCTCGATCACCTGGGTGATGGCGTCCAGGCCGGAGGCGAGGGTGACGGGCTTGGGGGTGTCGTCGGTCAGGGCGGGATCGACGAGGGCGATGTCGGCCAGCATGGCCGGATCGCGGAGCGAGACCTTGCGGGCATGGTCGGGCACGCCGATGACGGCGTTCCTGGTGGCTTCGGCCCCGGTGCCGGCGGTGGTGGGGATGGCCATGAACGGCGCGGGGGGCGTGGCGAGAGGCTGGCCTTTGCCTATCACCTCGAGGTGGTCGAGAGGTTGGGAGGTCGCGTTCAGGAGGCCCGCGACGGCCTTGCCGAGGTCGATGGCCGCGCCGCCGCCGATAGCCACGACGTGGGTCGCGCCCGCGCGACGGGCGGTGTCGAGCGCGGTTTCCAGCAGGGCGAGGTCGGGTTCCTTGGGGCAGGCGAAGGCGGTGGTTTCGAGATCGGGGGCGTCGAGCAGTGACTGCGCGTGGCGGGGCGTAGCGCCGTGCACGACGAACGCGTGAGCGCCGAGGCTGGCGGCGAGGTCCGCGGCCTTGGCGAACTCGCCGCGGCCGAAAAGGATGCGGGCGGGGGCCGTCAGGCCGAAGGGGGCGATCATACCGACATCGTCGCCTCGACGGCGCGTTTCCAGGCGGCGTATTTCTCGTCTCGGGTGGTGGCGTCCATCGCCGGTTCGAACCGTTGGTCGAGCGCCCAGCCTTCGGCGAAACCGGCCTGGTCGGGGTAGATCCCGGCCTGCATTCCGGCGAGCCACGCGGCCCCGAGCGCGGTGGTTTCCAGCACCTTGGGCCGGTCCACCGGAGCGCCGATGATGTCGGCCAGGAATTGCATGGCCCAGACGGAGGCGGACATGCCGCCATCGACACGCAGGACCTGTTTCGCCTCGTCCGACGACCAGTCGGCGGTCATCGCCTCTAGCAGGTCGCGGGTCTGGAAGCCGACGCTTTCCAGCGCGGCACGGGCGAACTCGGCGGGGCCGGAATTGCGGGTGAGGCCGTAGATCGCGCCGCGGCAGTCGGGTTGCCAGTAGGGGGCGCCGAGGCCGGTAAAGGCGGGGACGAGGATGACGTTCTGATGAGGGTCGGCACGGTCGGACAGCGTTTGGGTTTCACCTGCCTCGCGGATGATCTTGAGTCCGTCGCGGAGCCATTGCACCACCGCGCCGGCGATGAAGATCGAGCCTTCGAGTGCGTAGGTGGGTTTGCCGTCCAGTTGGTAGGCGATGGTAGTGAGCAGGCGGTTTTGCGAGCGCACGGGCTCGTCCCCGGTGTTGAGCAGGGCAAAGCAGCCGGTGCCGTAGGTGGATTTCATCATGCCGGGGCTGAAACAGGCCTGGCCGACGGTGGCGGCCTGCTGATCGCCCGCGACGCCGAGGATGGGGATCTCGCGCCCGAAAAGGTCGGTGCGGGTGGTGCCGTAGTCGGCGGCGCAGTCGCGGACCTCGGGGAGCATGGAGATGGGCACATTGAGAAGGTCGCAGATGGTCTTGCTCCACCGGCCCTTGCGGATGTCGTAGAGCAGCGTGCGGGCGGCGTTGGTGGCGTCGGTGGCGTGGGTCTTGCCGCCGGTCAGCTTCCAGATGAGGTAGCAGTCGACGGTGCCGAAGAGGAGGTCGCCGTTTTCGGCTTTGGCCCGGGCGCCATCGACGTTGTCGAGGATCCAGGCGAGTTTCGTGCCGGAGAAATAGGGGTCGAGCAGGAGGCCGGTGCGGTCGGTGATCATGTCCTCGTGACCCGCCTCGCGCAGGGCGCGGCAGGTTTGCGCGGTGCGGCGGTCCTGCCAGACGATGGCACGGTGCACGGGCTTGCCGGTGGTACGGTCCCAGACGATGGTCGTCTCGCGCTGGTTGGTGATGCCGATGGCGGCGATGTCCGAAGGGGTCAGCCCCGCGCGTTCGATGGCGGCGCGGCAGGTGCCGGCGGTCGTGGCCCAGATATCGTCCACGTCATGCTCGACCCAGCCCGATTGCGGAAAATGCTGGGTAAATTCCTCTTGTGCGGTGGCGACGGGGGTTAGGGACTTGTCAAAGAGGATGGCGCGGGAGGACGTGGTGCCCTGGTCGATGGCGAGGATGTGGGTCATGTCGGGGGCCTTGCCTGAACTTCGGTCGGTTGAGTGTCCAAGGGGAGCGGTCCCGGGTCAAGCCCGGGACGGGGATGGAAAAGAGGGCGGGGAGTATCCCCGCCCTACGGTTTTTCGGATCCATGGGCCGGGGTGTCCCGGCCCAGGACAGGCGATTACTGCCAGCTGGCGATCAGCTCGTCATAGGAGACGGTCTTGGGCTCTTCGTCCTCGTTTTCGAGCTTGGCATAGGGCGCGCCTTCCTGGTCGTACCAGTATTGCGGGTCCTGTTCCTCGTTCATCACCGGGCCGAGATCGCCCTGCACGCCGGCGCGTTCGAGACGTTCCAGCACGCGCTCCTGGTCCGCGCAGAGGCCGTCGAGGGCCTCTTGCGGGGTCTTGGAGCCGGACATCGCGTCACCGATGTTCTGCCACCAGAGCTGGGCCAGTTTCGGATAGTCCGGCACGTTGGTGCCGGTGGGCGACCACGCGGTGCGCGCGGGCGAGCGGTAGAACTCGATCAGGCCGCCGAGCTTGTCGGCGCGTTCGGAGAAGTGGTCGCTGTCGATGGTGGACTCGCGGATGAAGGTCAGGCCTACATCCGATTTCTTGACGTCCACGGTTTTCGACGTGACGAACTGCGCATAGAGCCAGGCCGCCTTGGCGCGGTCGACGGGAGTCGACTGCATCAGCGTCCAGGAGCCTGCGTCCTGGTAGCCGATCTTCTGGCCTTCTTTCCAGTAGACGCCGTGGGGCGAGGGGGCCATGCGCCACTTGGGCGTGCCGTCCTCGTTCATCACCGGCAGGCCGGGCTCGACCGTGGCCGCCGTGAAGGCGGTGTACCAGAACATCTGCTGGGCCACGTTGCCTTGCGCGGGGATCGGGCCGGCCTCGGAGAAGGTCATGCCAGCCGCCGCAGGGGGCGAGTATTTTTGCAGCCATTCGATCGCCTTGGTCACGGCATAGACGGCCGCGGGCGCGTTGGTGGCTCCGCCGCGCGCGACGCAGGAGCCGACGGGCTGCGAGTTCTCGTTTACCCGGATGCCCCATTCGTCGACCGGCAGACCGTTGGGTTCGCCCACGTCGCCCATGCCGGCCATGGACATCCACGCGTCGGTGTAGCGCCAGCCGAGGCTGGGGTCCTTCTTGCCGTAGTCCATGTTGCCGAAGACTTCGCCCTCGACGCCGAGGTGGCTGAGGTCGCGGCCGGTGAAGAACTCGGCGATGTCCTCATACGCGGACCAGTTGACCGGAACGCCAAGCTCGTAGCCGTATTCCTCCTGGAAGTCGGCCTTGTTCTTTTCATCGTTGAACCAGTCGTAGCGGAACCAGTAGAGGTTCGCGAATTGCTGGTCGGGCAGCTGGTAGAGCTTGCCGTCGGGGCCGGTGGTGAAGGACGTGCCGATGAAGTCGTCGAGGTCGAGGTTGGGGTTGGTGACGTCCGATCCTTCGCCGTCCATCCAGTCGGTCAGGTTGCGCACCTGCTGGTAGCGCCAGTGCGTGCCGATCAGGTCGCTGTCGTTGACATAGCCGTCATAGATGTTCTCGCCCGACTGCATCTGGGTTTGCAGTTTCTCGACCACGTCGCCTTCGCCGATGAGGTCATGGGTGACCTGGATGCCGGTGATGGCGCTGAATGCAGGTGCCAGCACCTGGCTTTCGTATTCGTGGGTGGCGATGGTTTCGGAGACGACCTTGATTTCCATGCCTTCAAAGGGCGCGGCGGCGTCGACGAACCATTGCATCTCGGCTTCCTGCTCTTCCTGGGAGAGCGTGGACATGCCTGCGATTTCGTTCTCCAGGAACTCCATCGCCTCTTCCATGCCGGCCCATGCGGTACTGCCCGTCAGGGCAATGGCCGCCGCCAGCGCGGTGGTTGATTTCAGGTTCAGAGTCATTTGGTTCCTCCCATTGGTCTTTCTGAACTTTCATGTTTGTGGCGGCCCGCCGGGGCGGAACGCCGGGGTTAGGGCGCGATCAGACCCAGCGGAACACCGCGCCGGCATAGATCGCACAGACGATCAGCGCGTAGGGCTGATTGGTGCCGACAAGGCCCAGCCACGCGAGATTGATGAAGGCGCTACCAAGGAGCGTGATGAACAGCCGGTCGCCGCGCGTGGTCTCGATCCGCAGGATGCCGGTGCGGGGCGTTTCCGGGAACTTCAGCGCGAGGATCGTGAAGGTTATGAGGAGCAGGGCGATAACGCCGAAGAAGGCGGCGGTGGGCCACGTCCATGCCATCCAGTCCATGTTCAGTTGCCTCCTTCAATCGAAATGTCTTGGGTGGTATTGCTCGTGCCCGGCCAACTGTGTTGAAGCATCATCCTACCCTCCTCCGGAGTGGCCCATCGCCATGGCTTGCGTACAACGCGTCCCAGGATTTGCCGAGGTCGACCGGCGCGCCTGCGAAGGTGCCGCGGGCGGCCGTGACGACAAACCCGTTGGCGTTGCAGTCCTGTGCATAGTCCTGCGCTGAGGCCGGGAGGACGGACCAAAGCGTCAGCGCGAGGGCCGCATATGACAGTTTGCGCGAGGTCACGGGTAGAACTCGCACCAGGCGTTGTAGATCCAGCCGCGGAACTTCGCCTCTTTGCCGTTCAGGGCACCGTTCTCGACGTATAGCCATTTGCCCTGGCCGCCGTAGATATATGCGGCGTCGCCGTTGTGCAGGTTGCCGATCTGCTGGTACTTGCTGCCGGGACCGGTGCGCAGGGCCAGGAAGCCGTCGCCATTGGGATCGAGCCCCTTGACGAGACATCCGCTGTCGGTCGGGCCGCGATTGTCCGGCACGACGATGTTTTGCGCAGAGGCGGTGGTCGCGAACGCGCCCAGAATGGCCAGAGATATCAAGGTTTTCTTCATCAAACTCTCCCTAGAGCAAAGCCTTTGGCGATATAATTTCGGACAAAATAGATCACGAGCGCGCCGGGGACGATTGTCAGCACGCCGGCGGCGGCGAGCACGCCCCAGTCGATGCCCGCGGCCCCTTGGGTGCGGGTCATGATGGCGGCGATGGGCTTGGCGTCGACCGTTGTCAGCGTGCGGGAGAGCAGCAGTTCGACCCAGGAGAACATGAAACAAAAGAAGGCGGCGACGCCGATGCCCGACGCGATCAGTGGCATGAAGATCTTCACGAAGAAGCGGGGGAAGGAGTAGCCGTCGATATAAGCGGTCTCGTCGATTTCCTTGGGCACGCCGCGCATGAAGCCCTCCAGGATCCACACGGCCAGCGGCACGTTGAAAAGGCAATGCGCCAGCGCCACGGCGATGTGGGTGTCGAAAAGGCCCACGGAACTGTAGAGTTGGAAGAAGGGCAGGGCGAAGACCGCCGGGGGGGCCATGCGGTTGGTCAGGAGCCAGAAGAACAGGTGCTTGTCGCCCAGGAACGTGTAGCGCGAAAAGGCATATGCTGCGGGCAGGGCCACTGCGAGCGAGATCACGGTGTTCATCACCACGTAGATCAGCGAGTTGATATAGCCCGAGTACCAGGCCGGGTCGGTCAGGATCGTGGCGTAGTTTTCCAGCGTCAGGTTGCGGGGCCAGAGCGTGAAGCTGTTGAGGATCTCGAAATTGGTCTTCAGGCTCATGTTCAGCAGCCAGTAGATCGGCAGGAGCAGGAAGATCAGGTAGAGGCCCATCACGATGGCGCGGGTGTTTACGCCGGTGCGGGCGCGACGGTTCTTGCCGCTGGGCGCGAGCTTGCCGGGGAGTTGGTCGGTGGTGGCGTCGGTCATCGGCTCATGTCCCCCGCTTATCGAGATTGACCATCACGGTATAGAACACCCAGGAGATCAGCAGGATCACGAGGAAATACATCAGCGAGAAGGCGGCTGCCGGGCCGAGGTCGAACTGGCCCAGGGCCATCTTGACGAGGTCGATGCTGAGGAAGGTCGTGGTGCTGCCGGGGCCGCCGCCGGTCACCACGAACGGCTCGGTATAGATCATGAAACTGTCCATGAAGCGCAGGAGCACGGCGATCATCAGGACACCCGCCATCTTGGGCAGCTCGATGTAGCGGAACACCTTCCAGCGCGAGGCCTGATCGATCTTGGCGGCCTGGTAATAGGCGTCGGGGATGGACTGCAGGCCGGCATAGGCCAGCAGGGCCACCAGCGATGTCCAGTGCCAGACGTCCATCACGATAACCGTGACCCACGCGGCAAAGGGATCCTGGGTGTAGTTGTAGTCGATCCCGAGTGCGGCCAGCGTGTGACCCAGCAGGCCGATATCGACGCGGCCGAAGATCTGCCAGATGGTGCCGACCACGTTCCACGGGATCAGCAGCGGCAGGGACATCAGCACGAGGCAGATCGAGACCCAGACGCCTTTCTTGGGCATGTTGAGGGCGACGAGGATGCCCAGGGGCACCTCGATGGCGAGGATGATGCCGGAGAACATGAGCTGCCGCCCCAAGGCGTCCCACATGCGGTCGTCTTCGAGCAGTTCGCGGAACCATTCGAGCCCGGCCCAGAAGAATTCGTTGTTCCCGAAGGTATCCTGCACGGAATAGTTCACCACGGTCATCAGCGGGATGACGGCGGAGAAGGCCACGAGGATCAGCACGGGCAGGACGAGGAACCAGGCCTTTTGATTGGGGGTCTTGTCCATCAGGCGGCCTCGTTCGTTGCGTGGCGGGTGGCGGGGAGGTCCCGGGTCAGGCCCGGGACGGCGTTGTGCGGGATGGCTGGGAGGTCCCGGATCAAGTCCGGGACGGGATTGCGCAGGTTCATCAGGCGGCCCTCCCTTGGGGCGTCACGCGCCAGTCGTTGGCGTAGACGTTGACATGGGCGGGGTCGAACGCGACGCGGGTGGCGTCGGCGCGCACTTCCTCAGCCTCGTCCGCGATGATGTTGATCGGCGTGCCGAAACAGTCGGCGCGGATGATCTTGTGGCGGCCCACATCCTCGATGCGGCGGACTTTCACGGGCAGGCCCTCGCTGTCGGAGAGGCGGGCGAATTCGGGGCGGACGCCGATTTCGACACGGCCATCAAGGGGCGCGTAGGAATTGGCCAGCGACAGCTCGGCACCGTTGATATAGGCTTGGTTTCCTTCGACTTTCGCGGGGATCACGTTCATGCCGGGCGAGCCGATGAAGTAGCCGACGAAGGTGTGTTCGGGGGTGTTGAACAGGTCCTCGGGCGTGCCGATCTGGACCACGCGGCCGTCATGCATGACCACGACCTTGTCGGCGAAGGTCAGCGCCTCGGTCTGGTCGTGGGTGACATAGATCATGGTGTGGCCGAACTGCTGATGCAGTTGCTTGAGTTGCGTGCGCAGTTCCCACTTCATGTGGGGGTCGATGACGGTCAGGGGCTCGTCGAAGAGGAGCGCGTTGACGTCCTCGCGCACCATGCCGCGGCCAAGGCTGATCTTCTGCTTGGCGTCTGCCGTGAGCCCGCGCGCCTTGCGGTTCAGCGTGTCCTCGAGCCCGATCATGGTGGCGATGTCCTGCACGCGCTGGGCGACATAGGCCTTGTTGGCTCCGCGGTTCTTGAGCGGGAAGGCAAGGTTTTCGCGCACGGTCATGGTGTCGTAGACGACCGGGAACTGGAAGACCTGCGCGATGTTGCGCTCGGTCGTGGGGGCGTGCGTGACGTCGACATCGTTGAACAGGATGCGGCCCCGGCTGGGCTGCAACAGCCCGGAGATGATGTTGAGAAGCGTGGTCTTGCCGCAGCCGGACGCACCCAAAAGGGCGTAGGCCTCGCCGTCGGTCCAGTCGTGGTTGAGCTCCTTGAGGGCGAAGTCATCCTCGGAGGTCGGGTTGGCGAGGTAGCTGTGGGCCAGGTTGTCGAGCGTGATCTTTGCCATTCTTGTCAGCCCCTCAGGCGGCCAGCGCGTAGGCGGCGGGGGATACAAGATCGCCGTCTTCGCTGAAGATATAGATATGGGCCGGGTCGAGATAGACCGGCAGGTCGCGGCCCGGCTGAAGGTCGTGGACACCGTGGATGACGCCGACCCAGCGGCTATCGTGGTGGTCGAGGTGGATGAAGGTTTCCGAGCCGGTCAACTCGGTCACGCTGAGCTTTGTCACGAAGCGCATGGCGGCGTCGGTGTGCTGTGCGATCTCCAGGTGGTTCGGGCGGAAGCCGGCGGTGTAGCGGCCCTCGGGCAGGTCGGCCATCTTGCCGGTGGCGGGCAGGGATTGGCCCTCGCCGAACATCAGCTTGCCGCCGGTTTTCGAGATCTGCAGGAAGTTCATCGGCGGGTCCGAGAAGACGCGCGCGGTGGTGGCATCGGCGGGCTGGCGATAGACCTTTGGCGTGGGGCCGAATTGCGTGACGCTGCCTTCCCAGAGCGTGGCGGTGTTGCCGCCGAGCAAGAGGGCTTCTTCGGGTTCGGTGGTGGCGTAGACGAAGATCGCGCCGGATTCCTCGAAGATGCGGGGGATCTCGATGCGCAGCTCCTCGCGCAGCTTGTAGTCGAGGTTGGCGAGAGGCTCGTCCAGCAGGACGAGACCGGCGTTCTTGACTAGCGCGCGGGCCAGCGCACAGCGCTGTTGCTGGCCGCCGGAAAGCTCGAGCGGCTTGCGGTCGAGCATGGGGGTCAGTTGCAGCATCTCGGCGGTGTCGCGCACGGCGCGGTCGATCTCTTCCCTGGGCTTGCCCGACAGGCGCATGGGGCTGGCGATATTGTCGTAGACGTTCATGGACGGGTAGTTGATGAACTGCTGGTAGACCATGGCGACGCCGCGGTCCTGCACGCGCATGCCGGTGACGTCGGTGCCGTTCCAGAGGATGCGGCCGGTGGTGGGGGCATCAAGCCCTGCCATCAGGCGCATCAGCGTGGTCTTGCCCGCGAGCGTGGGGCCCAGAAGGACGTTCATCGTGCCTTTTTCCAGCGTCAGGTCGGTTGAGTGGATGTGCGTGTCCGCCCCCACTTTTTTCGACACGTTGTCCAGAACAAGCGTCATGCGTTACGTCCCTATTCTGCCGCGGCGGCGATCACGGTGTCGCCGTCGGGGTTGGCCTGCATCCAATGTTGCAAGTCGTTGATTTCACGTTCAGTCATGCGCAGGCCCAGCTTGCTGCGGCGCCAGGCGATATCTTCGGCTGAGCGGGCGAATTCGTGGGATGTCAGCCACCGGACCTCGCGTTCGGTCAGGGTTGCGCCGAAGTTGCGACCGAGGTCGGCGGCGGCCTGCGCGTCGCCCAGAAGTGTGCGGGCCTCGGTGCCGTAGGCGCGGAGCAGGCGGTAGGCCCAGGGCTCGGTCAGAAAGGGGTAGTCGGATTGCAGGTCGGCCGCCATCCGGTCGCGGTTTTCCACCGCGAAGTCGCCACCGGGCAGGGCGGCGTCGGCGGTCCAGTCTCCTGTGGAGTTCGGAAAACGGGCGGCAAGCTTGCCCACGGCGGCCTGCGCGAGGCGGCGGTAGGTGGTGATCTTGCCGCCGAAAATATTGAGGAGCGGCGGGCCGTTGGTGTCGAGCTTCAGCACGTAGTCGCGAGTTGCAGCGGTCGCAGATTTGGCGCCGTCGTCATAGAGCGGGCGGACGCCGGAATAGGTCCAGACGATATCGTCGCGGGTGACGGGCGTTTCGAAATATTCCGAGGCGAAATTGCAGAGATACTCTTGCTCGGCGGGAGTGCAGACGGGTTTCGTGCCGGGGTCGGGATGGTCGGCGTCGGTGGTGCCGATCAGGGTGAAATCCTGCTCGTAGGGGATGGCGAAGATGATGCGGCCATCGGTCCCCTGGAAAAAGTAGCACTTGGGGTGATCGAAGAGTTTGCGCGTGACGATATGGCTGCCGCGTACGAGGCGCACGCCTTCGCGGCTGTCGATATGAGTGACGTCCTGCAGGATGTCGCCGACCCATGGGCCGCCTGCGTTGACGAGCGCGCGGGCGCGGCGGGTCAGCAGGTTGCCGGTGGCGGTGTCTTCGAGGTCGATCTCCCAGACGTCACCCGCGCGGCGGGCCGCGGTGACACGGGTGCGGGTGAGGATTTCGGCGCCGCGACCCGCGGCGTCGCGGGCGTTGAGTGACACGAGGCGGGCGTCTTCGACCCAGCAGTCGGAATATTCGAACGCCTGTTTGAAATGAGATTTCAGCGGGGCGCCTTCGGGCGTGCCGTCGAGCGAGATTGATCGGGCGCGGGGCAGGATCTTGCGGCCCCCGAGGCTGTCGTACAGAAAAAGGCCGAGGCGTATGAGCCATGCCGGGCGGCGGCCGCGCATCCACGGCATGATCTTTTCCAGCAGGCGCGAGGTGGGGGTGCCGCCCTCGAAGCGCATGTCGCGATGATAGGGCAGCACGAAGCGCATCGGCCAGCTGATATGCGGCATGTTGCGCAGCAGAACCTCGCGTTCGATCAGGGCCTCGCGGACGAGGCGGAACTCGAAATACTCGAGGTAGCGGAGGCCGCCGTGGAAAAGCTTGGTCGAGGCCGAGGAGGTGGCCGAGGCGAGATCGTTCATCTCGGCCAAGGTGACGGACAGGCCGCGACCGGCGGCGTCGCGGGCGATGCCGCAGCCGTTGATTCCGCCGCCAATGACGAAAATATCGCTTATATTTTCGTGACTTGGGTGCATCCATCCTCCCCAGATGCCGCCGGAAACCGTGCCCGGTAAATGAGCACGTTCAGGTTGATGGAGTCAAATGCTTCTTTCGTTTTTGTTCGCTTTGATGAGAGTCTTTTAAAAACAACGACATGCAGGACCTCCATACTGTAGTGGTTGGTCTTTCTGCGGCTGCGAAAGGCGGTCTGACCCCGGATTTCCCTTTGACATACGCGGATTTTCCGCGAAAACGAAAAAACCGAAACCGACGCCAAGGTGCATGTCACAAACTTTTCGCCATCCCGAGATCCTCGAGATCGCCCGCAACGAAGGCAAGGTCACGGTCGAGGATCTGGCCGTGCGCTTTGGCGTGACGGTGCAGACGATCCGGCGCGACCTGACGGACCTGGCCGAGGCCGGGCGCCTGGAGCGCGTGCATGGCGGCGCGGTGATGCCGTCCGGCGTTTCCAATATCGGCTACGAGGAGCGGCGCGACCTGAACGAGGCGGCCAAGCAGGCGATAGCGCAGGTCTGCGCGCAGGAAATCCCGGACGGGGCGTCGGTCTTCCTGAACATCGGGACGTCGACCGAGGCGGTGGCGCGTGCGCTGCTGAGCCACCGTGACCTGATGGTGATCACGAATAACATGAATGTTGCCAATATCTTGGTGGCCAACGCGGAGTGCGAGATCGTGGTGGCCGGGGGCGTTTTGCGCCGCTCGGACGGGGGGCTGATCGGCAACCTCACGACACGGGCGATCGAGCAGTTCAAGTTCGACTATGCCGTGATTGGCTGCTCGGCGCTGGATGACGAGGGCGACCTTCTGGATTTTGACGTGCAGGAGGTGCATGTCAGCCAGTCGATCATCGCGCGGGCGCGGCGGACCTACCTTGTGGCGGACCATTCCAAGTTTCACCGCATGGCCCCGGCGCGGATCGCGTCGTTGGGCGAGGTCGACATGTTCTTTACCGACCGGCCGGTGCCCGCGACGGTGGCAGAGCGGCTGAAGGACTGGGATACGGTCTGTCGGGTCTGCGGCTGAGGCGTTTTCGGTTCGGGTTCGTTTCATGGGTTGCGGGGACGCGTGGGTTGTCACCCACCCTACGCAATACGGCAGGGTCTGTTGCATCAGGCGAAACTGAGCGCCGCATTCATTTTGCGCCGGAAAATGCACGAATTGCCGCGTGCGCCGCAGTTTGAAAAGCTTGCCTTGGACCCGGCAGGCGGCGAAAACTTGCCTGAGAGTTAATTTCCGGAGCCCGTTTAAACTGTGACATTGACGGTGCGATTCACCAGCCCGAAACACATGCCATGACGAGAGACTTGAAGACCCCGCTGAACATTCCCCTGACATCCGACGACATGGAACTTGGCCTGAAGGTCGCTCAGGTCGGATTGGGAAAGGTCGATTACCGCGCCGACGTGCTGCGCTGCGATGCGCTGGCGGCAGCGTATTTCGGGCTGGATGCAGGCGTTGAAGTGTCGCGGTCGGAATTGCATGCGCGGATCCATCCCGATGATTGGCCTCAGGTGCAAGAAGGCCTGGCCTGCCTGCTGTCGCCGGATCATCCGTTGCAGGTGCTGGACATGACGCACCGTATTCTGACGCCGGATGGCCCGTTGCGCTGGGTCAATGCGCGCAAGCAGGTGACCTATGATGCCGAGGGAATGCCGCTGGAAGGGGTGTTCGCCGTTGTCGATATCACCGCGCGGGAAATGGCCGAGCAGCGCGCACAGTTCCTGATCGGCGAGTTGGGGCACAGGGCGAAGAACCTGATCACGGTTGTATCGGGGATTGTTCGGCAGCTGGCGCGGCACTCGCCGCCCGAAGAGATTGCCGACCGCCTGCTGGCGCGGCTGACGGCGCTGAGCCGCAACCAGGAAGCGATGATGCACGATGCCGGCAGTCGGTTCGGGCTGCGCCAGATCTTCACCGAGCAGGTGAAGCCCTTCGCCGGGGCGGCGCGGGAGCGGGTGGTGCTGAACGGGCCGGACCTGATGATTTCCAGCAACGCGGCGCAGATCCTGGGCATGGTGACACATGAACTGGCCACGAACGCGGCGAAATACGGCGCCTTGTCGGACGACAAGGGGAAGGTCGAGATGTCGTGGTCGGTCGAGGGAGACGAGCGCCCGGACTTCACGCTGTCCTGGGTCGAGCGGGGCGGGCCGGAGGTGAATGCGACGGCCAAGCCGGGCTTTGGCACCCAGGTTCTGACCAAGCTGACCGAGGCGTCGCTCGGCGCCAAGACCGATGTGGCGTTCGATACGGAGGGCTTTGCGTTCAAGCTTTGGGCGCCCTTGAAGGCGTTGTCGTCGGACTAGAGCGTTTCGCCTTTGACCTGTGCCATCAGCCAAAGGCGAAACGCTTTAGCCGCCTTTGAGGCGCGCAAGCAGGACGACCTCGCTGTCGGGTTTGATTGGCTGGAACCAGCTGTCGTTGTAGACGCGCCCGTCGATGGAGACGGAAACGCCCCGGTCGAGCTGGGGTTTGAGCCCGGGATATTTCTGCGCCAGCCCGTCGAGCAGTTGGCGCAGGTTTTCGGCGTCGACCTCGACCTCGCGGCGGTCGTCAGTGAACTGGGCCAGGGAGCCCCATATCGTGACTTGAACCATGATGCGTATCTTGGGGCCGGGAGGTCCCGGGTCAAGCCCGGGACGGGCGCAAATGCGCCGCTTGTTTCAGTCAGATGAACTCGATGTAGCTGTCGTTCCAGGTCATTGCCCCGCTTTCGATCACCAACAGGCCGTCATCGCCCTGGAATTCGATATGAACACTGGTCCCGACGACGGTTGAAGTGAATGCGACCGGATCGTCCTGGAACGTGTCGATCAGGATGCGGTCATGCCCCGCTTGAAAGCTGCGGATCACGTCCGTGCCGAAATCGCCCCCGTGGGTGAACACGAACTCGTCGGTTTCATTCCAGCGTCCGATCAGCCAATCGTCTCCGGTGCCGCCGTTCATGCGGGTCGTTCCGCCGAGGGTTAGGTCTTCGCCCAGGCGGGCGTCGATCGTATCGTTGCCGGCGCCGCCCTCGACGAGGTTGTCCCCGCCCCAGACATAAATTTCGTCGTCTCCGTCGCCGCCGTAGATGATGTCGAGCGTGGCCTCGGCACCTTTCGCGCTGCCGCTGTCGCGGTCGCCGCCCTGGATCGTGTCGGCACCTTCGCCGCCGAAGACGATATTGTTGCCGCCTTCGATATAGATGAAGTCGTCGCCGTCGCCGCCCTGAACGATGTC
Organism: Roseovarius sp. SK2; assembly: GCF_028807495.1. Lineage (NCBI taxonomy): Bacteria > Pseudomonadati > Pseudomonadota > Alphaproteobacteria > Rhodobacterales > Roseobacteraceae > Roseovarius > Roseovarius sp. SK2. The sequence goes on from NZ_JARAMK010000006.1 coordinate 180,430, forward strand.
ATCGTTGAAACCGGTGGAATAGTATGTGTCGTCGCCGCCACCGAGATCGGTTTCGGTCGGGGCAGGGGGCATGTCCGGATCCGGGGAAAAGTACGTTGTGCTGAGCCAGACGAAATCGTCCCCGTCGCCTGAGTGGACCGTATCACTGCCGTTGACGGAACGAATGTAATCCTTGCCATCGCCGGAGGTGATCAAATCGTTGCCGACACCTGAGTGGATGGTGTTGTCGCCGTCCCCGGCAAAGATCCTGTCGTCGATGCCAAGAGAATAGTTGCCGACACCCTCGAACGGGCCGTCCGGTGGGTTCGTGGCATGGATCAGGTCGTCGCCAAGGCCGCCATAGATCACGTCCTGACCAGAGCCGGAATAGATCGTGTCGTTGCCGGTGCCGCCATCGGCGGTGTCGTTGCCCGAGCCGGTATAGATATAGTCGTTGCCCGCACCGCCATAGGCCACGTCGTCATAGCCATAGAGCCCGTCGCCGGGATTGGGGCCTTCGCCGCCAATGATCCAGTCGTTGCCGGCGCCGCCGTCGAGCGTATCGTTGCCATATCCGCCATGCAGAAAATCGTCGTCTTTGCCGCCGAAGAGCCTGTCGTTGCCATCGCCGCCGAAGAGGTTGTCGTCGCCCCGGTTGCCGTGAAGCGCGTCGCTGCCGTCGTCGCCGGAAAGATGATCGTTCCCGGAGCCGCCCTTGATGGTGTCGCGGCTGTCGCCGCCATTGACCGTGTCATTGCCGGCGCCGCCGAGGATAAAGTCGAAACCTTTGCCGCCCTCGATGCTGTCATGGCCACCGCCAGCTTCGATGCGGTCGCTGCCCGCGCCACCGAGAATGGTATCGGCCCCCGAAGCGCCGATGATCTTGTCCCGGCCAGTGCCGCCGTCGATGAAATCACCGTCGTCGCCCGCATAGATCAGGTCTTCGCCCGCGCCGCCGAAGAGCACGTTCGATCCGACATCGGCGCCGCCCGGCAGGCCGCCGTAGATCACGTCGTCACCATCCCCGCCATCGACGATATCGGAACCATAGCCGCCGAGAATGGTGTCCTCGCCGTCCATTCCGAGCAGGTAGTCGTTTCCGTCATTTCCGAAGAGGTAGTCGTCGCCGCCGAAGGCATAGACGGTGTCGTCGCCCTTGCCGAAGCCGAGCAGATCGTTGAATCCGGTAAGGTAGTGCGTTGGCATCGGGCCATCTCCCATTTCTTGTAACACGTGTCGGGAGTGGGTCGGTGATGCGTGGGGTCGCGTTCAAAATCGTTGGCGATCGACGGCGGCAACCGGGCGGTGCCTGCCGCTTTGAACGGGTCGAGGCGCGTGGGTTTTCACCCACCCTACGGGTTGATGAGAAAGGCCCCGGAACTGGTCCGGGGCCTGTCCCGGGGTTACTTGTCGTGCATCGCCTTGAGCACTTTCGGGGGCGACATGGGCAGATCGGTCATGCGCACGCCTGCCGCCTCGGAGACAGCATTCGCGATGGCCGCGAGGGGCGGCACGATGGAGGTTTCGCCCACCCCGCGCACGCCGTAGGGGTGGCCGGGGTTGGGGATTTCCAGGATCACCGCGTCGATCATCGGCAGGTCGGAGGCCACAGGAATGCGGTAGTCGAGGAAGCCCGCGTTCTGCAGCGTGCCGTCATCGCCGTAGATATATTCCTCGTTGAGTGCCCAGCCGATGCCTTGCGTGGCGCCGCCCTGGAACTGACCCTCGACGTAATCCGGGTGGACGGCCTTGCCCGCGTCCTGAAACACCGTGTAGCGCAGGATTTTCACCGCGCCGGTTTCGGGGTCCACCTCGGTGTCGACCATGTGGGTGGCGAAGCTGACGCCGGCGCCTTCGGGGTTGGCCTCGTGGTGGCCCGCGATGGGGCCGCCGGTGTTCGAGGCGATGGCGGCGATCTCGGCCAGGGTCATAGGGTCGTGGCTGCCGGCGTTGTGGCCGGTGGGGTGCACCGCGCCGTCGCGCCATTCCACCGCGTCCTCGTCGATGTCCCAGAGCTTGGCCACGCGGCGGCACATCTCGCGCTTGGCGGCGCGGGCGGCCTCGATCGTGGCGAGGCCCACGGCGAAGGTCACGCGCGAGCCGTCGGTGACCTCGTTCTGACCGAGGCTGCCGGTGTCGGCCACGATGGTGCGGACCTTGTTGTAGGGGATGCCCAGTTCCTCGGCCGCCATCATCGACATGGAGGCGCGGGAGCCGCCGATGTCGGGATTGCCCTCGGAGACCGTGACGGTGCCGTCGGGCGTGATGTTGAGCGTGACGCAGGTGTCGCCGCCGAAGTTGAACCAGAAGCCGCAGGCGACGCCGCGCCCCTGGTTGGGGCCGAGGGGCGCTGTCCAATGCGGGTGATCCTTGGCGGTGCGCAAAGTCGCCTCGAGCCCGATGGCGGGGTAGGTGGGGCCGTAGGAGGCCTTGGTGCCTTCGCGGGCGGCGTTTTTCAGGCGCACCTCCAGCGGGTCGAGGCCGAGGCCCTTGGCCAGTTCGTCGATGGCTGATTCCACCGCGAAGGCGGCCATGGGCGCGCCGGGGGCGCGATAGGCGGCCTGTTTGGGGCGGTTGCTGACGATGTCCCAGCCGACGGTTTTCACGTTTTCCAGGTCATACGGCGCGAAGGCGGACATGGAGCCCATTTCGACCGGCGAGCCGGGATAGGCGCCGCCCTGGTAGCGCAGTTCGGCGAAGCCGGCGGTGATGCGGCCGTCCTTGGTCATGCCGATGCGGATATCGACCGAGGACGAGGCCGTGGGGCCGGTGGCGCGCAGCACCTCTGAGCGGGTCATGACCATCTTGACCGGGCGGCTGGATTTCTTCGCCAGCATCAGCGCCACGGGTTCGAGGAAGACGGCCGTCTTGCCGCCGAAGCCGCCGCCGATCTCGGACGCGGTGACGCGCAGCTGGCCCTGATCCAAGCCGAGGATCGCGGCACAGGTGTTGCGGACCATGTAATGGCCTTGCGTACAGCACCACAGGTCGGCCTGGCCGTCCTGGCTCATCTGCGCGAGGCAGGCGTGGGGTTCGATATAGCCCTGGTGCGTGGCCTCGGTGCGGTAGCTGCGTTCGATGACCTGATCGGCCTGAGCCAGGCCGGCGTCGATGTCGCCATGGCCGAACTCGTAGCGGGCCATGATGTTGGGCGAGGACCCTTCGGGCACGGATTCGTCGGCGCGGCCTTCGTGGAGGATAGGGGCGCCGTCGGCGATGGCCTTGTCGACGTCCGTGACGTGGTCGAGCACCTCGTAGTCGATCTTGATCGCCTTCAGCGCCTTCTTGGCGATGTGGCCCGAACTGGCGGCGACGGCGGCGACGGCGTGGCCGTCATAGAGCGCCTTTTCGCCCGCCATGCAGTTGTCGAGGATGTCGGCGGTGGCATCGTCATCGGTGATCTGAGCGAAGTCGGCGCGGGTGACGACGGCGTGGACGCCCTCGATCGCCTCGGCCGCCGACGTATCGATGGACTTGATCCGGGCGTGGGCGTGAGGGCTGCGCAGCACCTTGCCGATCAGCATCCCCGGCGCGGTGATATCGGCGCCGAAGCGGGCCTTGCCGGTGACCTTGTCGATGCCATCGGGGCGCAGGGGGCGCGTGCCGACGATCTTGAACTGTTGGGTGTCGAGGACCTGTTTGCTGTCGAGTGCCATCACGATGCCTTTCTGAGGTCGGCGGCCGTGTCGAGCACAGCGCGGATGATCTTGTCATAGCCCGTGCAGCGGCAGAGGTTGCCGGCGAGCCAGTAGCGGGCCTCTTCCTCGGTCGGGTCGGGGTTCTTTTCCAGCAGCGATTTGGCCGCCACGAGGATGCCCGGGGTGCAGATGCCACACTGAAGGGCGGCGTGTTCGATGAACTTCTGTTGCAGGGGGTGAAGCTGATCACCGTCGGCCATGCCTTCGATGGTCTCGATCTCGGCGCCTTCGGCCTCGGCCCCCAGCATGAGGCAGGAACAGACAAGGCGGCCGTTGACGGTGACCGAGCAGGCGCCGCAATCGCCCGTGCCGCAGCCTTCCTTGGAGCCGGTCATGCCGAGACGGTCGCGCAGGACGTCGAGCAGGGTTTCATCGGGCGCACAGAGATATTCCGTCGGGTCGCCGTTGATCTTGGTGGTGACGTGGATGTTGCTCATGGGGGCTTATCCTTCTGCGCGGGTCTTGGCGATGGCGGCGGCGCGGCGGGCCAGCACGCCGGCCACGTGCGTGCGGAATTCGACCGTGCCGCGCTTGTCGGCGATGGGGGAGGCGGCGGCGGAGCAGGCCTGGGCCAGTGCGTCCATCGCGGCGTCGTCGAGCTTGGTTCCGATGAGTGCCTCGGCTGCGGTGTCGACCACCATGACCTTGGGGCCCACGGCACCGAGCGAGACGCGGGCAGACGTGCAAGTGCCGTCGCCATCGAGAGTGAGGGAGATGCCGCAGCCGACTACGGCGATGTCCATCTCGGTGCGCGGGATGAAGCGCAGGTAGGCATCGCCCGAGCGGTCCGCCTTGGCGGGCAGGAAGATCGAGGCGACGAATTCGCCCTTTTTCAGCGAGGTCTTGCCGGGGCCGGTAGGGATATCCTCTACGGCCACGTCGCGGGTGCCGTTTGGCCCGGCGACGCGGGCCACGGCGCGGACGGCGACCATCGCGGGCACAGAGTCGGCGGCGGGCGAGGCGTTGCAGAGGTTGCCGGCGAGCGTGCAGCGGCCCTGGATCTGGGTGGAGCCGATCAGGTCGGCGGCCTCGCAGACGCCGGGGTAGTCGGCTTTCAGGTCCTTGTGCTCGTTCATTTCGGCGGAAGAGACCGCGGCGCCGATACGCCAGCCGCCGTCCTCGGGCGTGATCTGGCGCAGGTCGTTGATGCGCTTGATGTCGAGGATGCTGTCGGGCTCGGCATCGCCGGAGCGCAGGCGGACGAGCAGGTCGGTGCCCCCGGCGAGCACGCGGCAATCGCCGGGATCGCCGCTGAGCAACTGGATGGCGTCATCCAGCGTGGTTGGCGCGAGGTAGCGCATGGGAAAACCTCTTGGCTTGGGGTGAGTCTGATGTCGGGGCATAGTTAAACAGGCGGCGCGAGGCTTGCCAAGGCGGTGCTGGCGCGCGCGTCGGATTTGAGCATGTAAGCGGCGAGAAATGCAAAGGTCGCGGTGTGAAAGAGGTCGGAGCGGGTCAGGTTTCGGCCCGGAGGAGGTTCTGGGCCAGGTGGCGCGCGGCAGGTTCGGCGGTGTCGCGCAGGATGAGGTAGTAGCCGAAGGGCGTGGTGACGGCGTGGTCGATGGGGCGGACGAGGCGGCCTGTCGTGAGATCCTCGGTCAGCTGGCCCTCCCAGGCGAGCGCCACGCCGAGGCCGGCGCGGGCGGCGTCGAGCTGGGCCATGTAGCTGTTGGTGCGCATCAGCGTCGTGGCGCGGGTGGGGTCGAGGCCCGCCTCGGTCAGCCAGATGCCCCAGTTCATCCAGTTCCAGTGGGTGTAATCGAGGTCGATCAGGGGAGCGGTGAGCAGGTCTTCGGGTGTGCCGAGCGGCGTGTGCGAGAGGAATTCTTGGGTGCAGACCGGGAAGACCGCGTCGGCGAAGAGCCGCGTGGCGGTGAAGCCGGGCCAGTCGCCCGCGCCATGCAGAAGGGCGATTTCCGCCGTCAGAAGCTCGGATTCCGTGTCGGAGGCCAGCAGGTCGAGCATGAGCGGCGGGCTGTCTGCCAGGGCCGGGGCCAGGCGGGGGGTGAGCCAGAGTTGCGCCATGGAGGTATCCGCGCCGAGGCGCACGCGGGGGCGGTCGTCGCGCTGTCTGAGGGCGCGGGTGGCTGCCGTCATGTGCTGAAGCGCGGCGCGGACGCCGATCAGCAACTCGCGGCCCTCGGGGGTGAGGGTGATGGTGCGATGACCCCGGACGAACAGCGCGGTGTCGAGCAGGGCCTCGAGTTTACGCACACGTTGGGAAATGGCGGACTGGGTGACGGACAGCTCGTCGGCGGCGCGGGTGAAGCTGCCGAGGCGGGCGGCGGCCTCGAACGGTTCCATCAGGTCGAGCGGTGGCAGATGTGGTTTTGGCATAAGCCTGGCTTGGTCAAATCCATGAGAAAAGAGCGTTTGTCATGATCCTAGGTAATGGCTGACACTGTCAACAGCCAGATCGGAGTACGCCATGACCCAGCAGACGTTGAACCTTATGCCCGGCGACATGCCGTTCCGGGCCGATCCGAAGAATTCCTATACCTTGCCCGCGCGGTTCTACCACGATGCGGAGATCTGGGCGGCCGAGAAGGACGCGATTTTCTACAAGACCTGGTATTATGCCGGGCATGTGAGCCAGGTGGCCGAGCCCGGACAGTTCCTGACCGTGAAGATCCACGAGCAGAACGTGTTCGTGGCGCGCAGCCGTACCGGCGAGCTGAACGCGTTCTTCAACGTGTGCCCGCACCGTGGGCATGAGCTGGTCAGCGGGACGGGCAAGAAGAACATCATCACCTGTCCCTACCACGCCTGGGCGTTCGACTTTGACGGCAACCTGCGGTCGGCGCGGAATACCGAGAATGTCGAGGGCTTCCGGAAGGAGGAGTTTTCGCTGAAGCCGGTGAAGGTGGAGGTGTTCTGTGGCCTCGTTCTCGTCAATCTGGATGAAAGCGCAACGCCATTCGCCGAACAGATGGGCGAATTGGAGTCCGAGATCCGACATTATGTCCCTTCGGTCGACGATTTGCAGTTCGCGCAGCGCGACACCTACGAGGTCGAGGCGAACTGGAAAGTTTTGATGGACAACTTCCTGGAGTGCTATCACTGCGCGCCGGCGCACCACGATTTTGTCGACCTGGTGGACATGGACAGCTATCGCACGATCACCTGCGGGCTGTATTCCAGCCAGTGCGCCGGGCAGCCGAGGACGATGAACGCGCGGGCCTACAAGTTCGAGGCGGGCGACGTGGATTTCGGATACGCGGGCTGGTTCGTCTGGCCGAACTTCACCATCTGGGCCTATCCGGGCGAGGCGAACCTGTCGGTCTTACAGATGAACCCGACTGCGCCGGAGAAATGCGTCGAATACCAGGACTGGTTCGTGAAGGACGGCGAGGTCACGCAGCAGCTGCGCGATGCGATCAACTATCAGAAGGACGTGTTGCAGCCCGAGGATATCGGGTTGTGCGAGAGCGTGCAGAAGGGGCTGAAATCCAGCGGGTACAACCAGGGGCGTTTCGTCGTGGACGAGGGGCTGACCGAGTTGAGCGAGCACGCGGTGCACCATTTTCAGAAACTCGTGGCGGGTGCGCTGGGCGCACGGCTGGACCCGGAGGCAGACCAATGATGAATTCGAGTGATGGAAAGACGCGGGACCTGATCACCACGCGGCCCGGGGCGGGGTGGGATTTCAACCTGCGGCGCCATGCGTATCACGCGATCGAGGCGAAGCATGGCCCGCATTACTGCGTCTATAACCGACGGTTCATGTGCGTCTACATGGATGACCTGCCGACCGACGAGGGGTATTGGCTGCTGCGGACGAAGGCGGCGTGCCTGCATACCGGAGAGTGGCCGCTGGAGATCAAGGGTCCGGATGCCGAGAAGCTGATGAACCTCTTGTTCGTCAATGACATTTCCAAGGTTAAAGTTGGTCGGTGCGGTTATGGCATCGCCTGTTTCGACCATGGTGGCCTGATCGTGGACGGGGTGTTCGTGCGGCTGGCCGAGGACCGGTTCTGGTACGCGCAGGCGGACGGGGATTTCGTGAACTGGGCACGGGCGCATGCGAAGGGGATGGATGTGGAGATCACCGACCCGGAGGTGAACGTGAGCCAGATCCAGGGGCCTTTGGCGATGGAGATACTGAAAGACGCCGCGAAGGATGGGATTCCCGAGCCGTTCGGCTATTTCGGCAGCGCGTGGGTGGATTTCGGCGGTCAGAAGGTGCTGATTTCGCGCACCGGCTATACCAACGAACTGGGCTGGGAATTCTACACCGAGCCGCATCACGATGCCGCCGCGCTGTGGGCGCATCTGGAGAAGGCGGGAGCGCCCTATGGTCTGAGGATGTTCGGGCTGGATTCGATGAATATCCGCCGGATCGAGGCCGGTATCCTGAACGCCAACTCGGATTTCGACGAGACGACCACGCCTTACGATGTCGGGCTGGGCGGGTTCGTGGCGCTGGACAAGGACGATTTCATTGGCAAGGCGGCGCTGGAGAAAGCCGACAAGGGCCAGCGCCTGCATGGGATCGTCTGCCCGGATGGTGAGCCGCGAGTGAATGGCCGGGTCGAATGGAATGGCAAGGTTGCGGGGCGTGTGACCGCCGGGGCGACCTCGCCCTACCTCGGGCATGGGATCGGCTATGCGCTGATGGACAGTGCCGAGGCCGGGCCGGGAACCGACCTGATGGTCGAGGGTCGGGACGGCAAGATGTATGCCGCCACGCTGGCCGAGACGCCGCTTTACGACAAGGCCTGTGAGATTCCGCGCGGCAAGATCGTGGACATACCAGACCGGGCGGCCTGACGCGACATTCGCGGCAGCGCGAAGTACGAATGCGAAGGCAGGGCCGGGGTGCCTTGCCTTTGCGCTTTGATGATGCCTGAGTGGCATATGAGACACGCAACGAAGGAGATACGCGGTGGCCGAGGGCAACAGCAGGGCGGTCCTGTCGGGACTTTTCGCCGGCTTGTGCTGGGGCATATTCTGGCTGCCACTGCGGATGCTGGAGCAGGCGGGGCTGGATGCGCCCTGGGCGATGGTGGTGTTCATGGTGCTGCCCGCGCTGATGAGCCTGCCGGTGATGTGGGTGCTGCGCGCGGATTACGGCCAGGGACTGCGGCCCTTGCTGGGCGGCGTTCTGGCGGGGGTGGCGTTCGCGCTGTATGCCGCGGGGCTGCTATACACCGAGGTGGTGCGGGCGGTGCTGCTGTTCTACATGACGCCGATCTGGGGGTTCCTGCTGGGCTGGATTTTCCTGGGCGACCGGATGACGTGGTACCGGTGGCTGTCGATCGGCGTGGGGCTCATGGGGCTGGTGGTGATCTTTGCCGATGACACGGGCCTGCCGCTGCCGCGTAATGCGGGCGACTGGTGCGGGCTGGTGTCGGGGATGTTCTGGGCGGTGGGCTGTGCGCTGATCCTGACCGAACGGCGGGTGCATATCCTGACCCACGCGGTGAATTTCCTGGTGGTCGGCGCCATAGTTGCGGTGCTGGTGGCGGGGCTTGCCACGGCGCAGGGGATCGCGGCGGTGCCGGACCGCGACGCCGTGCTGTCGCCCATGGTGTGGTTCTTGCCGGTGGCGCTGATCCTGATCCTTCCGGGATCCTTTGCCACGATCTATGCGCCTTCGCGGTTGAATCCGGGGCTGGTGGGGTTGCTGTTCATGACCGAGATCGTGGTGGCGACGGTGACCGCGGCCCTGTGGGCGGGCGAGCGGTTCGGGGTACAGGAAGTGGTGGGCCTGCCGCTGATCCTGTCGGCGGGGCTGATCGAGCCCGCGGTCATGGCGTGGCGGGCGCGACGGGTGATCTGAGCGGCGCTTACCAGTGCGCGCCGGCGTTGATCTGGATGTCTTCCATGGTGAGTCCGGGGGCGGCGTCGGAGCACAGGAACGCGACGATGGCGGCGACCTCGTCCGGTTGGACCAGGCGGTTTTGCGGGTTGGCCTTGGCGAGTGCCGCGATTTCATCGGCCTGCGTGGTGCCATTCTGCGTTGCCATGGTGGAGGCCGACTCACGCAGCATCTCGGTTTCGACCCAGGTCGGGCTGACGGTGTTGCAGGTGACGCCGTGGGGCGCGCCCTCGAGCGCCACGGCGCGGGAAAGCCCGAGCACGCCGGACTTGGACGCGCAATAGGCGGGGTGGTCGGCGACCGCCGACGTGGCGGCGGTGGAGGCGATGTTGACGATCCGGCCCCAGCCCGACGCCATCATGTCGGGCAGAAGCGCGTGGATCATCAGGAAGGTGCCGGTGAGGTTGGTCTCGATCACGTCGTCCCAGGCGTCGAGGTCGTGGTCGGAGACCGTCTGGTGCCGGGTGACGCCGGCGGCGTTCACGAGGATCTGCGGCGTGCCGAACTGATTTTTGACGGAGGTGCAGAAGGCCGTGACCGAGCCGCGCTGGCGCACGTCGAGCGGGGCGACGAAGACATCCGCACCGACGGTGTCGCGCGCCATGTCCTGAAGCGATGTGTCGTCGCCGCGGCGTGCGCCGATGGCGACGGTGTGTCCGGCCTGGTGCAGCAGGCGGGCGGTGCCGAGGCCGATGCCCGCCAGCCCGCCGGTGATGATGGCCGTGCGTTGCATCACTGCGCTTTGCTCCTTGCGATCATGTCGGCGAGCCATGCGTCGGCGTTGCCCAGACGGCGGCCACCGTCGCGGTATTCGTCGAGGATTTCAATCAGCTTGTCCCGGCCGAAGGACTTGAAATGCCCTGCATGAACGGTGGTGACGTCGAGCTCGCGCAGGCGGGCGTGAGACTCGGCCAGCTTTTCGGGGTCGGAATGGTCCATGTCGTCGATGAGGTCGCCGTCATACACCACGTCGCCGCTGAACAGGAGGCCCGTGGAGGACTCGTGCAGCGCGATGGAGCCTGGGCTGTGGCCGGGCAGGTGGAAGACGGTGAAGACGCGGTCGCCGAGGTCGATCACGTCGCCTTCGTCAAGGAGGGCGGAGAGGGGCGCGGGCTTTACCGTGTAGTGCTCGTACGAGAAGCCCTCAAAGGGCAGGGCGGTGAAGGTTTCCGCGCGCACAAAGCCCGCGTCGGCATAGGTGTTGGCGGGCGTGGGGTTGGCGATGATGTCAGACTCGGCACTGTGGCCGCAGCGGTGGTCGAATTCGTGCAGGCCGCCCGAATGATCGAAATGCGTATGGGTGACGATGGCGCTGAGCGGGCGTTCGGTCAGCTGCGCCAGCTCGCACGTCATCGGGCGCAGGCCCATGCCGGTGTCGATCACGAGGTCGCGGTCGCGTCCTTGGATATGCCATATGTTGCAGCGCAACCATGGCGCGACATGCGGCTCCCAAATCCGCGTGACGCCATCGCCCATGTGTCGGGTATGAAACCATTTTTTGGCAACATGCAACGGCACGGCATCCTCCCCTTCGCTATGCTCATTAAACCGGCAGCCGCGCCGCGGACGCCCGATATGAGGTTTGTTTTTATTAACTCATTGGTCAACAAACATTTGTGCTTGGGTCCACGTTGCGGACGTCGCATGATGACGGCCATGATCTGCATCAATAAAAACAGGGAGAGAAAGATGAGGATGAATTCTGTCTTGTGGGCCGCGAGCCTGTCACTGGCCGGGGCCGGGATGGCGCAGGCCGAGACGGTCCGGATCCCGATCAACGAATGGACGGGTCAGCATATCTCGGCGCATATCACCGGCACGCTGCTGGAAAAGGCCGGGCATGACGTGGAATACGTGACCGCCGGGGCGGTGCCGCAATTCGCCGCCATCGCCAATGGTGACCTGCATTTGCAGCCCGAGGTCTGGACCAACAACGTCGGCGACATCTATCCCAAAGCGGTGGAGTCGGGCGACATCACCGTGGTGGGCCAGCTGGGCCTGCAGCCGCAGGAAGGCTGGATCTATCCGCCCTACATGAAGGAACAGTGCCCCGGCCTGCCGGATTACGAGGCGCTCTATGACTGTGCGCAGGCGTTTGCCGCCGCCGATACGTTTCCCAAGGGCCGGCTGATCACCTATCCCGCCGACTGGGGCACCCGGTCCAAGGACGTGGTGGCGATGATCGACATCCCGTTCGAGCCGGTCGCGGGCGGATCGGAAGGCGCGATGATCGCCGAGCTGAAATCGGCCACGGCGACGCAGGACCCCATCCTGATGATGTTCTGGCAGCCGCATTGGCTGTTTGCCGACATGGAGATGGAATGGGTCCAGTGGGACGCTGCCGACGGTGAGTGCGTCGAGGAAGAAGGCCAGGAGCGTGGGGCGGCCTGCGGCTTTCAGCAGGCGTCGATCGACAAGATCATCAATGCCGAGTTCGCCGAGGCGAACCCGGGCGTGGCGGCGGTTTTCAACGAGATTTCCATCGACAACGAAGTGCAGAACGCGCTGATGCTGGAGATCGACCAGAAAGGCCGGGACCTGGAAGAGGTCGTGGCCGAATGGATCGACGCCAATGAAGAGACTTGGGGTCCCTGGGTCGAGGCCGGAAAGGCTGCGCAGTAAGGTGCGAATGGACGCATCGGAAAGGCCGGGGGTTCTGACGCCCGGCTTTTTCGTATCAGCGGGGACAGGGGCAGCATGAGCGACACGCATGCAAGCGATGGCGCCGGAACGGACCAGCCGAGGCTGTCCTGTCGTCACATCTGGAAGGTCTACGGCAAGAAACCGGAGCGGTATTTTTCGAGCGGCCAGCCTGCCGACGAGACGCCGGCGCTGGCCGAGCGCATCCGGGAGGATGGCGCCATTCCGGCGGCTGCCGATGTGAGCTTTGACGTCGCCGTGGGCGAGATTTTCGTGATCATGGGCCTGTCGGGGTCGGGCAAGTCCACGGTGGTACGCTGCCTGTCGCGACTGGTGGAGCCGACGCATGGCGAAATCCTGCTGGATGGCGAGGACCTGCGCGCGAAATCCGACAAGGAGATGATCGAGGTGCGCCGCCACCAGATCGGCATGGTGTTCCAGAATTTCGGCCTGATGCCGCATCTGAGCGTCAGGGAGAACATCGCCTTTCCGCTGAGCCTGCAAGGCGCGGCGCAGGACCACACCCGCGAACGGGTGAGTAAGGTGATCGAGCTGGTGGGGCTGGAAGGGCGCGAGAAGAGCTATCCGCACCAGTTGTCGGGTGGGCAGCAGCAGCGGGTGGGCATCGCCCGGTCGCTGGCGGTGGACCCGGACCTGTGGCTGCTCGACGAGCCGTTTTCGGCACTGGACCCACTGATCCGGCGGCAGATGCAGGACGAGTTCCTGCGGATTCAGAATGATCTGCACAAGTCGATCGTGTTCATCACGCATGATTTCCTGGAGGCGCTGCGCGTGGCGGACCGGATGATGATCATGCGCGGGGGGCGCGTAGTGCAGACCGGCACCCCGGCGCAGTTGATCACCAATTCGGCGGATGACTACGTGGCCGAGTTCACCAATGACGTGCCCATGGTCCGGGTGCTGCGCGCTCATGAGGTGACGGACCCCGATGCCGGGTCCGCCGAGGGGCGCGAGCGCGTGGCGGGCGATGTGTCGGTCGAGGCGCTGTTGCCGATGTTGTCGTCGCATCCCGAGGGGCTTGCGGTGGAGCAAGGCGGCACGGTGACCGGCGTGGTTACAGCGCAAAGCGTGGTGAAGACGCTGGCGAGGTTGTCCGAGCAGGAGGACGCGCCGGCATGAACGCCGCCAGGATGCATTGGGCGTGGTTCGCGCTGATCGGCCTCACGCTGGTGGCGCTGGGCTTTCGTGACCGGCTGGGCTGGCTGATGGAGTTCCCCGAGGCGTGGGAATGGCCGATGACCGAGTGGCTGAACACCGGGATGGACTGGGTCGTGGAGACCGCCGGCCCGGCGTTCCGCGCGTTTTCGGACGTGATGGATTACCCGATGTCGTGGGTGCGGGAGTTGCTACACTGGATGCCCTGGGCGCTGACGGTCGGCCTTTTGGTGATCGCGTCCTTCGCTGTGTCGGGCTGGAAGCTGGCCGTGTTCACGTTTCTGGCGATGTTCTACATGGTCGTGATCGGCTACTGGTTCGAGTCGATGAATTCGCTGGCGCTGGTGCTGGTCTCGGTACCGCTGGCGGTGGCAATCGGGTTCTGCGTGGGGACCTGGGCGTTCTATTCCGACCGCGCCGAGCGGGTGATCACGCCGACGATGGACACGTTGCAGACAATTCCGGTCTTTGCCTATCTCCTACCGATCCTGCTGCTCTTCGGCTTCGGGCCGGTGGTGGGGCTGATCGCCTCGGTGCTTTATGCCGTGCCGCCGATGGTGCGAAACACCACGCTGGGGCTCGCCCGAGTCGACGAGGAGGTGATCGAGGCGGGGATGATGGCGGGGGCCACGGCGGGCCAGATGTTCTGGCGGGTGCGGGTGCCCAGTGCGCTGCGCCAGATCCTGCTGGGGGTGAACCAGACGATGATGGCGGCGTTTTCGATGATCATCATCGCGTCGATCATCGGCGGCACGTCCGATATCGGCTGGGAGGTGCTGACCCATATCCGCAAGGCCAACGTGGCCGAGGCGATACTGGCGGGCGTGGTGATCGCGCTGATGGCGATGGTGATGGACCGGATCACGGCGCGGGCTGCGATGGGGCGGTCGCCGGACGGGGGCGAGGAAGAGAGTTTCGTCGCCCGCTACCGTTACTGGATCGTGGCGGCGGTGTTCGCGGTGCTTATGCTGGGACTGGCGCGGGTGGTCCCGTTCCTGCAGGAGTATCCGCGGGCGTGGGAGGTCTATCCGGCGGATGCGATGAACGACGCGTTCAACTGGTTGCTGGTGGAATTCGCGGGCACGATCAAGGCGATCAAGACGACGGCGCTGTTTTACCTGATGCTGCCGGTGAAGATGGGGCTGGATGAGACGATCAGCCCGTTTTCCTGGGGGTTCGAGTTCACCACTCCGATGAAGATAGGCTACGCCGTGGCGATGGCGGGGCTGGTCGGTTGGTTGCTGGTGCGGCGCCGGGTGCGGGCGGCCATCGGGGTCTCGCTGCTGGCGATCCTGCTCTATTTCGGAATCACTGGCTTGCCGTGGCTGTCCATCGCGGGCGTGATGGTGCTGCTGGCGTGGCAGGCGGGCGGGCGGCGGCTGGCGATCGGCACGGCGGTGGGGCTGGCCTTCCTGATGCTGGCGGGCGTCTGGCCCGAGGCGACGATTTCGTTCTACCTGTGTGGGCTGGCGGTGGCGCTGTCGTTCCTGATCGGTACGACGCTGGGGGTGATCGCGTCCGAGAATGACGCGGTGTCGGCCTTTCTGCGCCCCATAAGCGACACGTTGCAGACGATGCCGCTTTTCGTGATCCTGATCCCCTTCGTGATGTTCTTCAAGCTGGGGGATTTCACCGCGCTTCTGGCGATCATGGCCTATGCGATCGTGCCCGCGATCCGCTATGCCGAGCATGGGTTGCGCGGCGTCAACGCCGAGGTGATCGAGGCGGCCAAGGCGTGCGGGTCGACCCGGTGGCAGATGCTGTGGCGGGTGCGGTTGCCGCTGGCCCTGCCGCAGCTGCTTCTGGGGCTGAACCAGACGATCATGTTCGGGGTGGCGATGCTGGTGATCACGGCGCTGGTGGGCACGAGTGATTTGGGCCAGGAGATATACATCGGCCTCAACAACGGGGATTTCGGCGTCGGGATGATTGCCGGCATCGGGATGGCGACGCTGGCGATGATCGCGGACCGGATGACGCGGGGGTACAGCCGGAAAGGGCGCGCAGCGCTGGGGCAGAGGTGAGCCGCCAAAAGCTTTGAGAAAGCTTTTGGCAAATCTTTTTTAAAAAGATTTGCCTTGGAGCCAATCCAGCATGATGTCGCAAAGGCGGTCGGGATCTTCCTCGTGGGCGAGGTGGCCCAGGCCCTCCAGCGTGAACCGTTCGGCATTTGGCAGAACGGCTGCGGCACGGTCCGACACCTGGGGCGACACGGCCGTGTCGCGGTCGCCGGTGATCAGCAGCACGTCATTCTCAATTTCGGGCAGGCGGTCGAGCAGGGCGTCCGTGCTCCAGCGGGACATCATCTGCAATGTGCCGTCCACATGGGCGCGGTCGGCGAGGAGGCGGCTGTACCAGGCAAGGCCCTCTTCGGAGAGCGTGGAGCCGGTGGCGCGGATCACGTTGCGGGCGCGGCCCGGACGTGCGCCGCCCGCCGAGAAGGCGATGGCGGTGAGCGGGTTCAGCGCCAGGAGCTTGGCCAGCATCGGAAAAAGCCAGCCCGCCATGCCCTCGAACCGGTCGAGCGCGGCATTGAGGCCGATGACGGCAGGGGTGCCGGGCAGGCGCGTGGCAAGGTCGAGTGCGACGGCGGCACCGGCGGAGTGGCCGATGAGCGCTGTTGGCTGCCAGTCCTCGGAGGTGCAGAGGGCGGCGATATCCTCGGCGGTGGTCTGCAGACCGAGGCGGGAGACGCTGCCGGCGCGGGTGAAGCCGTGACCCGGCAGGTCGAGTGCGATGACGTGGTGGTTTTCAGACAAGCGTGAAATGAGGTCGCGCCAAGTATGCGTGCTGGCGCCTGCGCCGTGCAGCAAGAGGAGCGTGGGGCCGGTGCCCCATTCCTGAATGTGCCAGTCGTGCGGGCGGTGGCGGACGCGGTGAGATGCAGCCGCATGGGGCCAGTCGGGCAGGTCGCGGGCCCAGTCCATGGCACTCAGGCTCCGAGTGCCGAGGTGACGGCGGTGCTGATCCCGTGGGCGTCGGCGCGGGGCAGGGCGAGGTAGCGCGCGCCGAGGGCCACAGCGATGGTGCGGGCCGTGTCGGTGGGGCGGTTGGAGGTGTCGACGAGGACGCCGGAGATGCCCTGCGCGCGCAGGCTGGCGGCGATGCGGGTGGCGTCGTCGTTCGCGGTGGCGCGGTCGGGATCGCCGGTGAGCGGGATGTTGGCGCGGCCGTCCGTCAACAGGACCAGCATCGGCGTGAGGCCGCGGCCGCGGGCCAATTGGGCAAGGTCGCCTGCGGCCATCAAGCCGGAGGCGAGGGGCGTGCCGCCGCCGCCGGGCAGCGAGGCGAGGCGGCGTTTGGCCTGCACCAACGAGCGGGTGGGCGGCAGTAAGGTGTCGGTGCCGGTGCCGCGAAAGGCCAGCAGGGCGACCTGGTCGCGGCGGGCGTAAGCTTGGGCGAGCATGAGTTCAACGGCCCCCTTGGCCTCTGCCAGCCGGGCAACGGCGGCGGAGCCGGAGGCGTCGACGGTAAAGATGAGCAGGCGGTCGGAGCGGTCCTCGAACCGCTTGATGCGGATGTCAGACGGCAGAATCACGAGCGCGCGGTCGGCGTTGCGCCCGGTGCGGCGGAGGGTCTGCCAAGGGGCGGCGGCGCGCAGGGTCGCGATCGGATCGATCCGGGCCTGGGCCGAGGGGTGGCCCGGGCGTGAGGGCAGGGGGCGACCCCGGCGGTTGCCGCGGCGGCGGTCGCCCGCGCCGCTGCCTGCCGCATTGGCGGGGCGGGTGGATTTGGCGGCGAGACGGTCGAGGATGTCGGGCGGCAGGAGCGCGGCGATGGCGGAGACGAGGATGTCGTCGGGAAGGTCGGTGAGGGACTGGTCGCCGTCGGTGTCCGGGGCGTTGACCTGGTCGGGCTCGGGGGTTTCGGGCGGGGTTTCGTCCTCGGCCTCGGTGGGCATCATGGTGGCGCGGGAGGGATAGACCAGTTCGGCGGCTTCCTGAAGCTTGGCGTCTGTGACTGTCATCTCGGCGTCGAGCGCGGCGAGGGCGCGCGCGGCGCGCAGGGCGAGGCTGGGGGCACGCAGGCTATGGATGCCGAAGCGGGCGGCGAGGGTGACGAGCAGGGGCAGGGCGCCGTCAGGTATCTGCACGCGCGGCAGGCGTTTGCGGGCGGCGTCAAGGTCGGCGGCGGCGGGGAGACGGACGGGGGTGGCGGCCTCTTTCGGTTCGATATGGAAGGCGAGGCGGTCGAGCAGGGCTTGCGGCGCGCCTTCCTCCGCGCCGGCGGCCTCATCGAGGAGGATGAGAGCGTGGCCCCGGTCCGAGTCGAGCAGTTGGGCGAGGCGGGCGGCGAGGCCGGAGGGCGTGCGCTCGGCCATGGTGAGGGTGAGCATGGTGGGCTGATCGGCGAGGCCCGCATCGCGCACCGGGCGGCCCTCGGCCAGCGAGGCGGCGATGTTGAGGCCGCCGAAAAGCTGGTCGTCGGAAATGGCGGGGTGGATGCGGTCCTGGGGACCGGGCAGCTTGCAAAGGGCGGTTTCGAGCGCCTGCCGGGCGGGGCCCATGCGGGCGCGGAAGGTTATCCCTTTGAGGCCGCCGGGATCGACCGCGAGGGCCGCGAGGGCGCGCTGGGTGCGGGCGGTGTCGGTCCCGTCTGTCATCCGAAGGTTTCGGCGACGGTGCGGGTGACGCGGGTGGTGGAGCCGGCCTCGTCCAGCGGGTCGCGGCGCAGGCGGTGGCTGAGCGCGAGAGGCGCGACGGCGGCGAGGTGGTCGCGGGTTATTGCCGCATCGCCCTCAAAGGCGGCGAGTGCGCGGGCGGCGCGGAGTAGGGTCAGTTCGCCACGTAGCCCGTCGGCGCCGAGGGCCACGGCGAGGGCGGCGCAGTCGCGCAGGATGGCGTCGGTCGCCTCGAGTTTGCGGAGCGACGCGCGGCCGGTGAGGATGGAGTCGCGGATTTTTGCGTCCTCGGGCTGCCACTTGGCCGTGAAGGCCTCACGGTCCATGTCGAAGGCGTCGCGGCGGCGGACGACCTCGATGCGTTCGTCGATATCGGTGGGTGACCTGACCTCGACCGAGAGGCCGAAGCGGTCGAGAAGCTGCGGGCGCAATTCGCCTTCCTCGGGGTTGCCGGAGCCCACCAGAACGAAGCGCGCGGGATGGCGGATGGAGAGGCCCTCGCGTTCGACCGCATTGATGCCGGATTGGGCGACGTCGAGCAGGAGGTCGACGATATGATCCTCCAGAAGGTTGACCTCGTCGATATAGAGATAGCCGCGGTTGGCGCGGGCCAGTAGGCCGGGCTCGAAGGCCTTCTCGCCCTTGGTGAGAGCACGTTCGATATCGAGTGCGCCGGTGACGCGGTCCTCGGTCACGCCCAAGGGCAGGTCCACGACGGGGGTGGGGCGTTCCACCAGATCGGTGTCGGGGACGGTGGCCCAGTCGGGGCACTCCTCGGGACGTTCGGAATTGACCGGGCAGCCCTTGACCTGGGTAATGGGCGGCAGAAGGGCGGCGAGGGCGCGGACGGCGGTGGACTTGCCGGTGCCGCGATCTCCGAAGACCAGCACGCCGCCGAGGCCGGGGTCGATGGCGGTCAGGATCAGCGCCTGTTTCATGGTGTCCTGTCCGACGATGGCGGAGAACGGAAAGGCGATGTTCATGCGCCGACCCCCAGGTGTTGAAGTGGTTTGGCGCCCTGCCACGTGCCGCGGTCGGCGACGATGTCGAACCGGGCGTAGAGTTCTTCGCGGAACCAGTTGCCGTCCCGCACGGCCTTTATGGCGCGCGCGTGCGGACCGTCGTGGCGGGCGAAGGCGGCCATGCCCGCGGTGTCGGGCCAGACCGAGAAGGTGACCTGGTGCAAAAGCGGCACCTCGCCGATGCCGATCTTGAAGGCGACGTTGGGATCGGCGCCGATGACCGTGCTGATGTCGGGCACGCGGCGCCAGAACTTGAGCGCCACAAGAGGCTTGATCGTGGCGCGGGTGAGGGCCGCAACCGGGCCGGTGCCGGCGGTGACGGTGGCGTCAAATGGGGCCACTCCGGACCATGCGCCCCGCGCCGAGGTGGTTTGCATGAAGAGCGTATAGCATTCGATGGCGCGGCGGGCGTAACGGCGGAATACGGAGGCCTCGGCCGTCTGGCGCTGCGCGGTGGCGAGATCGGGCCAGGTGGCGAGAATGGCATAGACGCCGGTGTTGGGTTTCGGCGTGAACCCCTCGCCGGTGCCCGAGCCGCACAGCTTCCAGAAGCCGATGCCGGGAACGCGGGCCAGCGCGGGACGGGCGAGGCCCATCATGGTGAAGGCCCAGAGCCTTGAGAGGCCCGGTGCGAAACGGAAAAAGCTGAGGCTGACGATTTGGATGACCCTGTCCCCCTTCGGTCAAAGCGCGCGTCTCGGCAGTCCCATTCATGCCAATCGCGACGTCCGGTTGTCCAGCGCGTTCCGGCCCATAAAAGAACTTCACTGGATGATTGTCAACTTAACTTGACACATGTAGGCTGGGTACATGTTGACACGTCTGGACCCCGCACTTCGTGAGCAGGCCGAGAAGGCCATGCGGCCCCATGCGGTGGTGATTGGCGCGGGTCTGGGCGGATTGGCCTCGGCCATGCGGCTGGGTGCGAAAGGCTATCGCGTGACGGTGATGGACCGGCTGGAGAGCCCCGGCGGGCGCGGGTCGAGTCTGTGGCGCGATGGGCATCGGTTCGATCTTGGGCCGACCATCGTGACGGTGCCTCAGGTGTTCGAGGATCTGTGGGCGGCCTGCGGACGGCGGTTTCGCGATGACGTGGATCTGCGCACGCTCGACCCGTTTTACGAGATCCGCTGGCCCGATGGGAGCAGGTTTACCGCGCGGCAGGATACCGACGCGATGCGCGCCGAGGTGGCGCGGCTGAGCCCCGGCGATGCGCAAGGCTACGAACGGTTTCTGAAAGACAGCGAACGGCGCTACGCGTTCGGGTTTGAGGATCTGGGGCGGCGGTCGATGCACCGGTTCCTGGACTTGGTGAAGGTCTTGCCGACCTTCGGGATGCTGCGGGCGGATCGGTCGGTCTATGCCCATGCGGCGACGCGGTTCAAGGATGAACGGTTGCGTATGGCCTTTTCGTTTCACCCGCTGTTCATCGGGGGAGATCCGTTCAACGTGACGTCGATGTATATCCTTGTCAGTCACCTGGAAAAGGAATTCGGCGTGCATTACGCGATGGGCGGCGTCGATGCGATTGCGCGCGCCATGGCGGGTGTCGTGGCCGACCAGGGCGGTCTGGTGCGGCAGGGCGCGGAGGTGGACGAGATCGTGGTGCACGACGGGCGCGCGGCAGGTGTGCGCTTGACCGGCGGCGAGGTGGTCGAAGCGGACGTGACTGTGTCGAATGCCGATGCCGGGCACACCTATGACCTGCTGATGCGCAATGTGAAAAAGCGGCGCTGGACCGGGCGCAAGTTGAAGCGCTCGCGGTGGTCCATGGGGCTGTTCGTCTGGTATTTCGGAACGAAGGGCACGCGTGGCAAGTGGGCCGATGTAGGGCACCATACGATCCTGAACGGGCCGCGCTACAAGGGGTTGGTGAAGGACATTTTCATCAACGGTACGCTATCCGAGGACATGAGCCTTTACGTGCATCGGCCGACGGTGACCGACCCGAGCGCCGCGCCGGAAGGGGACGACACCTTCTATGCGCTGAGCCCGGTGCCGCATCTGGGATTCGATGACCCGGTGGATTGGAGCGAGATGGCGGAGACCTATCGGAGGAAGGTTCAGGCGGTGCTGGAAGAGCAGTTGCTGCCGGGGCTGGGGGATCATCTGACCGCCTCGGAGGTGTTCACGCCCAAGACGTTCCGGGACAGGTACCTGAGCCCGCATGGATCGGGCTTTTCGCTGGAACCGCGGATTTTGCAGAGCGCTTACTTTCGGCCGCACAACGTGAGCGAGGAGGTTGCGGGGCTTTACCTTGTCGGGGCGGGGACGCATCCCGGTGCGGGGCTGCCGGGCGTGGTGTCGAGCGCCGAGGTGCTGGGCAAGCTGGTTCCGGATGCCGACGAGGTGCGGGTGAGATGAAACTGACGCGCACGGAAGCCGCCGACATGGCGCATTGCCGCGAGGCGATCCGGGATGGGTCGCGGTCGTTCCATGCCGCCTCGAAACTTTTGCCGCGGCGGGTGCGCGACCCGGCGCTGGCGCTCTACGCGTTCTGCCGGCTGGCGGACGACTCGGTCGACCTGCATTCCGAGAAGGCCGAGGCGGTGACGCGGCTGCACGAGCGATTGGACCTGGCCTATCGCGGGGTGCCGCGGAATGCGCCCGCCGACCGGGCCTTTGCTGCCATGGTGGGGCGGTTCGACATGCCGCGCGAATTGCCCGAGGCGCTTTTGGAGGGCCTCGCGTGGGACGCGGAGGGCCGGCGGTATGATAGCCTGTCGGGGCTGCGCGCCTATTCGGCGCGCGTGGCCTCGGCGGTGGGCGCGATGATGTGCGTGTTGATGGAGATGCGCGAGGCCGACGGGCTGGCACGGGCCTGTGACCTGGGCGTGGCGATGCAGTTGACCAATATTGCCCGCGACGTGGGCGAGGATGCCCGCGAGGGGCGCCTGTATCTGCCGCGCGACTGGATGGAGGACGAGGGGCTGGACGAGGCGGCGTTCCTGGCCAATCCGCAGATGTCGCCGGCCCTGCACCGGGTGATCGCGCGGCTGTTGCGCGAGGCCGAGGGGCTTTACGCCCGGTCCGAGGCGGGGGTGGCGACTCTGCCCGTGAGCGCCCGGCCCGGGATTTTCGCGGCGCGGTACATCTATGCCGGGATCGGGCGGCAGTTGCGGCGGCTGGGGCATGATTCCATCGCGCATCGGGCGCGGACCACGGGCGCGCAGAAGCTGGGGTGGCTGATGCTGGCGAGCCTGCGGGCTGGCGGCACGATGATGATGCCACGCTCGGCCGTGCTGCACGCGCGGCCCTTGCCCGAGGTGGCCTACCTTGTGGAGGCGGCAGCGGAGCGAAAGGCGCCGGGGCGCGACTGGAGTGAGGCGCTGTGTTCGACCATGGCGACGCTGAAGGCGCGGGACCGGGACGATCCGGCCTTGCCGGTGTCGGGGAGGCACGCTAGATCGAGATCATGATCTGGCTTTGCTTTGCAATTTTTCTTGCGGCTTGCTTTGCGGCGGGTGCGACGGGGGCGCTGTTCCCGCCGGGCAAGTGGTACGAGGATCTCAACAAGCCGACATGGACCCCGCCAAACTGGCTGTTCCCGGTGGCGTGGACGACGCTGTACCTGCTGATGGCGGGAGCGGGCGCGCGGGCGGCGGTGAGCCCCGACAATTCGGTGGCCATGGCGCTCTGGGCGCTGCAGATCGCGCTGAACGGGCTGTGGACGCCGGTGTTCTTCGGGCTGCGCCGCATCCGGCTGGGGCTGGTGGTGCTGGTGGGCCTGTGGATCGCTGTGTTCTGTGGGATGATCGCGCTGTGGCAGGTGGACTGGCTGGCCGGGCTGATGTTCGTGCCCTACCTCGCTTGGGTCAGTGTCGCGGGCGCTCTCAACCTTTCGGTCATGCGGCTCAACCCAGAAGTGGTGCGGGCCGAGGCGCGGCGCTGACATTCCTTGGCTGTCATCCCGGACATGTATGGAACCCGGCCATTGGCTGTGCGGTTGAAGCGTTATGCTCTCTGACCTTTCCCTGACCGCCAACCTGATTGTTTTCGCAGGCGCGGCGCTCGTGATCCTGATAGCAGGCACGAAAATGACCGGGATGGCGGACCGGATCGCGGACCGGAGCGGGTTGGGCGAGGCCGTGACCGGGGGGCTCTTGCTGGGTGCTGCCACGTCGCTGTCGGGCACGGTGGTTTCCATCACGTCGGCGCTGGATGGGCGCGCGAGCCTCGCCTTTTCCAACGGTATCGGGGGGATCGCGGCGCAAACGGCGTTTCTTGCGTTCGCGGATCTGATCTATCGGCGTGCGAACCTGGAACATGCCGCCGCGGATGTGGCGAACCTGTTTCAGAGCACGTTGCTGATGTTGATGCTGGCCGTGCCGTTGGCCGCCTACGTGATGCCCGAAATGGCGTTCTGGTCAGTGCATCCGGTGTCGGTTGTGCTGGTGGGCATCTATCTTTTCGGGGCCTATGCCAGCGTGGGCATTCGGCAAAGCCCGATGTGGCGGGCCGTGGACACGCAGGAGACGCGCGACGACCAGCCTGAAGATGAGGAAGATGCACAGAAAAGCGTGACCTCGTTGTTGGTGCCTTTCCTGGCGCTGATGCTGCTTCTGGGACTGGCGGGCTATGCGATTGCGCGATCGGCGGGCGCGTTGACCGAACAGTTGGGTCTGTCCTCGGCTTTGGTGGGTGCGTTGATGACGGCGGTGGTGACGTCGTTGCCGGAGTTGGTCACGACGCTGGCCGCTGTGCGACGCGGCGCGTTGCAGCTGGCCGTGGGTGGGATTATCGGGGGCAACACGTTCGATGTGCTGTTCCTGACGCTGTCGGATATCAGCTATCGTGACGGCTCGCTGTATCACGCCATCGGCACGGGCGATCTGTTCTGGGTCGTGGTGGGGCTGGCGATGACGGCGGTCCTGTTGATCGGGCTGATCCTGCGCGAAAAATCGGGACCGGCCAACATGGGCTGGGAAAGCCTGACGATGCTGGGGATCTACGGCGGGGCCGTGGGGTTCCAGGCGTGGAGCGGATAGCTGCCTTCAGTCTTTCGCGAATGTCCAGCCCGCGCGCCGGGGGACCCGAACTGCCAGCATGGGCTTCAGAAACGGCGAGCGAAAGCGTTTGAGATCGAGGGTCTCGTGCACGCCTGTGGTTTCCTCGCCGTCGATGACGCTGCGCACGGCGGCGCGGGCGTAGAAAGGCGCGTCGAGCATGGGTTGCACTTGCGTCGGGGTGTGGCCCGGGTCCGCCCGGCCTTCGCGGTAAAGACCCCAGGCGGTGCGTTTCATCCGGGTTTTCGGAGGGGGCGTCACGACCCGGGCGTTGCCCCGATTGTCGAAGCGGATGCCAAGCCCGAGTTCCGACCTGTCGAGGCGGGTGGCGTCATAAAAGCAGGTGCTGCCCGTCCCGGTCGGGAACCGCCCCCAGGTCCAGTAGGTGAAGTCCTGCTCCAGGGCTCGCGTGCCGAAATTGGCATCGAAATAGCCATGGCCGTCCCATTGCCAGCCTGGCGCGTCGAGATCGACGTTGATCCGTGCCGTGGGCGCGAAGGGACGCCAGACATGGGCGCCATCGGGGGTGAGAGGCAGCTCCACGCGTGTCATCGCGGAGGGCGTGACGGTGACGCGGCCCCGGACGCGGGAAACCATCGGCGGAGCGCCGATCTCGTTGATGTCGATGACGAGTTGGCCGTTCTTCCAGTGCAGCGAAGAGGGGCCGACGGTGAAGCTGTCCGTTGTCTGGCGCAGGGCGCTGCTGCCACGGTCGGTCATGGTGAAGCGCCCGCCGGGGCCATAGGTGGCGACGTTGATGCAGACATGGTTTTCCGGGTTGCGCCGCCCGGACCAGGCGTACCAGGGCGAGAAGACCGAGCCGATGAAGGCGATGATCGAGATGGCGCGGCCGCCGCCGTCTTTCAGGCCGTCGACATACCACCATGCGTAGCCGTTGGGCGGGACGGCGAGGTTGAAATTGGGTCCGTCAGTATCGCCTCGGCCGCATGCTTGCCGGAGAGGGCCGCCATCGGCACCCCGGCCCCCGGATGCACCCCGCCGCCCGCCAGGTAGAGGCCCTTGACCGGCGTCCGGGCGGTCGGGCGCTGGAAGGCCGCCATCGTTCCATGCGGACTTTGCCCGTAGAGGGATCCTCTGCTCTCGGGAAACAACTGGTCGAAGCCCGAGGGCGTGGTCAGCGCGTCCGGTCCCGGAAGCGGATCGAAGTCGAGACCGAAGCGGGCCAGCGTCTGGAAGGTGCGTGTCTGACATGCGGTGAACTCCTCTGGGCCGGATGGGTCCTGCAGGGGTGGGGCGTTGGCGATGATCTCGAAGCGTTCAGGCGTGGGCGGCGCGGTGGGCAGGCCGCGATCCATGGCGCAGACATAAAGCGTGGGGTCGGGGATGCCGCGGCCCCGCATCAGCGCGTCGAACTCGGGCTTGGGGTCGGCGCGGAAGAAGACGTTGTGATGGGCCAGGTCAGGACCCGATGGCTTGGCTGCGAAGGCCCAGACCTGGGCCGAGAGGCTGCGGGGGATTTCGGTGGTTTGTGGCGCCACGCGGTCAAGGCCGGGGCCGAGCGCGCCGGTGGCCAGCGCCCTGGGGTCGCCGTTGAACACGACGGCATCAGCTCGCAGGTGGCGGCCGCCCTGCAGGGTCACGCCCACCGCGCGGCCCTTTTCGGTGAAGATGCGATCGACATGGGTGTCGTAATGGATCGTGGCGCCGGCTTGGGTGATCGCGTCGGCCAGTGCACGGGCCAGCCGGTTCAGGCCGCCTTCGACCCCCCAGACGCCGGATATCTCGGCCTGCCAGATCAGCGCCAGAAGGGCGGGCACGTGGTAGGGCGAGCCGCCGACATAGGTGGCGTAGCGGCCGAATAGCTGCCTCAGGCGCGGATCGTCGAAACTGGAGTCCAGCAGCTGCGCAAGGGTCTTGTTCGGGGCCATCTGGCGGATGAGGTGCGGGTGACGCAGGACATGGGAGGTGAGTGCGGCCAGCGTTGGCTCGGGGGATTGCATGACGGGCGCGTCGAACCCCTCGAAAAGGGCGCGGGCGCGGTCGGAGAAGCTGCGCATCTGCCGCCCTGCGCGTGCGCCGGCGAAGGCGGTCACGGCGTCGATGTTGCGCGCCGGGTCGTCAAACAGGTCGAGCGTGCTGCCGTCGGGCCAGAAATGGCGGGCGATCAGGTGCTGGCGGTGCAGGGTGACGTGATCGGTCAGGCGCGTGCCAAGGGCGGCGAAGAGCGCCTCGAACACCGGGCGCAGGGTCAGGACGGTGGGGCCGGTATCCACAGGACCGACGGCTGAGGGCACGGTGCGCATCTTGCCGCCTGGATGGCTGTGGCGTTCCAGAATTGTGACGCGTAGCCCGGCGCCAACGAGGCGCGCGGCAGTGGCCAGCCCGCCAATCCCTGCGCCGATGATTGCGGCGTGGGGCGCGTCTGAGGCCGGGTGGCTCGGTTGTGTCATGTCAGGGATTGTTGACTCGAAACCGCGGAGTGTCCAGTATAGTTTACATAATGCATGTCTCCATATGGTGACATATGCCCTGATCAAGGAGCGCCACATGCCCCTCTCGCAGCGAATCGATGCCGCCGTTCTGCGCGCGCTGGATATGACGCAGGGACAGGAGGCGCCGGCGCAACTATCCGAGGCGCTGGGCTATGCCTGCCTGCCGGGCGGGGCGCGCATTCGACCGACGATCCTGATGTCCGTGGCGACGGCCTGCGGCGACGACCGGCCTGCGTTGAGCGATGCGGCGGCAGCGGCGCTGGAGGTGATCCATTGTGCGTCGCTGGTACATGATGATTTGCCCTGTTTCGACGACGCCGAGTTGCGGCGCGGCAAGCCGTCTGTGCATAAGGCTTATTCGCAGCCCTTGGCGGTGCTGACGGGTGACAGCCTGATTATCCTGGCGTTCGATGTTCTGGCGCGGGCCGCCGAAGAGGACCCGGCGCGGGGTCTGCGTCTGATACGGGCGCTGGCAACGCGGACTGGCATGCCCGGGGGGATCTGCGCCGGGCAAGGCTGGGAAAGCGAGCGGGAGGTGGACCTTGCGGCCTATCACCGGTCAAAGACCGCGGCGCTGTTCATCGCGGCGA
Source organism: Roseovarius sp. SK2 (assembly GCF_028807495.1). NCBI lineage: Bacteria > Pseudomonadati > Pseudomonadota > Alphaproteobacteria > Rhodobacterales > Roseobacteraceae > Roseovarius > Roseovarius sp. SK2. Next base: position 207,436 of record NZ_JARAMK010000006.1, read on the forward strand.
CGGAGATGGGCGCGATTTCGGCGGGGCATGATGCGGAGCCTTGGGGCGACCTTGGAGCGTTGATCGGCGAGGCATTCCAGGTGGCGGACGATCTGCGCGATGCCGTGTTGGACGAAAAGACCCTGGGTAAGCCGGTGGGGCAGGACGACCTGCACGGGCGGCCCAATGCGGTGGCGGAATATGGTGTCGAAGGCGCTGTGGCGCGGCTGAAGGATATCCTGGCGGGGGCGATTGCCTCGATCCCGTCCTGCCCGGGCGAGGCGGCGCTGGCCGAGATGGTGCGGCTGCAGGCGCAGGCGATCATGCCGAAGATGCCCGCCCGATACCGGGTGTAACGCGCCATGGCGGTGCGGGAGCCTGAGACGCGGCGGCGCACCGGCATTGCGGGCTGGTTGAATCGACAGGTCGCCAAACCGGGATTTCAGAATTTCGCCAACGCCTTGCCGTTCGGCAAGGGTTTGGCGCGCCGCGATGGCGCGGAGATTTTCGATCTTTTGCAGGGGTTCGTGGCCTCCCAGGTGCTGGGTGCGCTGGTGGAGACCGGGATTCTGCGTGCTCTGCTGGACGGGCCGCGCAGCGCCGACGCGCTGGGGTTTCGCCATGACGTGCCGGCCGACAGGATGGATCAGTTGTTGCGCGCGGGCACAGCGCTGGGGCTGCTGAAGCGGCGGCGCGGCGGAGCCTATGCACTGGCCCGGAAGGGGGCTGCGATTCTGGGTGTGCCGGGGTTGGAGAACATGATCCGGCACAATGCGGAATTCTATGCCGACATGGCCGATCCCATGGCGCTGTTGCGCGGCGAAAGTGAAACGCGCCTGGCGCGGTTCTGGCCCTACGTGTTCGGCGCCGAGGGCGAGGTCGCGCCGGAAGTGGCAGACAAGTACTCGACCTTGATGGCGGAGAGCCAGGTGCTGGTCGCCCGTGACACGCTGAAGATGTTGCCCTTGAAAGGAGCGCAGACGGTAATGGACGTCGGAGGCGGGTCGGGGTTCTTCCTGTCCGAAGTGCTGCGGCGGAACAAGGCGGCGCGGGGAGTCCTGTTCGATTTGCCCGAGGTGATGCCGCAGGCCGAGGCCCGGATAGCGCAGTTGGGGCTGCAGAGTCGGATCGATCTGCGAGGCGGCAGCTTCAGGGACGCGGGCTTGCCGGAGGTGGCGGACACGATCTGCCTGATCCGGGTGCTGTACGATCATGCGGACGACACTGTGTCTGACCTGTTGCGCAAGGCGTTCGAGGCCTTGCCGCCTGGCGGGCGGTTGATCGTGTCGGAGCCGATGTCGGGTGGCGACATGCCCGAGCGGGCGGGTGACGTCTATTTCGCATTCTACACGATGGCGATGGGCACCGGACGCGTGCGGTCGCAGGCGCGAATTGCCGAGATGTGCCGCGCGGCGGGCTTCGAGGATGTCTCGATGCCGAAACCGATCCGGCCCTTTATCACCACAGCGCTGGCCTGCAGCAAACCCGGCTGACCCCTCGCATGGCGGTGTCAGGCAGCCGATTCGCTGTAAAGTGTAAAGTTTAGTTGACACAAATTGATGTCCGCATAGACTGACATGTAACCGGATCGCGCCTTGCGTTGGCGCGACTCACACAATAACCGGGGGGAGTTCAGACAGTTGGAGACGCGTGCCGTATTCCTGAATGGTCCGAAAGACCTGCACCTGGACACGCTGCCGCTGAAGCAGCCAGGCCCTGCCGATATCGTGGTGGATATTGCCCATTCGGGGATCTCGACCGGCACGGAAAAACTGTTCTGGACCGGTGAGATGCCGCCTTTCCCAGGCTCGGGGTACCCGCTGGTGCCGGGATACGAGGCTGCGGGCGAAGTGGTCGAGGCCGGGTCGGAAAGTGGTTTCAGGACAGGCGAGACGGTGTTCGTGCCGGGGGCGGATTGCTTCGACGGTGCGTTTGGCCTGTTCGGAGGGGCGGCGAGCCGGCTGGTGACGCCTGCCGACAGAGTGACGCGAATCGATTCGACGCTGGGAGCGGAAGGCGCATTGCTGGCCTTGGCAGCGACCGCGCGGCACGCGATGGCCGGATTGGACAAGCGCGTGCCGGAGCTGATTGTCGGGCACGGTGTGCTGGGCCGGCTTCTGGCGCGGCTGACGATTGCCGCCGGAGCGCCGGCGCCCGTGGTCTGGGAAACCGATCCGGCGCGGCGCGGTGGCGCGGACGGCTACGAGGTCGTCGCACCGGATGCGGACGAGCGTTGCGACTACCGTGCGATTTACGATGCCTCGGGCAATGCGAGCATTCTGAACGATTTGATCGGACGGCTGACGAAAGGCGGCGAAATCGTGCTGGCGGGGTTCTATCCCGGCGGCCTGAGCTTTGCCTTTCCGCCGGCCTTCATGCGGGAGGCGCGGTTGCGCATCGCCGCGGAATGGGCGCGCGAGGACCTCGCCGCCGTGGGTGCGCTGCTGGACAGCGGCGCGCTGAGCCTGGGTGGCCTGATCACCCATAGCGCCCCGGCCACTGAGGCCGAGGACGCATATCGGACGGCCTTCGAGGAGGCCGGCTGTTTGAAAATGATACTCAACTGGAAGGACGCCGCGTGAAGGACGACATCCCCAATTTGAAGGATTTCGACAAACGCCTGCGGGACGAGGCCGGCGAGGAGCCGAGCCTGGAAGTGCCACAGGGCGAACCCACCAGCAAGACGCAGATCATCGCGATCTATGGCAAGGGGGGGATCGGCAAGTCGTTCACCCTGGCCAACCTGAGCCACATGATGGCCGAACAGGGCAAGCGGGTGCTGCTGATCGGGTGCGACCCGAAATCGGACACGACCAGCCTGCTGTTCGGCGGCAAGGCGTGTCCGACGATCATCGAGACTTCAACCAAGAAGAACCTTGCCGGCGAGCAGGTGAAGATCGGCGACGTGTGTTTCAAGCGCGGCGGTGTCTTCGCCATGGAGCTGGGTGGCCCGGAAGTGGGCCGTGGCTGTGGTGGCCGGGGCATCATCCACGGGTTCGAACTGCTGGAGAAGCTCGGCTTCCATGACTGGGATTTCGACTATGTCCTGCTGGATTTCCTGGGCGACGTGGTTTGCGGGGGCTTCGGCCTGCCGATTGCCCGCGACATGGCGCAGAAGGTGATCCTCGTGGCGTCGAACGACCTGCAATCGCTTTACGTGGCCAACAACGTGTGCTCGGCGGTGGAGTATTTCCGCAAGCTGGGCGGCAACGTCGGCGTCGCGGGGCTGGTGGTCAACAAGGACGACCATTCGGGCGAGGCACAGGCCTTTGCCAAGGCGGTGGACATCCCCGTGCTGGCCGCGATCCCGCAGGATGACGATTTGCGCAAGAAATCGGCAAATTACCAGATCGTCGGCACCGAAAAGAGCCAGTGGGGCAGCCTGTTTGCCGGTCTGGCCGAAGCGGTGTCGCTGGCCCCGCCGGTGCGTCCTGCGCCGCTGGACCAGGACGGATTGCTGGGGCTCTTCGACGAGTCCGAGACGGGCGGCAGCGTCACGCTGGAGCCTGCGACGGACGAGGACATGCGGGGCAAGAACGCCGCGCCCAAGGAAAGCCTGGAGGTGGTCTATGACGACGCCTGAACAGAGCACCACGAAACGCCTGATCGAGGCCTGCCGGATGATCGCCGAAGCGCGGCCGGAGCAGATCAGACGGTTGTTGAAAGATATCGCGTCTTCGGACGGTCCGGAAAGGCATGCATGACGGATGAAGTCACATATGACGACGCCGGCAAGGCGGAGGTCATCCGCGGGAAGGCGCGCGAGGATGCGCCGGAGCTGACGGGCGACCCGGGCCTTGGATGCCATTCCGGCAACGAGATGGAGAAAGCCGCGCGCATGGCCGGGCAGAGCGATCTGCTGGACCAATATGCGCGCGACTATCCGCAAGGTCCGCACGACAAGCCGCAAAGCATGTGTCCCGCTTTCGGCAGCTTGCGTGTCGGCCTGCGGATGAAACGGGTGGCCACGGTGCTGAGCGGCTCGGCCTGTTGTGTGTACGGCCTGACCTTCGTGAGCCATTTCTACGGCGCGCGGCGGTCGGTGGGCTATGTGCCGTTCAATTCCGAGACGCTGGTGACCGGCAAGCTTTTCGAGGACATCCGCGATTCTGTGCACGAACTGGCTGATCCGGACCGATTTGATGCAGTCGTGGTGACGAACCTTTGCGTGCCGACGGCGAGCGGCGTGCCGCTGCGGCTGTTGCCGAAGGAAATCAACGGCGTGCGGATCGTGGGGATCGACGTGCCGGGCTTCGGCATTCCGACCCATGCGGAGGCCAAGGATGTTTTGGCCGGGGCGATGCTGAACTACGCGCGGCAAGAGGTCGAGGCCGGGCCTGTCGCCGCCCCTGACGGGGGCGTCTCCGACAGGCCGACCGTGACCTTGCTGGGCGAGATGTTCCCGGCCGATCCGGTGATGATCGGCCAGATGCTGGCGCCGATGGGGCTGGCCGCGGGGCCGGTCGTGCCCTGCCGCGAGTGGCGGGAGCTTTATGCTGCGCTGGATTGTGGCGCGGTGGCGGCGATCCATCCGTTTTACACCGCCGCCGTGCGGGAATTCGAGGCCGCCGGCCGGCCTGTCGTGGGCAGCGCGCCTGTCGGACGGGACGGGACGGCGGCGTGGTTCAGCGCGATTGGCGATGCTTTTGGCGTGCCTGCCGACAAGGTGGCGCAGGCGCAGAATGCTTTCCTGCCGGCGATCGAGGCGGCCTTGGGCGCCAAGAAGATCGACGGCACGATCACGCTGTCGGGCTACGAAGGCAGCGAGTTGTTGGTGGCCCGCCTTCTGATCGAGAGCGGGGCGGATGTGCCTTATGTCGGCACGGCCTGTGCCAAGAGCCCGTGGTCGGCGGAGGATGCCGCCTGGCTGGAAAGCAAAGGCACCAAGGTGCAGTACCGCGCGTCGCTGGAAGACGATTGCGCGGCGATGGAAGCCATCAAGCCGGACCTGGCCATCGGGACGACGCCGGTCGTGCAGAAGGCCAAGGAACTGGGCGTTCCGGGGCTTTATTTTACCAACCTGATTTCCGCGCGGCCCCTGATGGGGCCGGCCGGGGCCGGAAGCCTGGCGGAGGTGGTCAACGCGGCCATCGCCAACAAGGGGCGGATGGACCGGATGCGCGAGTTTTTCGAGGGCGTGGGCAGCGGCGATACCGCCGGGGTCTGGGAAGGCCAGCCCAACGTACGCGAGGATTTCCGGGCGACGAACCAGAAGAAACTGGAAAAAGCCGCGCGGGCCAAAAAAGCGCAGGAGATGATATGAGGGGCATTTTGTTCACAAAATCCCCTCGGTGGGCGGAAGCGAGCGGCGACGCCGATTGCGTGCCCACCCCGTGGAGCATTTCTGGCGAAGAGGTCCCGGATCAAGTCCGGGACGGCGAGGAAAATCCCGCCGCGCGCCGTGGATCATTCCGGGTGCAGAGGTCCCGGATCAAGTCCGGGACGGCGATGGGGTGCGTGCCCACACCATGGAGCATTCTGGCGCCCATGGCTGGGTGGAACCCTGACCTACGGGAGGGCGGGTCATGTTGATCCAGGATCATGATCGCGCGGGAGGATACTGGGGGGCGGTCTATGCCTTCTGTGCCGTGAAGGGCTTGCAGGTGGTGATCGATGGCCCGGTGGGCTGCGAGAACCTGCCGGTGACGTCCGTGCTCCATTACACCGACGCGTTGCCGCCGCATGAGTTGCCCATCGTGGTGACAGGCCTGGGCGAAGAAGAGCTGGGCCGGGAAGGTACGGAAGGCGCGATGAAGCGGGCCTGGGGCACGCTCGACCCGGCGTTGCCGGCGGTCGTGGTCACGGGATCCATTGCCGAGATGATCGGCGGGGGCGTGACGCCGCAGGGCACCAGCATCCAGCGGTTCCTGCCGCGGACCATCGACGAGGATCAGTGGGAAGCCGCCGACCGAGCGATGACCTGGATCTTCACCGAGTTCGGGATGACCAAGGGCCGGATGCCGCCCGAGAAGAAGCGCGCGGAGGATGCCAAGCCTCGAGTCAATATCCTTGGGCCGATGTATGGCACCTTCAACATGCCCAGTGATCTGGCCGAGATCCGGCGGCTGGTCGAGGGGATCGGGGCCGAGGTCAACATGGTGATGCCGCTTGGCGCGCACCTGGCCGAGATGCGGGACCTGGTGAATGCCGATGTGAACATTTGCATGTATCGCGAGTTCGGCAGGGGGCTGTGCGAAGTGCTGGACAAGCCGTACCTGCAAGCGCCGATCGGCGTGGACAGCACGACGAAATTCCTGCGCAAGCTGGGCGAATTGCTGGAGCTGGACGCCGAGTCCTTCATCGAGCGCGAGAAGCATTCGACGATCAAGCCCGTGTGGGACCTGTGGCGCTCGGTGACGCAGGATTTCTTTGCCACGGCCAGTTTCGGGATCGTTGCGAACGAGACCTACGCGCGGGGCATCCGCAACTTCCTGGAAAACGACATGGGGCTGCCCTGCGGGTTTGCCGTGGCGCGCTGTGCGGGGACCAAGACCAACAACGAGGAAGTGCGGTCGCTGGTGCACAACAAGCGCCCGCTGATCCTGATGGGGTCGATCAACGAAAAGATGTACCTGGCCGAGATGAGCGCAGGGCACGGGCCGAAGCCTGCCTTTATCCCGGCGAGTTTTCCGGGTGCCGCGATCCGGCGGGCCACGGGCACGCCCTTCATGGGATATGCCGGGGCGACCTATTTGATCCAGGAAGTGTGCAACGGGCTGTTCGATGCGCTGTTCCACATCCTGCCGCTGGGATCCGAAATGGATGCGGGGGCCGCCACGCCGACGCCGCTGCGCCGGGATTTCCCGTGGGACGCAGACGCGCAGGCCGAGCTGAACCGGATCGTGGAAAGCCATCCGGTGCTGACCAGAATTTCCGCTGCCAAGACGCTGCGCGATGCCGCCGAGGAGGCCGCCCTGAGGGAGGGCGCCGAGCGGGTCGTGTTGGAAACCGTGAAAGCCCTTTCGCCCGTGGCCCAAGCCGCCACGGCAGATGTCCAAGAGGAGGACAACACCCATGACTGACATGACGTCCAACCCGCCGAGACGCAGCACCACGGGACGCCGCAGAACCGCGGAGTTCTGGGTGTACTTCACGCTGATCTTCTTTTGCGCGGTGCCGTTCACGACGTTCCGCTGGGTCCGCGATATCGCGGAGCGCCACACGCTGAACGTGCGCGGTCCGCTGGCGCGCGCCTGGTCCGAGGCGGACCGGATCACGCCGCTGATTTTCTCGGTCTGAGGCATGGTGCCCAGACCGAAACCCGAGCTGTATCCGCCCGACTGGGCGAGCAGACCTTCAAGGGCCCGCAAGGCCCTTGGGGAACCCGGCCGCGGGGTTCGCGGCGTCAGCATAACGTTCCGGAGGAAAGTTCATGGCTGATAACACCGACCTGTCCTTTACAGGTCTTACCGACGAGCAAGCCCAGGAGTTGCATTCGGTGTATATGAGCGGCCTTACGCTGTTCACACTGGTTGCGGTCATCGCGCACATCGCGACGTACATCTGGGCTCCTTGGTTCTGAGGAAGGAAAGAAAATGTCGAAGTTCTACAAGATCTGGCTCATTTTCGATCCGCGCCGCGTGTTCGTAGCACAAGGCGCATTCCTGTTCCTTTTGGCCGTCATGATCCACCTGGTGGTTCTGTCGAACGGCGTCAACTGGTTCGAGAATGCAGCAGCGTCCCGCGCTGCAGCGTCCGAGTGATCCAAGACAATCGTCAAACCTCGTTGCGGGCGGGTCCGCCCGCCCGCAACAAACCGAACAAAGAGTGACGGCCGGGCAAGACTGGCCGGCCGAAAACGCGGAGAGAAACAATGGCGTTGCTCAGCTTTGAGAGAAAATACCGGGTCCGTGGGGGGACACTGATCGGAGGCGACCTGTTCGACTTCTGGGTCGGGCCGTTCTACGTGGGCTTTTTCGGCGTGCTGGGCGCGTTCTTTGCGCTTCTTGGCACCATCCTGATCTTCTGGGGGGCGGCCCACCAGGGCACGTGGAACCCCTGGCTGATCAACATCGCGCCGCCCGACCTGTCCTACGGCCTGGGCGCGGCCCCGCTGATGGAGGGCGGCCTATGGCAGATCATCACGATCTGCGCGATCGGCGCCTTCAGTTGCTGGGCGCTGCGCGAGGTAGAGATCTGCCGCAAGCTGGGCATCGGGTATCACGTCCCCTTCGCCTTCAGCTTTGCGATCTTCGCCTATGTCACGCTGGTCGTGTTCCGCCCTGTCCTGATGGGCGCGTGGGGGCATGGCTTCCCGTACGGGATCTTCAGTCACCTCGACTGGGTCAGCAACACCGGCTACGCGTACCTGCATTTCCATTACAACCCGGCGCACATGCTGGCGGTGACGTTCTTCTTCACCACCACGCTGGCCCTGGCGCTGCATGGCGGTCTGATCCTGTCGGCGGCCAACCCCGAGAAGGGTGAGGTCATGAAGACGCCGGACCACGAGGACACGTTTTTCCGGGATTTCATCGGCTACTCGGTCGGCACGCTGGGCATCCACCGCGTCGGCCTGTTGCTGGCGCTGAACGCGGGCTTCTGGTCGGCGATCTGCATTATCATCAGCGGCCCGGTCTGGACCAAGGGCTGGCCCGAGTGGTGGAACTGGTGGCTCGAGCTGCCGGTCTGGCCGTCGCAGATGGGGGTATAAGAGATGATCGAGTATCAGAACATATTCACGCAGGTCCAAGTCCGGGGAAACCCAGAATGGGGCATGGACAACGACAACCACATGATGGACGAGCGCGGGTTCAAGCCGCGGTTCAGCAACCTGGTGGGCTGGATCGGCAACGCTCAGATCGGCCCGATCTACCTGGGCTGGACGGGGCTGGTAAGCCTCGTGACCTTCATCCTGGCGCTGAACATCGTCGGCTTCAACATGCTGGCGCAGGTCAACTGGTCGATCCCGGAGTTTCTGCGGCAGGGCTTCTGGCTGGCGCTGGAGCCGCCGGGGCCGGAGCATGGCCTGTCGATCCCGCCGCTGAATGACGGGGGCTGGTTCATCATTGCCAGCTTCCTGCTGCTGGTCAGTGTCATGACATGGCTTATCCGCAGCTACCTGCTGGCGGCGCAGCACAAGATGGGCAAGCACGTCTTCTGGGCTTTTGCGAGTGCGATCTGGCTGATGCTGGTGCTGAACCTCTTCCGTCCGATCCTGATGGGATCGTGGAGCGAGGCGGTGCCTTACGGCATCTTCCCGCACCTTGACTGGACCACGGCGTTCTCGATCCGGTACGGCAACCTCTACTACAACCCGTTCCACTGCCTGAGCATCGTATTCCTGTACGGTTCGACGCTGCTGTTCGCCATGCACGGCGCGACCATCCTGGCCGTCACGCGCTATGGCGGCGACCGCGAGTTGGAGCAGATCGTCGACCGGGGCACGGCCACGGAACGCGCGGCGCTGTTCTGGCGCTGGACCATGGGCTTCAACGCCACGATGGAGGGCATCCACCGCTGGGCGTGGTGGTTCGCGGTTCTGACGCCGATCACCGGCGGGATCGGCATTCTGCTGACCGGTACGGTCGTGGACAACTGGTTCATCTGGGCGCAGGAGCACAACTTTGCACCGGCTTATGATGGCTCTTACGGCTACGAGGCTTACGGGTCTTACGAAGCCTTTATCGGCAAGGAGGACTGAGCCATGCTACCGAACTGGTTCAACAAGTGGAACTCCGACAATCCCACGAACATCTATGGCCCCGCGATTGCCATCGGGGTCGTGGGGGGCGCGGTCCTGGTGGCGGCCTGGTTGGTTTCTGCCAATCAGTCCAGCGCCGTGGACAGCCTTCAGACCGGCCCGCGTGGCACCGGCATGTCCGTGCCCGAGTTCAAGTCCGACCTCGGCGAACCCGATCCTGGCATTGCTGGCTACATGGCCACGCGCTCGGACCCTGTGGTGCCGCAAGGCGGAGAGGAGCTGGCCGGCGATGCGCGTGAGAACGTGCCGCCGGGGCTGGAAGGCCTGACGGTCGAGAACTACGACCGGCTTCTGGCCGCAATGCGGCAGTGGACGGGTATTCCCAACCTCTTCGAGGACATGGACAGCTACCAGACCTCGGTGGGCTATACCATGATCGGCATGACCCAGAACCTGAACGAGAACTGGGACGGGCATGTCAACGCCAACAAGGAAGTCGGCGTGACCTGTTATACCTGCCACCGCGGCCAGCCCGTGCCGAGCGATATCTGGTTCGACATCAGCCCGGTCAACGAGCGGGTCGAAGGCTGGGGGGCCGTGCAGAACCGGGTGACGCCGTTGTCGAGCTATACCTCGCTGCCGTCGGACGCGTTGCAGACCTACCTGGTGGATGGTGAATCCATCAAGGTGCACGATCTGGACAGCCGCGTGGCCGGTGTGCCGGGTGTCGATGGCTACCCCGGCATCCAGCACGCGGAACGCACCTATGCCTTGATGAACTACATCTCGAACTCGCTGGGGGTGAACTGTGTGTTCTGTCACAACAGCCGCGCCTTCTATGACGGAGCGCAGGTGACGCCGCAATGGGCGACCGAGACGCTGGGCATCCAGATGGTGCAGGAGTTGAACAACGACTACCTGATCCCGATTGCGGGGCTGCTGCCCGAAAGCCGGCTGGGGCCGACGAACGGTGACGCGCCCAAGGCGGCGTGCCGGACGTGCCACAAGGGCTATCAGCAGCCGCTTCAGGGCACGAACGTCATCAAGGACTGGCCGGAATTGGCCACGTCCTCGGGCGAGCCTGACTACGGCGAATAAGGAAAAGGGGTCGGGCGGCGCGATGTCGCCCGAACCTTTGAACACAGCGCTGCTTGCAGCCCCTGTTGCGGGCCGCGCCGGATCTCATCTTGAGGGGGGTGCGATGCAACAGACCACACCAAACACACCGATACTTGACCGCGTGGCGGGGCCACAGGACCTGCGGCAGATGCCCGACGAGGATTTGGCGGCGCTGGCCGACGAACTTCGTGCCGAAGTGATTTCCGCGGTTTCCGAAACGGGTGGTCACCTGGGGTCGTCGCTGGGCGTCGTGGAACTGGCCGTGGCGATCCACTCGGTGTTCAACACGCCAATGGACAAGCTGGTCTGGGATGTCGGACATCAGTGCTATCCCCACAAGATCCTGACCGGGCGGCGGGACCGTATCCGGACCCTGCGGCAGAAGGATGGTCTGAGCGGTTTCACCAAGCGCAAGGAAAGCGAGTTCGATCCGTTCGGGGCGGCGCACAGCTCGACCTCGATCAGTGCGGCGCTGGGGTTCACCGTGGGGCGCGACATGGGGCGGCCCACGGGCGATGCGATTGCCGTGATCGGCGACGGGTCGATCAGTGCGGGCATGGCCTATGAGGCGATGAACAACGCGGGCGCCGAGGGGCGGCGGATGTTCGTGATCCTGAATGACAACGAGATGAGCATCGCGCCGCCCGTGGGGGCGATGTCGTCCTACCTGAGTGGGCTCTACGCGAATGAGCCGCTGGCGCGGGTCAAGAGCCTCGCCGAGGGGTTCGAGGCGGCGCTGCCCGCGCCGATGCGCGAAGGTGCGAAGCGGGCGCGGCAGCTTGTGACGGGCGTGAGTCAGTCCGGGACGCTGTTCGAGGAGTTGGGGTTCGAATATATCGGGCCGATCAACGGGCATGACATAGGGCAATTGTTGCCGGTGCTGCGCGCGGCGCGGACGCGGGCGACGGGGCCGGTGCTGATCCATGTCTGCACCGTGAAGGGCAAGGGATACGCGCCCGCCGAGACCAGCGCGGATTGCGGGCACGGGGTGTCGAAGTTCGACCCCGAGACCGGCGTGCAGGCCAAGAAATCGGGCGGCGCGCCGTCCTATACCTCGGTCTTCGGCAAGGCGCTGACCGAGGAGGCGGCGCGCGATCCGAACATCGTGGCGGTGACGGCGGCGATGCCGTCTGGCACGGGCGTGAACATCATGGCCGAGCGATTTCCCAGCCGCGTGTTCGACGTCGGCATCGCCGAACAGCACGCGGTGACCTTTGCCGCCGGGATGGCGGCGAGCGGGCTGCGGCCTTTCTGCGCGATCTATTCGACCTTTCTGCAACGCGGTTATGACCAGGTGGTGCATGACGTGGCCTTGCAAGGCCTGCCGGTGCGGTTCGCGATCGACCGGGCGGGACTGGTGGGCGCTGATGGCCCGACCCATGCAGGCGCATTCGATGTCGGATATCTTGGCGCTTTGCCGGGGATGGTCTGCATGGCCGCCTCTGATGAAGCCGAGCTGATCCACATGGTGGCCACGGCGGCGGCGCATGACGAAGGCCCGATCGCCTTTCGGTATCCGCGGGGGGCGGGGACGGGGGTCGACCTGCCGGAGCGGGGCGAGGTTCTGGAAATTGGCAAGGGCCGCGTCCTGCAAGACGGCGACGACGTGGCGATCCTGTCTTACGGCGCGCATCTGGCGGAATGCCGGGCGGCGGCGCAGGCGTTGGAGGCCGAGGGCCTGTCGGTGACGCTGGCCGACGCGCGCTTTGCCAAGCCGCTGGACATGGATCTGATCCGGCAGTTGGCGCGGCATCACCGGGCATTGATCACGGTGGAAGAGGGCGCGATGGCCGGATTCGGCGCGATGGTGCTTCAGGCGCTGGCTGCCGAAGGCGCGTTCGACCGGGGACTGGCGGTGCGCACGATGCATTTGCCGGACCGCTATATCGACCAGGCAAGCCCGGAGGACATGTATGCCGATGCGGGCCTGACGGCGGCCGATATCGCCGTGACCGCGCGCGCGGCCGTGGGCCGGGCGGCGGAGATTGTCACGCTGAACGCCGTAGGCTGACGCGCTTTCGGACGTCTTTGGGTCGAGGGTCCGGCGATGATCGCCGGAACAAACCGGCTGCCATTCCGTTGATTCAGTGAATTGCGAAGCGGCCACGCCGGTCGTGGCGTTTTGCCTTGAAGCGAGTAACCCGAAAGGCATTCACCATGACAGCCACGGACACGATCGATGGCCCCGATACGGCCCGTTCCAAAAGCGAGGGGGGTGAAAAGACCGCGTCGTTGTACCGGATGGTGATGCCGGGGCATTTGTGTCCCTTCGGGCTGAAGTCACTGTCCATGCTGAAACGGCGCGGATACCAGATTGACGACAATCCCCTGACTACGCGCGATGAAACCGACGCGTTCATGGAGGCGCACGGTGTGAAGACGACGCCGCAGACCTTTATCGATCGTGAACGGATCGGCGGGTACAGCGAACTGAAAGCGCATTTCGGCTATCGCGTGCTGGGCGACGACGACACGACCTACATGCCCGTGATCGCGATCTTCGCCAGTACTGCGCTGATGGCGCTGGCGATCGTGTTGAACCTCTATGACGGCATTCCGCTGCTGACATGGTTGAAATGGTTCTTTGCGAGTTCGATGGTGGTTCTGGCCGTCCAGAAGCTTCAGGATGTCGAAGGCTTCGTGAATGGCTTTCTGGGCTATGACCTGCTGGCGCAGCGATACGTGCCATACGGCTATGCCTATCCCTTTGCCGAGCTTTACGCGGGCGTAGGCATGATGGCACTGATCGGTACGGGCAGCGCGCTGATCTGGCTGGTCGCGCCTGTGGCGATCTTGATCGGGGCCGTCGGCGGGTGGAGCGTGTTCAAGGCCGTCTATATCGACAAGCGCGAGTTGACCTGTGCCTGCGTCGGTGGCGGATCGAACGTGCCCTTGGGGGTCATTTCGCTGACCGAAAACCTGGTTATGCTGGGCATGGGGATATGGATGCTGGCCGGCCAGATGGCCGGATAGCGGGGTCAGGCCTGCGCGATCCACTGGCCCGGCTGCGACTGCACGATGCCCTGGTCGTCGACCGAAATTCTTGTGGTCGTACCTGTCTCGACAGTTTCGACTTCGTAGGTGTCTTCTGAAATGCGCCGGAAAACGAGATGAAGCGGGGTAAGCTGTTCGGTTGCCATGTCCAGCCGTGCCGCGATGATTTCGGACTGCGCGCCAGTGTCGAGGGCAAGACGGCGGATTGGCAGGGTAAAGCTCGCCGGCGTGAAGTCGAGGAGGATATCGGTGGCGCCCTGGATGCCGGGCATCGGGGCGTCGTTCAACGTCCAGCTGCCGTCCTTCTTGTGGCGCAGATTCAGGCGGGATTTCCTGCCGATTCGAACGCGCCGGGTCGTGCCATCGGCACGGGCGCGGATGCGGTATCGAAGAACGGTGCCGTCCGCGTCGGTCGAGGATCCGTCGATCAGATATCCGCCCTCGGCATCGGCGAACCGGCAGGCGTCATTGCCCTTGCCGTCTTCGCGCAGCCAGAGAATTGCATGTGCCCCTGCGATCATGACGCTCTCTCCTGTTTTGAGTGTATCCTAGCATGATGCGTGCAACGCGGCACGAAAAAGGCCGCCCTCCAAGGCGGCCTTTTCGAATGCGGGATGGTGGATCAGCTTTCGGGACCGACCGAGGCGAGATAGGCCCAGATATCCGCGGCGTCCTCTTCCTTGCGCAGCTTGAAGGTCATTTTCCCGCGACCGTCTTCGCCGGTGTATTCTTTCAACCACGGCGTCGGGTCCTGCACGTAGCCGGTAAAGCTTTCCTGGTCCCATTCGAGACCTGCTTCGCCGGCGGCGACCACGAGGTCGGAATAATTGAAATCCTCGACCGAGCCTGCGGTGCGACCGGCGAGGCCATAAAGGTTGGGGCCGACCTGGCCGCCCTTGACGATGGTTTCGCCTGCGTCGTCGATGACCATGTGGCAGGCCTTGCACTGGCGAAAGGCTTTTTCGCCGGCTTCGGCGTCACCGTCCTGGGCCAAGGCGGGGGCGGCAAGACTGGCAAGGGCGATGGCTGTAAAGTGGATCTTCATTGAGTCCTCCATACGTTTGGCTGTCTGTATGACATAGCTGATATCAGGCCAAATCAACCGACATATTCTCAACCTTGCGGCGGGTTTGAAGGTTCCGCATGGTTGACGGATTGCCGCAGCGAAACTCAGGCAACGGCGTGGGCTATCGCGCACTGCTTCCACAGGACGCCGAGCGCTTCGACAAGGTGGTCGATATCGTCGTAGCTGTGCAGCGGGCCGGGGGTGAAACGCAGCCGTTCGGTGCCCTTGGGCACGGTTGGATAGTTGATCGGCTGCACGTAGATGCCCCAGTCCTGCATCAGGATGTCTGCCAGCATCCGGCACTTGACCGGGTCCTTGATCATCACGGGGATGATGTGGCTGGCATTGTCCATGTGCGGGATGCCGCGCTTGTCGAGCTGGGCCCGCAGGTAGGCGACTCGGTCGCGTTGCGCGTCACGTTCGGCGCGGCTTTGCTTGAGATGCGCGACGCTGGCTTGCGCTGCCGCGGCCACGGCCGGGGGCAGGGCGGTGGTGAAAATGAACCCCGAGGAAAAGCTGCGGACGAAATCGCACATCGCGGCCGAGCCGGTGATGTAGCCGCCCATGCAGCCATAGGCCTTGCCCAGCGTGCCCTCGATCAGGGTGATGCGGTCGGCCAGGCCTTCGCGCTCGGACACACCGCCACCGCGCGGGCCGTATAGGCCGACGGCATGGACCTCGTCGAGATAGGTCATGGCACCGTGTTTCTCGGCCACTTCGACGATTTCCTGCATCGGGCAGATGTCACCATCCATGGAATAAACGCTCTCGAATGCCACGATCTTGGGCGCGTTGGCTGGCAGCGTGGCCAGTTGCCGGTCGAGGTCTTCGGGGTCGTTGTGCTTCCAGATGCGTTTCTGTGCGCGGGAGTGGCGGATGCCCTCGATCATCGAGGCGTGGTTGAGCTCGTCCGAGAGGATCACCGCGTCGGGCAGGCGCGCGCCAAGCGTGCCGAGCGCGGCCCAGTTGGACACGTAGCCGGAGGTGAAGAGCAGGGCACTTTCCTTGCCGTGCAGATTGGCCAATTCGTGTTCGAGTGCCACGTGATACTTGTTGGTGCCCGAAATGTTGCGGGTGCCGCCGGCGCCGGTACCGCACTGGTCGATGGCGTCCTTCATCACTTGGCGAATTTCGTCGTTCTGGCCCATTCCCAGATAGTCGTTGGAGCACCAGACCGTGACCTCGTCGGGGGTGTCGGCGTCATGGCTGCGCGCCCGGGGGAAATCACCGCAGCGGCGTTCGAGTTCGGCGAAGATGCGGTAGTTGCCCTCTTCCTTGAGTGCGCCGAGCTGCGCGTTGAACATGGCATCAAAATCCATGGGATCCCTCCGGTCTTGTATTTTTGTCTTGTGTCGGTTTGGGCGCGGGAAGCATCCAGCGCCAGAGCTTGGCATCGGGCAATGGCAGCACCATCAGCCAATGTTCGAGAAGCGCGAGGCCGGCGATCGCCGACAGAAGCGCGAAGCCCACCACGTCGAATGCGGATTGGGCCGCGTAGAGCCGTTCCAGCCAGCAGGCCACGGCGAAGGTCAGGGCCGACACGGAGATCGGGAAGACCCAGTTGAGCCGCTGGATGCGGAAATGGCTGGCGAGGTGGCCAAGCGCCTCGGGCAGGAATTCGGTGTTGATGCGCGGCACGCCGAAATAGAGGTTCAGCTTGGCCGAGATACGGGCGAAGTAGAGGATCGTGAAGGTCCAGAGGCCAAACGTGTTCACCGACCCGGCGGCGTGCAGCCACATCGCGACGAAGATCAGCGTCAGCAAAGTCTCGTGATAGGCCACGGTGCCCCAGGCGCGGATGAAGCGTTCCCATTCCGGCAGGCCGTCGGGACAGGCGCGCAGGTTGGGGCCGGTGATCATGCCCGTCAGGAACGTGAGTTCCACCCAGCCCCAGATCGCCAACGCCGCGAGGAACGCGCCATAGGCCGCAAGCGTCGTGTCCATCGACAGGGTCGCCTGGAATCCCCAGAGGCCAAGAGCCAGCAAGGGCAGCGACGACAGCAGGCAGATCATGCGGGCGTTTCCGCCGGCCCGGTCGGCATGGCGCACCACCATCAGGATCGCCCCGGTGGAGAACCACCAGATAAAGAGGGCCGCAAGGGCCGCGATCCAGGGGGAGGTCAGCATCGGGTCGCCCGGTCCCGGGCCTGACCCGGGACCTCTGCCGGCACGAGGCCCCGGATCAAGTCCGGGGCGGGTCGTGCGATATGGCGAGGGCCGGTCATCAGTAGGCCGGCTCCAGCCGCACGTTTTCGGGCACCTTGTGCGATTTCGAGGGGATCAGCATCAGCCGCACGAAGGCAGTACCCGCGCGCGCCTGCGCCGACAGACGCTTGACGAAACCCATCGGCCCGCCCTCTTTGCGCGCGGCGTCGAGGTCTACGTTGGCCTTTTGCAGTTTCTCCAGGAGCGGCTGCCATTTCGGGCTTTCGATATCCAGGGTGATCGGGAAGATCTGCTTGGTCAGCGTGGATGTCTTGGTGAATACCTCGTGCGCGTACCAGTCGGGATCGACGCCGAGTGCCTTATGAAAAGCCGGGCGCTGGTGGTCGCGGACATACATCGTCGCGTAGACCGCCGTGAGGAAGAACTTGATCCAGTAGACATTGCGACCCGAGGTCAGCTTGGGGTCCGTCTTCATCAGCAGGGCGAAGGCCTCGCCGTGGCTGAACTCGTCATTGCACCATTCGCGGAACCACTTGAAGATCGGGTGGAAGCGATGCTCGGGGTTGGCCTCGAGGTGGCGGTAGATGGTGATGTACCGCGCGTAGCCGATCTTTTCGCTGAGGTAGGTCGCGTAGTAAATGAACTTGGGGCGGAAGTAGGTGTATTTCTTCTTTTGCGTCAGGAAGCCCAGGTTTACGCGTAACCCCGCTTCGCGCAGGGCGTCGTTGATAAAGCCGGCATGCCGGGCCTCGTCACGGGCCATGAGCTGGAAAAGCTGGGTAATGTCCTTGTTGTTGCCGCGGCGCTTCATCTCCTTGTAGAGGACGCAGCCCGAGAACTCGGCGGTGCAAGATGAGATCAGGAAGTCGATGAATTCCTTTTTCAGGGCGGGGTCCATCCCCTCCCAATCGACATGGTCCCAATCCTCGTTCTTCTTGAAGTGGCCCTTGTTGGGGTCGGCCTGCATCTGGTCGATCAGCTTGTCCCAATCGGCGCGCACCGGGCTGACGTCGATGGCGTCAAGCTCGTCGAAATCGGTGGTGTAGAACCGCGGCGTGAGCAATGTGTTGGACATCGCCGTCTCGGTCGCCATTTCATCGTTGTACTGGCGATCCTGCGCTTCGGCGATCGCGAGCCCCTCTTCAACGGTGGTGGCGTCAGCGGTGTGCTTTCCGGTGTGGGCGTTCATAGCGTAACCTCCTCTGAGAAGGAAAACTCGCACAGCTCCATTACCTCGAAATCACCCGTGAGGCGGGTCCAGAGCTGTTCCAGTTTGCTGGCGCGAACGATGGTGGCCTCGCGCTCCTCGCTGACCACTTCGCCGAAGGGCGCCATGATCTCGGGTCCGTGAACCTTGACCTCGTCGCCGGGGTGGATCACCGCCCCGTTGTTGAACCGCACATGCGCGTGCAGGGATTCAAAGCAGTGTGATACTTCGACCGTGCAGGGCGCCCTTTCTATGTCTTTGGTCAGCCATCCCATTTTGGCGTCTCCTTTTGCTATTGTGCCAGGAGCCTTGCAAAGGCCTTGGCGTTGTCGATGCCGAACCCCATGAGGTCGGCACTCCAGCCCGTGGACGGGTCGTGGATCGCGATGCGTCCGTTGTCGTAGCGGACGAGTGTCAGCGGGCCTGTCAGGGCCACGCGGTGTTTGGTGCGCTCGCGCTGGATCACCCTCCAGACGCCCGAGATGAACCCGCCCTCTTTCGGGTTCAGGTCGGCGATGAGCGTGCCGTCGAGGTCGGTCACGGTGGCGCTGCCGGACATGTCGCCCGACAGGTTGAAGGTGCGTTCATGCGTGATGGTACCGGTGGGCGGCGTATAGGTGACCGGCTGGCCCGACAGGCGCGACCAGCTGACCAGCGCCAGAACGATCAGCACGAAGGTGCAGACCGCGAAGACCAGCGCGCGCGGGACGAGTTCCTTGTCATGTCCGTCGCGGTCGTTTGCGTGGATGTGGTCGATCTGGGCCATGTCGTGTCAGGTCCTTGTCATTCCGCCGGCACGGCGCCTGGGGCGATGTCGTCCGCGCCGGTGTCGGTTTCGGCCGGTATACGGGCCAGTTTTGGTGCATTGACCTGCGCCTCGGCCGTCTCGGCAATGAGGCGCGCGATGCGGGCGGCGTCGTCGATAGCGCGCAGCGCGGGCTGCGGCTTGCGCACGTGCCAGGGCCGCACATGAGGCCAGCAGGTCAGGTAGCTGAGCGGCGGCGGGTCCATCAGGTCGAGCGCGATGGTGCCGTTGCCCGAGCGGCGCAGCGCCAGATCGGCGCTGGCGATCCGGCTGAAGGGCAGGTTGAGCGTGACGGTCAGCGCCGCGCCGACGCGCATCGCCACGCGTCGGTTGGTGATGGTGTAGACGGTGGCGCGGGCCTGCACATAGCCGATCAGAAGCAGGAGTGCCGCAGCCACCGCGCCGATGACCAGGAAAGGGAAGGACACCCGGAACGCATGTGCCATGCCAACCTGATCGAATAGGGTGACGAAGCGCCAGGCAAAGAGGACGACGAAATAGCCCACCACCCAGTATAGGTTGAGCGACTGCACCGTGAGCGCCCACCAGTTGGGCCGGCCCTGCCACAGAATCTGCTCGCCCTCGGGCGGGCGTTCGGGCAGGCCCGGCACCGGTTCCACGTGAAAGTCGTCATGGGGCATCGTCGTCTCCTCCGTCGGTCCGGCTGTCTCAGCCCAGCTTGGGGTTGAGGCGGGCGTCGTCGGCATAGATCGTGCCGCCGCCGTAATAGGCCGAGATCTTGTCTTCCTCGAGCTTGGTCACCTGGTTGGGCGAGGCGTGTTGCGGCACGCCGGCAAAGTGCTTGCCGTAGAGCTTCAGCACCTTGACGTGGTTGCTCTTGATCCGCGTCAGGGTCATCGGCACCAGTCGCTTGCCGCCGCCGTGATCGCCGTCGAGTTCGATTTCGAGGTAGCGGACCAGTTGCTCAGGCTCATCGACCCAGAGATCGGTGATCATGCCCACGACCTCGCCGTCGCCGGCCATGACAGGCAGGCCGCGCGGGTCACGGCCCGCGGCCACGTGGAAGTGTTCGTTGGCCGACATCGGCACGATCTTGGGGTGGCCGTGACCGTCAAGTTCCGGCACGTCCTCGCGGTTGGCCCAGGAGGCCGGGCCGACGCCATCGGCAAGCGGGTCGCCCGTGGGTTCGAACGGAAAGCCGTTGCCCGCAGCGGTTTTTTGCAGGGCCACGTTTTGCCGGTCGGGGCGCTGGCCCGACGGAACGGTCAGTTCGCCCCGGCCATGAGGCAGGATGAAGGTCTTGTCGCCCGGGATCGGGAAGGGACCCTGGTTGGCGGACAGGTTGCCGTCATCATCTTCCAGGGGGTAGCCCTCGCGCATGTTCTCGCGCTGGATGTAGATGATCAGCCCGGCGAAGAAGATCCAGAACAGCCAGATCGAAAGACTGGCGAGATCGAAGTTGGCGAAGAAAGCGTTACTCATGGCATATCCTTTCCATGGATCGGCACATCATGTCGGGAAGTCGGCCAGGCCGATGCGGGCCGCCTCCGATGGGGTGGAATGGGTGGCGGCGCGCGGGTTGCGCACCAGTGGCCCGATCACGGCGAGCGTGACGAAGAGAAGGGCGATTTCGGTGTGGTAGACAAAGGTATAACCGGTGGCGGGCGTGTTCAGCACCTCGCCCCATGCGCCGGAGGTGGCGGCAGCATTGACCGCGTCGCGGATGCCCCCGCCAAAGGCGATGGCGAGCCCTGCCGCGGTGGCCTGCGCGGCAC
Organism: Roseovarius sp. SK2; assembly: GCF_028807495.1. Taxonomy (NCBI): domain Bacteria; kingdom Pseudomonadati; phylum Pseudomonadota; class Alphaproteobacteria; order Rhodobacterales; family Roseobacteraceae; genus Roseovarius; species Roseovarius sp. SK2. The sequence goes on from NZ_JARAMK010000006.1 coordinate 228,151, forward strand.
CCCAGGCACCGAGCGCGAGGCCGTTGCCAGCCTTGCCTCGGGTGGTCATGGTCATTGCCGCTGTGAGAGTCGAGACGGCGAAGACGCCGCCGCCCAGCCCGATCAGGCAGGCCCCGGCAAAGAAGAGGGCGGTCGAGTTCATCGGCGCGGCGAAGACCACGATGGCAAAGGCCGCGACACCGATCAGAACGCCGAGGGCCGCCAGCCGGTGCGCATTGCGCCCCTGCGCCAGGGAGCGCCCGGTCCAGACGAAGCCGGCCAGTGCGCCCGTTGCCCAGAGCGCGGTCAGAAGTGTGGTGGACGACACCGAGAGGCCCAGGATTTCGCCGCCATAGGGCTCGAGCAGGACGTCCTGCATGTTGAAGGCCATGGTGCCGATGAAGACCACCGCCAGAAGACGCCCGGCCTGACCGCCGGACATCAGGTCGGCCCAGGCCTCGGCGAACCGGGGGCGGGGCGCGGCGCGTTCCGCGTGTGTCATCGGCGCCATCTTTTCCTGTTTCCACAGCGCGATGAGGTTGAGCACGATGCCCGCGAGCGCCGCGCCCTGCACGACGCGGATCAAGGCCAATTCGCTGAAGTCTCGCAGAAGCCAGCCGATGACGATGGCGGAGACGCCCATGCCCAGCAGGAACATCACGTAAAGCAGCGCCACGACGCGCGGGCGTGTCGCCTCATCCGCGCGGTCGGTGGCGAGGGCCAGACCGGCGGTTTGGGTCATGTGCAGGCCGAGGCCGGTCATCAGGAAGGCCAGGCCGGCCAGAACCTCGCCCGCGAAGGGCACGTCGTGGACGGTATTGCCCGACAGGACTAGCAGGGAAAAGGGCATCACCGCGAGGCCGCCCATTTGCCAGAGCGAGCCGAACCAAAGGTAGGGCACGCGCTTCCAGCCGATGGCGCTGCGGTAAGTGTCGGAGCGAAAGCCGAGCAGAGTGCGGAAGGGCGCGATCAGGACGGGCAGGGCGATCATGACGGCGACGATGGTGGCCGGGACCGAAAGCTCGACGATCATGACGCGGTTGAGTGTGCCCAGCAGCATGACCGTGGCCATTCCGACTGACACCTGGAACAGTGAGAGCCGCAGCAGTTCGCCCATCGGCAACCCCTCGCTGGCCGCGTCCGCGAAGGGCAGGGCGCGCAGGCTGAGGTGCTTGAGGGGCGAAGGACGGCTCATGCAGTCACCTCCATCGCGTGGGAAATGTAGAAGCCCGAGGTCACACGTTGAAGCGGCACAAGGGTGCCGGTGCCTTCGGCCCGCGCATAGGCGCGCGACAGGCGCGCGGGGCTGTGCGGGATCATGGTGGGCGAGCGGTCGGAGCGGGGAAAGAGCTTGCCCGCGTACCACATACCCATCAAGAGCGGCGTGCGCGGGGCGACGGTGAATACGATCCTGCCCGATGTGCGCGCCATGAGCGTAGCCAGCGACCGGGCGATATCGGCGTCGCGGTAGTAGATCAGGCTGTCCATCGCCAGAACGTGGTCGAAGCGGCCCAGCCCCGCATCCAGCATGTCGCCGGCGTGAAAGGCCACGCGGTGGGCCAGCGTTTCGGGCAGACGTCGTTGGGCGATGCCCACGAGCGAGGGCGAAATGTCGACGGCCACCACGTCGGCCCCGCGTGCGGCGAGTTCGGTGGTCATCGCGCCGGTGCCGCAGCCCGCATCGAGGATACGCGCGCCGCGCAGGTCATTGGGCAGGCGCGACAGCATCTGTTCGCGCATTGCGTCCCGCCCGCGCCGCACGGTTTCCCGGATCTTCGAGACCGGCGCATCGCTGGTCAACGCCTCCCACGTGCGGCTGGCGGTCTTGTCGAAATAGGTTTCGACCCGGGTCAATGTGCGGTCGTAAGTCATGCCGAGTCCCCTGCACGTGTCGCGCCCCGGACTTGATCCGGGGCCTCGACGTTGGCCAAGAGGTCCCGGGTCAAGCCCGGGACGGCAATGCGATATGCGGCGGCGTAGTTCATCAATCGAACCCCAGGAGCTCGAAGATATCGCGGTCTTCCATCGGGGCGGGGGCCAGCGGTTCGGTGCCGCGCCAGAGGGTCTCGGCCAGCTGGACGTATTCCTTGCGGGCCATGACGATGTCTTCCTCGTCGGGCATCTCGAAGAGGGTCTTCTTTTTCAGGCGCGAACGACGGATGGCGTCGTAATCGGGCATGTGCGCGATGCGGTTGAAGCCGACTTTCTCGCAGTAGCGGTCAACCTCGTTGGTCTCTCGCGAGCGGTTGGCGACGCACCCGGCAAGCCGGACCTTGTAGTTGGCCGACTTGGCCTGAACCGCGGCGATGATGCGGTTCATGGCGTAGATGCTGTCGAAGTCATTCGCGGTGACGATCACCGCGCGGTCGGCATGTTGCAGGGGGGCCGCGAAACCGCCGCAGACCACGTCGCCCAGCACGTCGAAGATCACCACATCTGTGTCTTCCAGCATATGGTGCTGTTTCAGCAGCTTGACCGTCTGGCCCACGACATAGCCGCCGCAGCCGGTGCCGGCGGGCGGCCCCCCTGCTTCGACGCATTTGACGCCGCCCCAGCCATCGGCCACGAAATCCTCGGGTCGCAGTTCCTCGGGGTGGAAATCGACCTCTTTCAGGATGTCGATCACCGTTGGCTGCAAGCGACCGGTCAGGGTGAAGGTACTGTCATGCTTGGGATCGCAGCCGATCTGCAGCACGCGCTTGCCCATCTTGGCGAAGGCCGCCGAGAGGTTCGAGGACGTGGTGGACTTGCCGATCCCGCCCTTGCCATAGACCGAGAAGACCTTGGCCCCTTCGATCTTCATCGATGGGTCTTGGTGAACCTGAACCGATCCTTCGCCGTCTTGGCCCCTGAGGGCCGGAATGTCGTCGCGAGGGCTCATGTGTCGCCTGTCCTTTCGGGGTTACGTGTCATTCTGCTGCGACTCCTTCGAGGTGATCTTCGAGGGAGTCGGCGGCGTTGCGCAGGGCCGAGAGAGTGTCCGTATCGGGCTGCCAATAGGAGCGGTCATGCGCCTCGAGCAGGCGGTTGGCCATGCGCGAGGAGGCGGTCGGGTTGAGTTCCGCCAGGCGCTGGCGCATGTCCGCGTCGAGGATGAAGGTCTCGGAAAGGCGCTGGTAGACCCAGGGCTCGACCTGGCCGGTGGTGGCGGACCAGCCCATCGTGTTGGTGAAGGCGCTTTCGATCTGGCGGACGCCTTCGGCACCGTGTTGCAGCAGTGCCTCGTGAAACTTGGGATTCAGCGCGCGGGAGCGGCTTTCGAGCGAGACCTGGTCGGCCAGCGTGCGCACCTTGCCCGCGCCGCGGGTGGTGTCGGAGATGTAGATCGCCGCCTCTTCGCCGCCGCGGGCGCGTTTGACCGCGCGCGAGATGCCGCCCAGCGTGTCGAAATAGTGGTCGACCGTGGTGACGCCGAGCTCGACGGATTCGAGGTTCTGGTAGGCCAGTTCCACGTCGCCAAGCGCGGTTTGCAGGAGCTTGTCGTTGGCCGCCGCCTTGCCGTCGACGCCATAGGCGAAGGACTTGCGCGACAGGTAGGCGTCGGCCAGTTCGTCCTCGTCGTCGAAGGCGGAGCTGTCGACCATCATGTTGACGTTCGAGCCATAGGCGCCCTCGGCGTTGGAAAAGACGCGGAGGGCGGCGGTTTGCAGATCGCAGCCGATCTTTTCGGCATAGGCCAGCGCATGGGCGCGGATGAAGTTCTGTTCGACCGGCTCTTCTGCCTGCGCGGCCTTGAGCGCGGCCTCGGCCAGCAGCTTGGTCTGAAGCGGCAGCAGGTCGCGGAAGATGCCCGACAGGGTCATGATGACGTCGATGCGGGGACGGCCCAGATCCGTGAGCGGTATGAGGTCCGCCCCGCAAAGGCGGCCGAAACTGTCGAAGCGCGGTTTGGCGCCCATGAGCGCCAGGGCCTGCGCCAGTTGCGAGCCATCGGACTTGATGTTGTCGGACCCCCAGAGGACGATCGCCACGGAGCGTGGCAGGGTCTTGTGAGTGTCCAGCAGAAGCTGCGCCTGTGCGGCTCCTTCGCGGCAGGCGAATTCCGACGGCATGCGGAACGGGTCGAACGCGTGAATGTTGCGGCCCGTGGGCAGGATGTCGGGTGAGCGGATGAGGTCGCCGCCATGCACCGGCGCGGTATAGCCGCCCGCCAGCGCGTGCAGGATCGCGGGGATCTCGGTGCTTTCCCGCAGATGTTTGTCGGCAGTGGCGCGGGTCGCGGCATCGGCGTCGGCCATGAGATCGAGATACTCGGCGCGGGCCATGTCGGACATGGGCCGGCCCACGACATGCAGACCCTCGGGGATCAGGGCATCCTCGGTTTCCAGCAGTTTCAGCCAGAGCGTTTCGGGGTCAGTGTCGCCCAAGTCGACGGCCTCGGCCTGTTCGGCGATGAGGGTTTCCAGATCGGCGCGCTCAGACGCGCCGGGGCGCGTGGCGCGCCAGCGGGTCAGGCTGTCTTTCAGCTCGGCCAGACCCTTGTAGAGCCCGGCGGTGGCCAGTGGCGGGGTGAGGTGCGAAATGGTGACGGCGCCGGAGCGGCGCTTGGCGAGGCTGGCCTCGGACGGGTTGTTGGCCGCGTAAAGGTAGATGTTGGGCATCTCGCCGATCAGGCGGTCGGGCCAGTCGCGCGGGCCGACACCCGCCTGCTTGCCCGGCATGAATTCCAGCGCGCCATGCATGCCGAAATGCAGGATGGCGTCGGCCTGGTAGGTGTTGCGCAGCCACTGGTAGAATTGCACGAAGGCATGGGTGGGCGCGAAGCCGCGCTCGAAGAGCAGGCGCATCGGATCGCCTTCGTAGCCGAAAGCGGGTTGGATGCCGACAAAGACGTTGCCGAAATCCTGGCCCAGCACGAAGACGCCGCGCCCGTCGGATTGCACCTTACCGGGAGCGGGGCCCCAGACCTCTTCGATCTCGGAAAGGTGGGGCGCGTTTGCGACGATGGTGTCGGCGCTGACATGGGCGGCGACATTGGCCTCTTGCCCGTATTGGGCGGCGTTGCCTTGCAGGATGGCGGCGCGCAGGGCGTCGACGGTTTCGGGTACCTCGATGTCGTAGCCCTGGGCCTGCATTTCCCGCATGGTGTTGTGCAGGCTTTCGAAGACGGACAGATAGGCGGCAGTGCCCACGGCGCCTGCGTTGGGCGGGAAGCCGAAGAGGACGATGGCGACTTTCTTTTCGGCCGGCTTGCGGCGGCGCAGGCGGATCAGGCGCTCGGTTTTCTCGACCAGGCTGTCGATGCGCTCGGGGCAAGGGGCCATGGCCTTGTTGTCCGGAGCCGCCTTGCAGGCATGGGCGCAGCCGGTGCAGCCCTCGGGGCCGTGGCGGCCGGCGAAAACGGTGGGGCAGGTCGCGCCGTCGAGTTCCGGCAGGGCGATGAGCATCGTCGTTTCTATCGGGCCGAGGCCCTGGGGCGAGTCGGCCCATTGGCCCAGTGTCTGGAATTCCAGCGGATGGGCGGCGATGTAGGGCAGATCGAGGTCGTTGAGCACCGCGATGGCCGCGTCGTTGTCGTTATAGGCTGGGCCGCCGACGAGGCTGAAGCCGGTCAGCGAGACAAGCGCGTCGATCTTCGGGCCACGCTCGGTGCGGAAGAACGCATCGATGGCGGGCCGGCCGTCAAGACCGCCGGCGAAGGCGGGCAATACATTGAGGCCACGGGCATGAAGGGTGCGGATGACGCCGTCGTAATGCGCGGTGTCGCCGGACAGGACATAGGAGCGCATCATCAGGAGGCCGACAGTGGGCGCGCCGGGGATGTGGCCCGGCAGGTCGGCGGGGTCGGTGGTGATGCGGTCGGGCAGGTCGGGGTGGAAAAGCCCGGTATCGGGATATTCCACGGGCAGGGCCACGCGCGCGCCGCGCCAATCATCGTGGCGGCAGTAGCGCGAAATGAGGAAGCGGATCAGGCCTTCGACATTCTCGTCCGACGCGCCGAGCCAGTATTGCATCGTCAGAAACCAGGCGCGCAGGTCCTGCGCCTTGCCGGGGATGAGCTTGAGGATGCGGGGCAGGCGGCGGAGCATCTTCATCTTCTTGGCGCCGCTGTCGACATTCTGCTTGGTCTGGCCGCGCAACTTTTTCATCAGCTTGCGCGTGCCGGATTCCGGGGCCTGCATGTCGAGCGTGCCCATGCGCGTCAGGCGCACGATCTTGGCGTCGGCAATGATGCCCGCCAGCGCGTCGCAATTTTCGCGCCGCGCTTCGAGGTCAGGCAGGATCGCGTTGATGTGGTCTTCGAGGAAGAGAAGGTTGGCGATGAGGATGTCGCCCGAGGCGATGTCGGCGCGGGCGGCGGCCAGAGCGGCGTCGCTTTCACCCCATTCGGCGGCGGCGTGGACCTTGAGTTCCAGACCCGGGAAATCCATGCCGAGGTTCAGTGCCGCGCGTTCGCAAGGGCCTGCGGCATGGCTGTCCAGCGTCAGGATCACGACCTTGTAAGGCCGGGTTATCATGGCGTCATCGCGCATAATGGGCCTTTGCCTCGTAAAGGGTATCAAGGCTGATCTGCGTCATGCCGCGCTCGGCGGCGAAGGTTTCGGTATTGCGCCGGGCCTTGCCGCGCACGAAGAAGGGAATCTTCTTCAGTTCCTTCTCGGCGTCGGCGAGCCAGGTAATGGAGGTATTGTCGTTGGCGGGCTGCGGTTCCTCAGCCGGATGGTAGGGAGGTCCCGGGTCAAGCCCGGGACGGTCTTCCGCCTTGCGGTCGACCGCCTTGTGTCCGTGATGGCTGGCGCCCGCGTCGTCGTGGAATTCGAAGTCGTCGCGGAACATGTGCAGCAGGTGCTCTTCCAGCCCCATGACCAGCGGGTGGACCCAGGTGTCGAAGATGACGTTTGCGCCTTCGATGCCCATTTGCGGGCTGTAGCGGGCGGGGAAATCCTGAACGTGGACGGGGGCGGAAATGACGGCGCAGGGGATGCCAAGGCGCTTGCCGATATGGCGCTCCATCTGGGTGCCGAGGATCATCTCGGGCGCCAGTTCCTCGATCCGCTGTTCGACGTCGAGGTAGTCGTCGGTGATCAGCGCCTCGACGCCGTAGGCCTTGGCCAGCGCGCGGATCGGGCGGGCCATCTCGCGGTTGTAGCACCCAAGGCCGACCACCTCGAACCCCATCTCGTCGCGGGCGACGCGCGCGGCGGCGGCGACATGCGTGCCGTCGCCGAAGAGGAACACGCGCTTGCCGGTGAGGTAGGTGGAATCGACCGAGGCCGAGTACCACGGCAGGCGCAGGCGGCTGACGTCGAGGTTTGGCTCTTGCCCCGTGATCTCGGCCACCTCGGCGATGAAATCGCGGGTGGCGCCGACACCTATGGGGATAGTCTTGGTGAAAGGCTGGTCCAGTTCACGTTCCATCCAGCGGCAGGCGGCCTCGCCGGTTTCGGGATACATCAGCACGTTGAAATGCGCGGCACCTAGCCGGGTGAGATCCTGGGGTGTTGCGTCAAAAGGCGCGCAGACGTTGACGGAGATCCCCATGTCCTCGAGCAGGGCGGTCACCTCGGTGATGTCGTCGCGGTGGCGAAAGCCGAGGGCCGTGGGGCCGATCAGGTTGGCGGTCACATGGCCCGTGCGCTCCATCGGGCGGGCGAGGTTGCGCACCAGCTGAAACAGGGTTTCATCGGCGCCGAAGTTTTCCTTGCGCTGGTAGCTGGGCAGTTCCAGCGCGATGACCGGACAGGGCAGGCCCATCTGCTCGGCCATGCCTCCGGGGTCGTCCTGAATCAGTTCGGCGGTGCAGGAAGCGCCGACGATCATCGCCTGAGGCTGAAACCGCTCATAGGCCGCCTGAGCCGCGGTTTTGAAAAGATTTGCCGTGTCCGCTCCCAGGTCGCGGGCCTGAAATGTCGTGTACGTGACGGGCGGGCGGTGGTTGCGCCGCTCGATCATTGTGAAGAGCAGGTCGGCATAGGTGTCGCCCTGCGGCGCGTGCAGGACGTAATGCAGGCCCTTCATCGCGGTGGCGACGCGCAGGGCGCCGACATGCGGTGGGCCTTCATATGTCCAGACCGACAGCTTCATTCCGCCGCCTCCAGCCGCAGCTTGGCGCGGCGATGCAGTGGGCGGGAGAAGAGACCCGCAAGGTCACCGGCCTGCTCGTAAAAATGAACCGGGGTGAACACGAGTTCGATGGCCCACTTGGTAGCCAATCCCTCGGCCTCAAGCGGGTTGGCGAGGCCAAGGCCGCAGACCGTCAGGTCGGGTTGGGCCGCGCGGCAGCGGTCGAGCTGCATTTCGACATCCTGCCCTTCGGACAGGGTAGGACCCTTTTCGAGCAAGTCGAGGTCCGGGCCGGCAACGCCCTTGTGGATGTAAGGTGCGCCCACTTCGATGGCGCTCATCCCGCATTCGCGGGTGAGAAACCGGGCCAGCGGGATCTCAAGCTGGCTGTCGGGGAAAAAGAAGACGGACTTGCCGTCCAGTTTCTCCGCCGCCTGCGAGATCGCTTTTTTGGCCCGTGCGCGGGGCGCGTGTGTTACATTGTCGAACAGGGTGATGTCGACACCGAACTCCATTGCCACGGCGCGAAGCCACGCGGTGGTGCCTTCTTCGCCGAACGGGAAAGGCGCAGGAATGTGACGCGCCCCGCGCTTTCCAAGTGCGGCGAGGGTGCCGCCGAGGAAAGGCTGGGTGAGGATGAAAGAGGTGTTGGGACCAACCGCGAGAGTGCTATCGGCGCGGCGCGCTGGCAGCACTTTCACGTTCCCGAGGCCCATCTTGGACAGAAGGTCGAGCATCTGGTCCTCGACCACGTCGGGCAGGGCGCCGACCACGAGAAGCTGATGCTCGTCCGTTTCCGGCAGGACCGGGACCATCGAAGCGAGGCACGCGTCCTCGCCCTCGGTGAAGGTGGTCTCGATGCCGGAACCCGAGTAATTCAGCACCCGCACATGTGGCGCATGTTGCAGTGACAGCTTTTCGGCGGCGCGGGCAAGATCCAGCTTGATCACCTCGGATGGGCAGGAGCCCACTAGAAAGAGCTGGCGGATATCCTTGCGGCGCTCCAGCAGGCGGGCGACCTCGCGCTCAAGCTCGGCTTGGGCATCGGCGAGGCCGGCAAGGTCGGTTTCCTCCAGAATCGCGGTGCCGAAACGCGGCTCGGCGAAGATCATCACGCCGGCGGCGGATTGCAGCAGATGGGCGCAGGTGCGCGAGCCCACGACCAGAAAGAACGCGTCCTGCATTTTGCGGTGCAGCCAGATGATTCCCGTCAGTCCGCAGAAGACTTCGTGCTGACCGCGCTGTTTCAGGACCGGGGCGTCACGGCATCCGGTGGCCGGAAGAGGCGTGGTTTCGTCGGTCATGCCGGCACCTCTGACGGGCTTGCCGACTGAAGCCGCGCCGCGCGCAGTTTGAGCAGGAACTGGGTGGCGTTGATTGCGTAGGCGGCATAGGCCGCGAGCGCCAGGATCATCAAACCTTGAGGGGACAATGCGGCCGTGAAAAGCGCCCATAGATAGGCCGTGTGCAACGCGATGACCGCAAAGCTGAACACGTCCTCCCAGAAGAAAGCGCTAGCGAAAAGGTATTGACCGAAAACGATTTTCTCCCAGATCGCCCCGGTGACCATGATCAGGTAGAGGAAGCCGGTCTTGACCAGGATCGACCACGTGGCCAGCGTATAGCCTTCGCCCGTCCATAGGTAGCGCAGCACGAGGCCGAGCGAGACGAGAAAGACAAGGAATTGAGCGGGCGCGAGAACGCCCTGAACCAGTGTCCAGATACTGGCATCGCGACGGGCGCGCTGTTCGGGTGTGTAGAGCAGGCCCGGGCTCGTTTTTGGTGGCGCTTGAAGCGTCATTGACTCCCCCTCGCAGACCGTAAGGTCGTAGCACGATGCTAGGGGCGCGGGCTTCAAAGTGTCAACTAAAATTTACACCTTGATCCGTTGTGATATGTCGACACGAGAGAGCGGGGCGCGACTCGAACATATGTGATTTTCAAAGGTGTTTCGCGTCACTCAGATCTTGGATTCAAGAAATAAAGTTCTGGAAAACAGGGGATTAAATGATCGCGTCATGCGTGTATGTCAGGAAAAATTGACATTGAGGCGCGGCGGGCGCAGACTAATTGAGACTACATACGTGCCTGACGCCTGCGGGCACAGTCATGTTGTCGAACGCGGGGGAGAAGCGCGTGGGAGAGTCCTCTGACAGAAAAGGCTCCGGCCTTTCCAAGACGCAGCAGCCGGCCATTCGGTTTCTCGTGGAATCGGCGCTGAGAACGGTCATTTCAAACACGACTAGGTCCGCGCCGCGGACGCGGGAGGAGTGGATCCAAAGGCTGTGCGAAGCGCTGATGTCGGACTCGGAAAGCAGCTACCGGGCGGCCATCGCCTCGCTGATGGCAACCGGTGTCAGCAGTGAAGAGATTTTCCAGTCATACATCCCGGCCGTCTCGGCCTATCTCGGTGAGCTTTGGGTCAGTGATCGGGCGAGTTTCGTCGATGTCACCGTTGGCGCCTCGCGTTTGCAGGGATTGTTTCGCGACAAAGGGGGCCAAGCTTCGGCGCAGTGGAGCGACCGAAGCATCCCGCTTGGTCAATCCGTGCTGATGGTCGTGCCGCAGTACGAACAGCATGCTCTTGGCGCTTTTGTCGCTGCCGACAATCTTCGCCAGCATGGGCTTTGGGTTCACATGGCGATTGGCCTGACGCGGGAGGAATTGGCTGAACTTTCGGGCACCCGGCGCTTCGCGATGATCGGAATTTCGGTCGCGACGCGGAATTCGGTTGAAAAAACCATCGAACTTATAGATTACCTCCGCTCGAATGCAAACTATATGCCACCAATCGTGATCGGTGGGCGAGCCGTCGAGGCTGATCCGAAAGTCGTATCTAAGACCGGCGCAGATCACGCGGTTCGCACTGCTAGAGAAGCGATAGAAAAATGTGGCCTGTCGAGTGTAGCAGAGGCGTTGCCGTTCAGCGGAGCGATCTGATGGTACTTGGTTCGGGGATTGACGGAGTGGTCTGATGACCCGTGAGACTCGTAAGTCTGAGCGACTACGCGCCGGGGCATTGCCCGATCCTTCCGGGGTGCACAATATCGTGGAACAGGCCGGTGACGTGGCTGTCTACGTGGCCGACGATGGTGAGGTCGCCGGCATTTCCGTAAATCCCGACTGTCCATCGCTCGGGTGTCTGGACCATTGGGTTGGGCGGCCTTTCAAGAATTTCCTGACCGTCGAGAGCAAGGAGAAGCTCGATCTGCGACTGGCGGAGATGCAGGCCGAGCCCGACCGGACTCCGCGGGGCCTGGAGCTGAACCACATCGACAATGCCACTTGGGAATTTCCAATCCGCTATACCCTGCACAGGGTTTATGACGGTGGGTTGCTTCTGCTTGGGCGAGACATGCAGCCCATTGCGGAGGTCCAGCAGCGCCTTGTCGCGGAGCAGACGGCGCGCGAACGTGACCAGCAGCGATTGCGCGGGGAGCAGACATTCTATCACGTCGTGCTGGAGGCGTCCGAGACGCCGCTGATCCTGGTCGAGCCGGAAAAGGGCCGCATTCGCGACCTGAACAGTGCGGCGGCGATGCTTATGGGGACCAATACCGACACTCTGAGCGGGTCTTCTCTGGCGCAGGCGTTCGACGGACGGCGCCGCGAAGAGTTGTTGGAAGCGATGCGCAGCGCGGCCGGGTCGCGCGAGGCGCGCGGAATTGACCTGGTGGCGCGACGCAACGAGCGCGAGCTGAAGCTCTACCCCGAATTTTTCCGCGCGGCGGGCGATCTTTTTCTGCTGTGCCGCGTGCGGCCTGCGGATGGTGACGCCGGCACGGCGGTCGAATCGGCGCAGGTGATGGCTGCGCTTTACGCTGCCACCAGCGATGCGATCGTGATCACCGATGGCAAGGGCGTGATCCGCGACGCCAATGAGGCGTTCCTGACCATGGCGGATGCTGCTCAGTTGCGCGATGTCCGTGACAGCGACCTTGCCGATTTCCTTGTGCGCGGCGCGGTCGACGTCAAGTTGATGCTGGAGGCTGCCGCCAAGCAGGGCAAGCTGCGCAACTATGCCACGCAGATTGCCAGCGTTGTCGGCACGCGAGCCAGCGTCGGCGTGTCCGTGGCACGTTTGCGTGACCCGGCGGGCGATTTCGGCTTCGGTTTCATCCTGCGCAGCTCGACCTCGAACGACACGGGTGAGGCGGAAATATCCAGCGTGGTCAGCGATGAGGCCATGAAGAACGTCATGGACCTTGTCGGTACGGCCTCGTTGAAGGAGCTGGTCTCGGCGACGTCGGACGTCATCGAAAAGCTGTGCATCGAGACGGCGGTGCAATTGACGGGCAACAATCGCGTGGCAGCGGCCGAGATGCTGGGGCTGTCGCGGCAAAGCCTTTACGTAAAGCTGCGCAAGCACGGGCTGATCAACTCCAACGCGGACGAATAGGCATCGAAAAGCTTTGAGAAAGCTTTTCGGAAATCCTTTGTGAAAGGATTTCCCGGAAGATCGTCGCCGGCTCGGAAAAAGTCCTTTCCCGAATCCGAGTTGTAAACCATACTTGACACTATGAGTGTCTCATTGGGCATACGTGCGTTGCGCCGCTGGCCCGAACCGCGCGCCATTCTGACCCTGATCAAACCGATCACGTGGTTCCCGCCGGTCTGGGCCTATCTGTGCGGCGTCGTTTCCAGCGGCGTGCCGGTGATGTCGGCGCCTTGGCTGGTGTTGATCGGCATGGTTTTGGCCGGGCCGGTGGTCTGCGGCATGAGTCAGGCGGCCAACGACTGGTGCGACCGGCACGTGGACGCGATCAACGAACCGGACCGCCCGATCCCGTCGGGCCGCATCCCGGGGCGCTGGGGCCTGTGGATCGCCCTTTTCATGAGTATTGCCGCGCTGGCGCTGGGGTCGACGCTGGGCCCGTGGGGCTTTGGCGCGACGGTGTTTGGCGTGCTGGCGGCCTGGGCCTATTCGGCCGAACCTGTTCGGATGAAGAAATCGGGTTGGTGGGGGCCGGGTCTGGTCGCGCTGTGCTACGAGGGGCTACCGTGGTTCACCGGGGCTGCCGTATTGTCGGCCGGCGCGCCGGCATGGCAGATCGTGGCCCTGGCGCTGCTTTATGCCGTGGGCGCGCACGGGATCATGACGCTCAACGATTTCAAGGCTTTGGAGGGAGATCGGCAGACAGGGGTGAACTCCCTTCCCGTTACGCTCGGCCCGGAGCGCGCGGCGCACGTGGCCTGCTGGATCATGGCTGTGCCGCAACTTGTGGTAATCGCAGCATTGGCGTGGTGGGGGCAGGTGTATCACGCCGCTGCGATTGCTGCACTGCTGCTGGTTCAGCTTTGGGCGATGCGCGTGCTGCTGTCCGATCCGAAAGGCCGCGCGCCTTGGTATAACGCTACGGGCGTCACGCTTTATGTCAGCGGCATGATGGTCGCGGCCTTTGCGGTCAGGGGGGTGGTATGACGCTGGGGTGGGGCGGTATCACAAGGCTGTGCCTGGCCAACGCCGCGATCGGCGGGATGGCGGCCCTGCCGGTGAACCTGTTCAACAGGTTGATGACGGTCGAGCTGGCGTTGCCTGCGCTGTTGCCCGGGTTCCTGGTGGCGCTGCATTACGCCGTGCAGTTATCGCGTCCAATCTGGGGGCATCGTTCTGACACCAAGGGCGGGCGGACACCGTTCATTCTGGGCGGAACGCTCGTGGTGGGCGCGGGGCTTGTGCTGACGGCCTGGGCAATCGCCTTTGCGCCGAGTACGCAGGTCGCGCTTGCGTTCTGGATACTGGCCTATGCACTGATCGGGTTCGGGATCGGGGCGGCGGGGACCTCGTTCCTGGCCTTACTGGCGACGGCGGCTCCGGATGACAAGAAAGGCGCGGCGGCCACGTTCGCCTGGCTGATGCTGATTGCGGGCGCGATTGCGGCGTCGGTGGGCGCGGGTGTCGCGCTGAAACCCTACAGCCCGGAGCGGCTGATGCTGGTTGTTCCAGTGGTCGCGGCGGCCTGTTTCGTGGCTGCATTGATCGCCACTTGGGGAGTCGAGCGGCGCCTTGGCGCCGTGCCCGCACCACAGGAGCCAAACCTCGGCCCGGCCTTGCGCGCGACGTGGGCGGACCCGGCGGCGAAGGCGTTTACCGGGTTTGTCTTCCTGTCGATCCTGGCCTTCTACCTCAGTGAACTGGTGTTGGAGCCTTTCGCAGGCCATATCCACGGTCTGACACCTGACGAGTCGACCAAGCTGTCGGGCGGCAAGGATGGCGCGGCGCTGTTGGGGATGCTGATGGCGGGCGCGTTTTCGACGTTCAAGCTGGGCAGCTTACGGACATGGGCCGTTACCGGCTGCGTGGTGTCTGCGGTGGGCCTGATGGGCCTTGGTGCAGGCGCGGCACTGGTGCCATTCACGGTTATTCTCGGGCTGGGCAACGGCTTTTTCGTCGTGGGCGCGATTGGCTCGATGATGCGGCTTGCCGCAGCGCAAGAGGGCGCCACCGGCACGCGGATGGGTGTTTTCGGGGCAGCCCAGGCGGTGGCTGCCGGGCTGGCCGGATTGATTGCCACGGGCACGCTGGACCTGGCCCGCACGATATTGAGCGATGAGGCAGCCTATGCCGCTGTCTTCGGCCTCGAGGCCGTGCTGTTCTTGGCCGCCGCGTTGGTGGCGGTGCGCATCCTGCACCGGCCTCATGCGCCGCTGCTGCAACCGGGAGAATGAGAGATGTATGACGTTGTGGTGGTAGGAGGCGGCCCGAGCGGGGCCACGGCGGCGGAGGACCTGGCAAGGTCCGGTCACAAGGTGGCGCTGCTGGACCGGGCTGGCCGGATCAAGCCGTGTGGCGGCGCAATCCCTCCGCGCCTGGTCGCGGATTTCGATATTCCCGAAGACCTGCTGGTGGCCAGGATCACGACGGCAAGAATGATTTCTCCGACCGGGCGAAAGGTGGATATTCCGATCGAGAACGGTTTCGTCGGCATGGTTGACCGCGAGGATTTCGACGAATTTCTGCGCGTCCGGGCCGAGGCCGCGGGTGCTGTGCGCGCCACCGGGACATACAAGCGGATCGTGCGCGAGAACGGACAGGTAAAGGTTATCTTTCGCGAGAAGGTCAGCGGGAACGAACGTGAATTGCCCTGCAAGCTGGTGATAGGCGCTGACGGTGCGCGGTCGAACGTCGCGCGGGATGAGGTGGAGGGCGGCGACCGGATTCCCTATGTTATCGCCTATCATGAGATCATCGCGGCGCCCGGCAAGGTCGGAGAATACGATCCAACCCGTTGCGACGTGATCTATGACGGCCGGATCAGCCCGGATTTCTACGGCTGGGTCTTTCCGCATGGCAAATCTGCCAGCGTGGGAATGGGATCGCTTGTGAAAGAGGTGGACGTGAAGCAGGCCACCGCCGATCTGCGCGTGGCCAGCGGGCTGGCGGAGTGTGAGACGATCCGCAAGGAAGGCGCGCCGATCCCGCTGAAGCCGCTGGACCGCTGGGATAATGGCAAGGATGTCGTCCTGGCCGGGGATGCGGCAGGCGTGGTCGCGCCCAGTTCCGGAGAAGGTATCTACTACGCCATGGCAGGCGGGCGCGTTGCGGCCACGGCAGCGGCGGCGACGCTGGCATCGGGGCGGGTCAAGGACCTGCGGCTGGCGCGGCAGCTTTTCATGAAGGAACACAAGACGGTGTTCCGGGTGCTGGCGTCTATGCAGAATGCCTATTACAAGTCGGACGAGCGGCGCGAGCGGTTCGTGTCGCTGTGCCATGATATCGACGTGCAGCGTCTGACCTTCGAGGCGTATATGAACAAGAAACTGGTAAAGGCCCGGCCCATGGCCCACCTGAAGATCGGGCTGAAGAACCTGGCGCATCTGACGCGGCTGGTGCCGGCGGCCTATACATGAGCGTGATGATTCCGACTTGGATCGGCGGCGACCTGGTGGCCGTCGAAAAGCTGGAAGCCCATGAGCGCGGCTTGCGGCACAAGGCGGTGTCGGTGTTCGTGCTTTGCGGCAATGAGCTGCTGATCCAGCGACGGGCGTTGGCCAAGTATCACACGCCGGGCCTTTGGGCGAATACCTGCTGCACGCATCCCAACTGGGGCGAAGACGCCGAGGCCTGCGCGCATCGCCGGCTGATAGAAGAGTTGGGAGTCGAAGGCCTGGCGCTGGACTATCGCGACCAGCTGGAATATCGCGCCGACGTTGGCGGCGGGCTGGTGGAGCACGAAGTGGTGGATGTGTTCGTGGCCAAAGTTTCGCAGCGGATCACCCCGAAACCGAACCCTGCCGAGGTCATGGATACGGCCTGGGTCGACCTTGACGACCTGCGCGACTATGCGCGCACCATGCCGGACATCTATACGCCGTGGCTGCGCATCTACCTTGAAAAGCACGCGGCGCAGATCTTCGGGCGGGTGGACAGCCCGGTGTGATGCGGCAAAGGGCCGGTTTCAAATAGACATCCGGCGCGGGGCTTGATTTAACCCGGCACGACTGGCGACAGACGATGGAGCGCGCGTGCTTGACCTCAAAGACCTGCAATTTCTGACCGCGCTGGCACGGCAGAAGCATTTCGCCCGCGCCGCTGAGGAATGCGGCGTGTCGCAGCCTGCGTTTTCCATGCGCATCGCCAAGCTGGAAGAGCACCTCGAGACCAAGATCGTGCACCGGGGCAACCGGTTTCAGGGGCTGACGCCGGACGGGGAGAGCATCGTGCGCCACGCGCTGCAGATCCTCGAGGACGTCAAGCGGCTGGAGACCGAGTTCAGTGCCGAGCCCGGGGATGTCACGGGCGTGCTGTCACTGGCGGCGATCCCCACTGCGGCAGCGTTGGCGGCGCGTACCGTGATCCAGCTGCGAGAGGCCAATCCCGGAATTACCGTGCGCGTCAAGACGATGAATTCGCTGGCTATTCTGCACGGGCTGGAGGCCGGGACCTACGATGCCGGGATCACCTATACCGATAGTGCCAATTCCGAGAGCGCCATCCACAGCTTCCTGAGCGTGACGCCGATCGACGACGAGGAATACGTACTGCTGGTGCCGGCAGATATGGTTGATGGGGACAAGACCCAGATCACCTGGAAAGAGGCGGGGGCTCTGCCGCTCTGCCTGCTGGAGCCGGGGATGCAGAATCGGCACATCATCGACACGGTCTTTCAGGACGTCGGCACGCGCCCGCGCGTCGTTGCCGAGTTGTCGGGCCTTACGGCTGGGGTCGTGATGGCAATCCAGGGAGCAGCGGCGACAGTGGTGCCGAAGGTTCTGGTCGAGAATACCGGCGCCCCCCGGTCTGTCCGCATCCTTCCGTTGGTCGAGCCGGAAGTGCGCAAATCTCTCAGCCTTGTAACCGCGGACAGAGGCCCTGCGCTGCGCACAGTGCAGGCGTTGAAGGAAGTGCTGCAATAAGTCCTGCTTATCGCGAATTTGAATCATACGATTTTTGATTGCGCAATGCATGCCTTAGTATCCCGGAAGCAACGGGAGGACCGATCATGGCATTGGACGATCGCAGCGGTGTATGGAAATCTGGCAAGGGCAAGGGGCGGCACACGCCCAAAGGCCGGCAGCTGGAAGACCAGGCCTGGGAAGAGGTACGTGCGCTTCTGGGGGATGCGCCCCGGCGGCGTGATCTGTTGATTGAATATCTGCACCTGATTCAGGACAAGTTTGGCCACCTCAGCGCGGCGCATTTGCGCGCGTTGGCCGAGGAGATGCGCATCGCGCAGGCCGAAGTCTATGAAGTTGCAACATTTTACGCGCATTTCGACGTGGTCAAGGAAGGCGATGTTCCCCCGCCCGCGCTGACCATCCGGGTGTGCGATTCACTGTCCTGCGAATTGGCCGGGGCGCAACAGCTGAAGGCCGCGCTGGAGGATGGCATGGACCCCTCCGAGGTGCGCGTGCTGCGTGCACCCTGTATGGGGCGCTGCGACACGGCGCCGGTGCTGGAGCTGGGCCACAACCACATCGACAACGCGACGGTGGAGAAGGTCGAATCGGCCATCGCCAGTGGCGATACCCACACGCATGTCCCCGAGTACGAGGATTTCGCGACCTACAAGGCCGACGGAGGCTATGAGAAGCTGGCCGAACTGCGCAAGGACGGCGTGTTCGAGACCGTGCAGGAAACGCTGCTCGATTCGGGTCTGCGCGGCCTGGGCGGCGCGGGCTTCCCGTCGGGCAAGAAATGGGGCTTTGTGCGGGCGGAGTCCGGGCCGCGGTATCTGGCCGTGAACGGCGATGAGGGCGAGCCCGGCACATTCAAGGACCGCTATTACCTGGAACGCACGCCGCATTTGTTCCTAGAGGGTATGTTGATCGCCGCCTGGGCGGTCGAGGCGAAGACCTGCTTTATCTACATGCGCGACGAATATCCCGCTGTTCTTAAGATCCTCGCCAAGGAGATCAAGGCGCTGGAAGAGGCGGGCATCGTCGAGGAAGGCTATATCGAACTGCGCCGCGGCGCGGGGGCGTATATCTGCGGCGAAGAAAGCGCGATGATCGAGTCGATCGAGGGCAAGCGCGGCCTGCCGCGCCATCGCCCACCTTTCGTGGCGCAGGTCGGCGTCTACAACAAGCCGACGCTGGTGAACAATGTCGAGACGCTCTACTGGGTGGCCCGCGTTCTGCGCGAGGGTGGCGAGATCCTGTCGGGCGTGGAAAAGAACGACCGTAAGGGTCTGCGCTCTTACTCGGTATCGGGCCGCGTGAAGAACCCGGGCGTGCATCTGCTGCCTGCCGGGTCGACCATCCTCGACATTGTCGAGGCCGCTGGCGGTATGCTGGACGGTCATACCCTGAAGGCCTATCAGCCGGGCGGTCCGTCCTCGGGGCTTCTGCCTGCGCACATGGACGATGTGCCGCTCGATTTCGATACGTTGCAGCCGCATGGCAGCTTCATTGGGTCCGCCGCCGTCGTGGTGTTGTCGGACAAGGACAGCGCCAAGGAAGCCGCCATAAACATGCTGAAGTTCTTCGAGGACGAAAGCTGTGGCCAGTGCACACCATGCCGCGTTGGCTGTGAAAAGGCCGTGAAGCTGATGCAGGCGGATACGTGGGACCAGTCGCTGCTTGAAGAATTGAGCCAGACCATGGTGGACGCGTCCATCTGTGGCCTGGGCCAGGCGGCGCCCAATCCCATTCGCCTGACGATGAAACATTTCCCGGACGAGGTGTAAGACATGACCGACAAGATCAAGTTGACACTCGATGGCAAGGAAGTCGAAGCCGAAAAGGGCATGACCATTTGGGAAGTGGCCAATGGCCGGGGTCTGAAGATTCCGCACCTCTGCCACAAGCCCGCGCCGGGGTACCGCCCCGATGGCAACTGCCGCGCCTGCATGGTGGAAGTGGAGGGCGAGCGCAATCTCGTTGCGTCCTGCATACGCGAAGCCAGCGAAGGTATGAACGTCACCACCAATTCGAACCGGGCGGAAACCGCGCGCAAGATGGTGATGGAGATGCTGATCGCCGACCAGCCGGAACCGGAAAAGGCGCATGACAAGTCCAGCCACCTGTGGGACATGGCCAAGCTGACCGGCGTATCGGAAAGCCGCTTTCCCAAGCTGGAACAGGACCGTGTGCCGCTTCTGGATGACAGCCACGTCGCGATGAGCGTCAACCTGGATGCCTGCATCCAGTGCAACTTGTGCGTCCGCGCCTGCCGTGAAGTGCAGGTCAATGACGTGATCGGCATGGCCGGTCGCGGTCATGACAGCTTTCCGGTATTCGATTTCGACGACCCGATGGGCGAAAGCACCTGCGTGGCCTGCGGCGAATGCGTGCAGGCGTGCCCGACCGGGGCGCTGATGCCGTCCTCGGTGGTGGATGACGCCCAAGTGGGTGACAGCGCCGATTATGACCGTGAGGTCGACAGCGTCTGCGCCTTCTGTGGTGTGGGCTGCCAGATCAGCCTGAAGGTCAAGGACGACAAGGTGAAATACGTCGAGGGTATCAATGGCCCCGCGAACGAAGGCCGCCTGTGTGTCAAAGGCCGGTTCGGGTACGACTATATCCAGCACTCGCACCGCCTGACCAAACCGCTGATCCGGCGGGAGGATGCCCCGGCAAAGGGCCTGAATGTCGATCCGGACAACTGGCAGGACTTCTTCCGTGAGGCCTCGTGGGACGAGGCGCTGGATGCGGCGGCAAACGGCCTGAAAGGTCGTGGCCGCGAGGTGGCCGGTTTCGGCAGTGCGAAGTGCACCAACGAAGAGGCGTACCTGTTCCAGAAATTCATCCGCCAGGGCTTTGGCCACAACAACGTGGATCATTGCACGCGGTTGTGCCACGCCTCCTCGGTGGCGGCGCTGATCGAAAATGTCGGTTCGGGGGCCGTGACCGCGACCTTCAACGAGATCGAGAATGCCGACGTGGCGATCATCATCGGGGCCAATCCGACGGAAAACCACCCTGTTGCGGCGACGTATTTCAAGCAATTCACCAAGCGCGGTGGCAAACTGATCGTGATGGATCCGCGTGGGCAGGGCATGAAGCGGTTCGCCAGCCATATGCTGCAGTTCAAGCCGGGCGCGGACGTGTCCATGCTGAACGCGATCATGCATGTGATCGTCGAGGAAGAGCTCTACGACCAGCAGTACATCGAGGCGTTCACCGAGAACTGGGAGGCCGAGAAGGCGCATCTGGCGCAGTTCCCGCCCGAAAAAATGGAAGAGCTGTGCGGCATTCCCGCCGAGACGCTGCGCGAAGTGGCGCGTGAATTCGCCACGGCGCAGTCCGGCATGATCTTCTGGGGCATGGGCGTCAGCCAGCACATCCACGGCACGGACAATTCCCGCTGCCTGATTTCGCTGGCGCTGATGTGCGGCCATGTGGGCCGTCCGGGCACGGGTCTGCACCCGCTGCGCGGTCAGAACAACGTGCAGGGCGCGTCGGATGCGGGTCTGATCCCGATGTTCCTGCCCGACTACCTGTCGGTCACGGATGACGGGGTGCGCAAGGCGTTTACCGAAGTCTGGGAATCGGGCGACTTCAGCAGCGAGAAGGGGTTGACCGTCACCGAGATCATGGACGCGGTACACGAGGGTCATATCAAGGCGATGTACGTTCTGGGTGAAAACCCGGCGATGAGCGACCCGGACGTGGAACATGCCCGCGACGCGCTGGCGATGCTGGATCACCTTGTGGTGCAGGACATCTTCATCACCGAGACGGCCAACTATGCCGATGTGATCCTTCCGGCCTCGGCGCTTTATGAAAAGTCCGGGACGGTGTCGAACACCAACCGGACCGTCCAGATGCTGCGCCAGGCGGTGCCGCCGCCGGGCGAGGCGAAAGAGGACTGGTGGATCGAGGTCGAACTGGCCAAGCGCTGTGGCCTGAACTGGAATTATACCGACCCGTCGCAGGTGTTCAACGAGATGGCGATCAACATGCGCAGCCTCGACAACATCACCTGGGAACGGCTGGAGCGCGAGGCGGTGACCTATCCGTCGCTCAGCCCCGAGGACCCGGGCCAGGCCGTGGTGTTCGGCGATGCCTTCCCTCGGCCCGAGGGGCGCGCCCGGTTCACCCCGGCCAGCGTGATCCCGCCCGACGACCTGCCGGACGCAGATTATCCGATGGTGCTGACGACGGGTCGGCAGCTGGAGCATTGGCATACCGGGTCGATGACCCGTCGGTCCAGCGTTCTGGATGCGGTGGAACCCGAGGCCAACTGTTCGTTGCACCCCTCGACCCTGCGCAAGCTGGGGGTTGAGCCGGGCGGCATGGTGCGCATCTCCACCAAGCGCGGCTCAATCGATGTGATGGCACGTGCCGACCGGGCGATTGCACCGGACATGGTGTTCATGCCGTTTGCCTATGTCGAGGCGGCGGCGAACATTCTGACGAACCCGGCTATCGACCCCTACGGTAAGATCCCCGAGTTCAAATACTCGGCCGTGCGGGTGGAAAAGGCAGAAGAGGCTGTGGCAGCGGAATAGATCGCAACAACGCGAAGTATCGAAAAAGGGCCGGGGTTTCCCGGCCCTTTTGTTTCTTGCGGCGCCTTGGCGGTCTGCGTTTCGGACGACGCCAACACTTTTTGCTGCATCCGCAAATGATTGTCGTTGCACGATGCTGGTTCGTG
This sequence comes from Roseovarius sp. SK2, assembly GCF_028807495.1. Taxonomy (NCBI): domain Bacteria; kingdom Pseudomonadati; phylum Pseudomonadota; class Alphaproteobacteria; order Rhodobacterales; family Roseobacteraceae; genus Roseovarius; species Roseovarius sp. SK2. The sequence continues at coordinate 250,175 of NZ_JARAMK010000006.1, forward strand.
GTATACCAGATTTCGAACTTAACGACTCACCTCGGTACGCTGCCATGAAACTGAATCCGATCGATACCTCTGTCACGCTCAAGGATCACATCTACAACCGCATGCGCGAGGCGATCCTCGACATGGACATCTATTCCGACGATGTCGACCTGCGGCTGGACGAACGCGGCCTGGCCGAGCAACTGGGCGTGTCCCGCACGCCGCTGCGCGAGGTGCTGGTGCGGCTGGAACAGGAAGGTCTTCTGGAGGTGCGCCCGCGTCGCGGCATTTTCGTGCAGCGCAAGACGCTGTCGGACATTCTGGAGATGATCGTTGCCTGGGCCGCGCTGGAAAGCATGGCGGCGCGGCTGGCCTGTGACACCGCCACGGACCGCCAGATCGCCAGCCTGCGTACCATCGCGATGAAATACTCGGTGTCCAAGAGCGGGGCGGATATTGCGGAGTATTCCGACGACAATATCCGCTTTCACCAGAAAATCCTCGAAATCTCCGGCTGCGAGTTGCTGGCCCGCATGGCGGAAAACCTGTTCGTGCACATGCACGCGGTGCGTCGCCGATCCATGGCCGAGGAGGACCGTGTGCCGCAATCAGTGGCAGATCACATGGAAATTATCGAGGCGCTCGAAGCGCGCGATGTGGACCTCGCAGAGGCTCGCGTGCGCGACCACACGATGCGCCTTCACGACCACGTGCGCGAGGTCTGGACCCGCGCAGGCATCACGAAAAACAAGGGGGAATGACCTGATGAAAGCATTGGATGGCATCAAGATTCTGGACTTCACGCATGTTCAGTCGGGTCCGACCTGCACGCAGCTTCTTGCGTGGTTCGGGGCGGATGTTCTGAAGGTGGAGCGGCCGGGCG